>NZ_JAKKCW010000024.1:0-50243 GCF_021728455.1 Pseudoalteromonas sp. L23 | reverse complement strand
CTGTTTATCAATACATACAAATAGTAAATGAGAGATAAATAAAAGAAGCAACAAGGCTGTTAAAACAACCTTGTTGGATGAGTATTACTTGACTGCAGCTGAGCGTCCATATATGTCACTTATTTTTTAGCTGTCACTTATTTTTTAGCTAGATATAGCAGCGGCGCAGCAATCGTTTATCAAGGCTCAACACCAGTATTGGTTGGATTAGCAGCGTGGAAAGAAATTGAGGGTGATTTGGAAATTATACTTTAGGCAAATACGGTTCAACCGCAGTATTAACACGTGTATCTTATTACCAAGATTGGATAAATAAGCATATCAATAAAGGCCAGTAGCAGGTAAAGCGCGTCTAAAAAGCAGACCATAAAACGGTTGCAAAATTTACCAGAGTCTTAGTTTTTATTTGCTGTAAGCTTCAACCGTCCATAGCTAGAAGCGGAGGTTTTATGGATTACAAAACATTTTTCCCTTGTGAAAATTTATCTTCATTTATCAATTGCTTTTGGACACTGGAGATTACTGCAGATAAAGATGCCGCAAAGCAACGCATTGTCCCCGACGGCTGCATTGAACTGGCCTTTATATTGGGCGACGATATTAAGCGCTATACATCAGAACATGACTACATACTGCAACCGCGCGCAATGGTGCTTGGACAAACCGTGTCACCTTTTTATATTCAACCAACCGGATACGTTCACACCTTTGCAGCCAGCTTTTTTCCTTATGCCTTTTCCCACTTTATTTCGAAACCTATAAAAAACTTAATAAATAAGGAAACATCGATTTACGAATTATTTAAGCACGATGAGGCCGCGAAGCTTGAAAGCGATATCATCCAAGCGCGAAACACAAGCCAAAGGATTGAGATTTTAGAGGCCTTTCTCCTTCACAAGCTTAGCGACCCGCGGACAATTGAGCACATTATAAAAACAACGGTAGACATTATCTTTGCACAAAATGGCGATATATCGGTTAATGCAATCACCAAATCAAATCCCAATAAAAGGCGCCAACTAGAGCGGAAGTTTTTAGACCTTGTCGGTATTAGTCCAAAACATTTAAGTAAACTTGTACGCTTGCAAAGCGCTTTAACACTCCTCATAAATCGTGAAGACAACCTCACCAACATCGCTTACAAAAGCAATTATTATGATCAGTCTCACTTTATTAAGGACTTTAAAGCGCTCACGGGGGTAAACCCGCGAGCGTTTCTCGATGACGAAAGCATGACGCTTTCACGGCTTTTCTATAAATAGTCCTGTCGCTTTTTTACAATTAATTGTTGTCTCCCCACGCTATCTTAAAGTCGAACTCGTTGAACCTTAAACGAGTCCAGCCTAGTCACCAAAAGCTAGCCGACCCACATAGAAAATAAGGACGATAACATGCACAGCTTTGCATCAATTTTTGAAATTCCAGCAACCGACTTAACCCGCGCCGTAAAGTTCTACAGCCGCATTTTTGCTGTCTCCATGGAAACCACAGATATGCCTGAAGTGACAATGGCACTCTTCCCGTACGAAGGGCAATCTACCGTAGGTGTGATTGTTCAAGGTGAAGGTTACACTCCTTCCAGCACTGGCGTTACTCTGTATTTAAACGCAGGTGAAGACCTACAACGAGTGCTATCAAAAGTAGAAGAAAACGGTGGGAAAATACTGACCCCCAAAACCCCACATGCAGACGAAAGCGGCTTCTTCGCGTTATTTTTAGATACAGAAGGCAATCGGTTAGGCCTGCACTCACCAAAGTGAATTCGCGCTTTCATGGTAATTGGAATGAGTTAATACTTGCGATATAACTCAGCCCATAAGCAGAGTTTAATTTTTAACCGAGGTAAGTTTGCCATATTCGCTTATCCCATAATACTTTGCTTGGATAGTGCTGTTTTTGCGCCGCTTTGGGCTTTACTACTTTTTCCAATCTTTCTGTTGCTTGACTTTGATTAATCATTATTGTGACCTCTTCGAAGTGCACATAAAGGGCAATGAAGATTTGCATGTTTTCGCTCAAGATTAAAGTAATTGCATTGCCCGCTTAGCATGATGTACAGCAACTTAAAGTATGATTCTTTTGGTTTTACTTTCTGAGTTTGTTCCTTCATCGCTCACCATCTTAAAAATTAAAAAAGTGTAAACAAATAGTCCTATGAATACTTGTACTCATCTGCGCTTATCATTTTCTCTTGCTCTAGAAGTAAGAGAATATATGAGCTTGCGTCTAATATATTTGACGATTTACAGTGGTTACCGATAAAAATAAAACATTGACAGTAAGAAACATAAATTTCACAATTATACATATTCACCCATTCATAAATTTGGCAAGGACGATGACAGAGCAGGAAAAAGGCAAGACGAAAATGATCGAAGATCTTAGCTTAATTGGCTCTAAGTTCAGTGGTGAAAATATTCTCTACATGCGTTTATCGCTCGGCCTTAGTCTTCGAGGTTTTGCTAAATTCTTAAATATGGGTGTCTCTCATCAAACGGTTAGCGGATGGGAGAGTGGAAGTAGTAAACCCTCTTTTGAAGTATATGAAGAGTGTGTTGAAAGATACTTAAGAAAGAGAAACCAAGTTACCTTTTTTTCTCTAAATGGTTATTTTTTTAACCCTATCACTTTACATTTTGTAAAGTCAGTCGTTAGCTTTAAAAGGTAATAAGCTGATTAGTAATAATTTTTAAATTATTTATTGATGGTGAGATATTAGCTATGGAGCATTTCTTCATCCTTTTTGACAACACCCGATTTTCAATCACAGAAGTTACTTTTTTCATTCTGTTAATAGCTGTAGTCATAGCAAACTATAAAGATGGGCATCGAATATATTTGGCAACGGTGCTCTTTTCTATGAAGGTAATAGACTTATCAATTAGACCTCTATTGCCATGGAATTTAATCGTATCTCAGAGTGCCTACTTCATCTTAAATTTAGTCACCGTCATGCTAATAATATACCGTATATCTATCATCAACTGGTTACAGAGCACAACTTCGATCCGATTACCCTTGTTTAATAATGATAATATGGCAAAAGAACAAGGTGCTATTACACACATTTACTTTGCAGTAGCAGCGTTATGCTTTGCAATGATTTTGGAGCATGTAGTCCGGCATCCAGACTTAGTACATTTACCTAGTGACTGGGCAATTCAAACTCAATTGATTTACGACAGTTATCCGATCATAGTAAACGTATATACCTACATTTTACTAATTGTTCTATTTATTATGACCATTGATGGTTGGGCCATTAGGAAAATGCGAGCGATGGAAGAGAAAAGTAACGCCAAAAAACGCTTAGATTAAGTGTCTTACTCACGATATAAAAAACAGTAGAATAATGCCTCTCGCATAGGGCTAAGCGCAGCACGGGAGTCATTATGGGTTTAGGCCATTTAGCTAGCTGGAAACATCATGGAAATAATTAGAAGCAAAACATTCACAGCACAACGCGCTTGGGGCGCAAAAGACATCGCCAATATGAATGGTATTACAACCCGCCTGCATTGGACTGATCAGCCTTATAAGTGGCATGTTAATGACGGTGAAGAAGTCTTTGTCGTGTTAGATGGCGAGGTTGACATGTTTTACAAAGAGAATGGCGTTGAGCAATCAGCCCTGTTGCAAACTGGTGATATTTTTTATGCGTCAATTGGCACTGAGCATGTTGCCCATCCTCGTGGCGAGGCGAGAATTTTGGTCATAGAATCAGAAGGTAGTGTATAAGGTTTGGGCCGGTGTTAAACATCGATATCCGTTAAACTGGACAAGTCTAAACTTGAACTGTCAGAAGCGGAGATTCATTTAGGGTGCTCATAAAGTCGACCTAGCAGCAAGAGAGCTCAGTGACGCTCGGCATAGCCGCTTCGTCACATTTGAGCCATTAGTAAACTACGCTCTTCTATTTGATCAACATCAGCAAAACAACAATTACGAATTAGTGGGAAAAATTATTTTGCTTTATCCATTGTATCGCAATATCTAGAGGCTCTGCTTTATTAGTATTGTGGCCCAGCGATGGAAATAATACATATTCAAAAGGCTTGCCCTTAGCTTTCATCCTATTCAGTTGCTCGATACACATTTTGACTGGGACTTGTATGTCCTGCTCTCCGAAGAGCCAGAGCCCAGGTATCGATAAAGAATTCAAAGAAATTTTCGGGTCCGTTGCTTTAAAATCATATCTGTCAGGATCATTTAACGTATGTTCACGCGATTCTTCATCAGTATGAGTTTCCCAAAAGTCTTCTCTACCATTTGTATAAAACTGAAATCTAAGTTGTTCCAGAGTTGTGATTGTAGGGCTACTGAAGAGAACCATAAACTCTACTGATTGATTATTGAGTGCGGCAATTGGAATAATCCAGCCAGCCTGACTCGCGCCAATAAGTCCAATCGATAACTCTTTGTCATAGCCATGAACCACATCTACCGCAGCACTTGCATCTTTCGCAAGCAAAGTTAAATTATCAACACTTATATTATTGGTTCCCACCTGAGGCCCTACGTAAACGCCACCAGATTCACCAACCCCACGCTTGTCGTACGTCAAAACTAGTAAGTCTCTCTTAGCCAATGACTGTGCTAACTTAGTCATTCGTGGGACAGGATCAGAGCCGTGCACTAATACTACCGCAGCTCGTGCATCTTTAGGTATATACATGCTCCCTGATAATTTTACACCTTCGCTTTCAAAAACGACCTCTTCTACAATAGTAACGTCATTTGATTGGTGTTTTTCTTCGTTGAGAGTGTGACTTTGGTCTCTATTGTTTGTAGTACAACCTGACGCAAAAATTAGTAAAAACAAAAAATATCCGAGGTTTCTCATTTTTAACCCATAATGAAATTAAAGCAACCTTGAGACAGCAAGGTTTGCGCCAACATAAAAACCAATGATTTCAGTTCTTTAAAATTCTCACTTTCGACTAGATTACTCAATATGACCACTAATTAGTTATACTGACCATTTATTGAAAACCTGTGTGAAATTGGTCGTTTTTTGAAAATGTAAGCCCATGCCTAAGTGAACTACACGAAGGGATATTTTGAATGCCCGTTCATTGCTCAAATCGGGCCCTTAGTTCATTTATATTAACGGATTTTGTAGCATAAATGAGTTAGTTGAACGTCTGCTATGCAGCATCGAAGACTCTCCCAAGAAGAGCGCCGACAGTCTCAAATTCGCTCTTAGCAGCCATAACTCCCCTTCAAAACTGCATGGTTAGATGTCAGCGACGACAATTAAACCCACTATCGCCTTGAATTTTTGCAAACCACTACACCTCACTTAAATACTGGATCATCCGTCCTGATCGCTTCTCTTCTTTAAAGTCACAACTGGTTAAACGATATTGAACGAAGTTATCTGTTAAGCAGCGGGTGTCGTGGATATCGCCGGGTAGAAACACTCGGCAATCGCCGCTTGCTAATTGTGATGGGTGTCAGTTATTTTTGTATGGTTATCTATAAATTTATCGACTAGATAATGATTATCCAATGCCTTTTTCACTGTGAGTGGCAAGTTTTTTACATGCCTTGTTCCGCCAAAATCGCCAAGCAGATTTCCAAAATAAGAATCTGCATTGGGCTGTGCTAAATAATTCAAAGTAGCTACTGTTAAATTTGATGGGACTCTGACCAGATCCTGAGTTCATCTAAAATACTCAGTGCGGTTTTGCCAAAATCGGTTAATTCATAAGTTACAGCGACAGGTCTGTCACTTATCACTTTTCTACGAACCATCCCTTCACTTTCTAGTTCCTTTAGGCGTTGGTCGACCATTTTTTTGCTGGCACCGCCAAGCATACGGGTTAAGTCATTAAACCTTACAGGTTCATCTTTAAGGTGATAAATAATGGAACCTTTCCACTTTCCGCCAATTAAACGCATGCCTTTTTCGATAGCACAGGGTTCAGTGCATGCATTTAAAACTTTTTTTCTACCTTTACTGTCTGTTTTTACGACACTTTCCATCAGTTTTCCTAAAAAACAACTAGGTTACTAAAAGTATACTAATTGATAACTTAAATCAGGTTACTAAAATATACCACACATTGATTGAGTAGGAGAGTGTCTCTCTTACTTATTTTTGCTGAAATTTAGTTTGGAGTTGTTTTATGAGCACTACTGATCTTAAAAACGTATTAATTATTAATGCCCACCAATATTACCCATTCTCTGAAGGTAAGCTAAATGCAGCCTTGATTGATAAGGCAATAACCATGCTGGAAGATAAAGGTTATAACACGCGCGTAGTAACAATGAGTGACGGGTACGATGTGGAGGAGCAATTAGCACTTCATCAATGGGCAGACATTGTATTTTTGCAAACACCAAGCAATTGGATGGGCGTGTCTTGGTCATTCAAAAAGTATATGGATGAAGTATACACAGCAGGCATGGGAGGAGCTTTATGTGTTGGCGACGGTCGCACAGCAGAATCACCAAAGAAAAACTATGGTAAGGGCGGCACGTTAACCAACACCAAATACATGATGTCTCTCACCTTTAATGCGCCGGAAGAAGCCTTTAATGATCCAGAAGAATTCTTCGATGGGAAATCAATCGACGATTTAATGTTCCCTATGCACATGAACTTCAAGTTCTTTGGAATGAAGCCAATGGAAACATTTGCGTGCTTTGATGTGATGAAAAACGCAGATGTTGAAAACGACTTCAAACGTTTCGAAACGCACATTAACAAGCATTTTTAAGGAACAGTCATGAGCATTGATTATACCAATAAGCTTCATGCAGGTTCAGACTTTCCTGCAATTGAAACCACACTTCTAAATGGTGATATTAAAAAGTTGTCTACGCTTGAAAATGGTTTGGATTGGAAGATGGTTGTTGTTTACCGAGGGCAGCATTGCCCACTTTGTACTCGCTACTTAAACCAGTTAGAAAGTGCGAAAGACCAACTCGCTCAAACAGGCGTAGATTTGATAGCCGTTTCTGGTGACAGTAAAGAACAACTCGAAAGTCATATGGAAAGACTTAATGTGACTTTCCCTATCGCATACGGTCTTACTGTTGAACAAATGCAAGAACTTGGGTTGTTTATATCAGCTCCAAGATCGCCTGAAGAAACTGATCATCCATTTGCTGAGCCGGGGCTATTTGTTGTCAATAATGAAGGAAAAGTTCACGTAGTAGATATTTCAAACAACCCGTTTGTAAGACCTGAACTTCAGTCATTGATTAGTGGCTTAGGTTGGATACGAAATCCTGCAAACAACTACCCTATTCGTGGTATGCATAAATAGGAATTCCTATGAAAAAGGTTGTATTTACTGCTGTTACTTCAGTCCTATTGTTTGGAAATGCGTTTGCACAAGACACGAAGGTCGAGGCTGCACACATTGCATCTCCAAACCAATATCAACTACTGCTAGAGAACGAAGAGGTTACCGTACTTAAAATGACACTCAAACCAGGGGAACAGGATAACTGGCATAAACACAATGCTGAGACTGTTTACTTCGAAAAAGGTGGCAAGGCGACGATAACAACGAATGAAAAAGACATAACCTTGGAGATCCCGGATGGCTACGTGATGTGGCATGACCAATGGGAACATCAAGTTAAAAATGTTGGTGATACAACAATCACTGCAATTATCGTGGAGAAGAAATAATCATGTCAAAGACACAAATCAACATTGATATCGTTTCTGATGTGGTTTGTCCTTAGCGTGTAATTGGCTATGGTCGCTTAAAAGCAAATCGCTGACACCCACCACTAATTACTATAGTGATGGGGTCACTGATTTTCTCTTGCTCCCGATAAGGGGGAGGAGTCCATACATCTCCCACAAAGCTATCCGCACTGCTAATTAGGAGGCTATGCTGATAGTTTTTGTAACCCTTGCAAACAGCTTCATCGTAAAAAGCGTAGAAGATCTCACAAGCAACTTATTCCCCCCCCCCCCCCCTCCATCACACCCGAAAAGCATAAGCTGATATGCAATGTGCCGACAGGATGTCGGCCAAGTCTTGTCTGGCATCATGGACGTGCCTTACAAGACGGTTGCACTATATCGGCTTAGGGTTTGAGGATTAAGTGTGATGCTGGGGCGACGTTTTCTTGGTTCGTTCTTTTTCGTCGTTTAAAAAGAATGAACGAGGAGCGCATGGATGCGCTTTGATATTAAACATGGAGGTTTATGTTGCTAACGGCTGGTAGCTCGAAATGTATCGTGAAGTCAGCCCGTCCTCCTGACTGGTTTTGACGCCCATCCATGGGCTACGACATACTTTTCTTTGATGCCCAAAGAACAAGTATGCAAAAGAAAGGGCACTCCCGACATCACACTGACTCCTCAAGCAAATCGCCAATATGAACGTCACCGCTGTGTAAGGGACATCCCTGTCCCTGTCACAGCTTTTCACGCATCCATGCGTTGAAATGACTCATTGGCACTTTACTTTCGGGTGTGATGAGGGAGGAAAACGGTGCTGATAGTGTTGTTTGGTGCTTGCAAGTTAATCAGTTGCTTTAGTAGATAAAACCAGAAACAACGGTCAATACCACGCCCGAAAAGCGTAGAAGATCTTACAAGCAACTTTATTCCCCCTCCATCACACCCGAAAAGCATAAGCTGATATGCAATGTGCCGACAGGATGTCGGCTAAGTCTTGTCTGGCATCATGGACGTGCCTTACAAGACGGTTGCACTATATCGGCTTAGGATTTGAGGATTGAGTGTGATGCTGGGGCGACGTTTTCTTGGTTCGTTCTTTTTCGTCGTTTAAAAAGAATGAACGAGAAGCGCATGGATGCGCTTTGATATTAACCAAGGAAGGGATGCTTGATCAGGGCTGCTTTATAAAATCAAGCAGTTAACTTGCTTAATTGCTCAGACTAGCGGCCTCTGTATGCGTAAAAAATATAATTGCTTATCAAGCCAAATTTAGGTGTAATGGATACATAATAAGCGCTGAGCAATGCAGGGAAAGCTAACATAATAATAGCTGGGTAGACTAGCTAGGTTAGCTAGAGCCTCTAATAAGCCTATTTTTCTAAGTAAGCCATAGCATAAATAACACCAACTCTGATACATCGAGCAGGTAGCGGCTCAGTCCAACAAGCGATTGTGCAACACAAACTGCGTGTCGCATAAATACTAAAATGTTATGTTTCTAAGGAGTATCGATGACATTAGTTGTTGCCGGATATAATTTTGATCAAAACCCATGGCGAAGCATTGATAATATTAAAGAAAATACAGGGATAAGGCAGGAAGGATTATTTGCAATAGCTGACAGTATAATTACAAGCCTTAGTTCAAATGGACATTCTCCACTATTATCTGGATTCAAAAAAATTAAAGAAATACCTGTCAAGCTTTGGCAGCCTTACTTCATAGGGGAAAACTTCAAGTCATATAACAATGTTTTTTTGCAGTTTGAATGTTTTGTCGCTTTCGCTGGGAGCACCTTAACTGCACAGCATGTGATTGATTTAATATCTAATCATTTAGCAACATTAAGAATAGATTTTCAAAGTGGAAACTTTGAAACCGATGGTAAGTATGTTGTAAAAAAAATCTGTGACTCCAATAACTTAATAAAAAATGCTCGTAGTTCAGTGTATGGCGATGATATGTTTATTCCTGAAAAACACTATCGCGGTATATTGACTGCAGAATACATCGCTGAAGTTGTCGAGCACTCAATAAACAAGGCTTTAAGTTCAGCTCAAAAACATAAGCTAGATGAAAACTCACTGAAGGAAATGTACACAGAGTTCATTCTTGGTGTGAATTGTCCTTCATCTAAATCTGACCTTTTAATCAAATACACAATGAAGCAGCGGATAACCCTTGAGGGGATGATTGAAGTATATGTTGTGGGGGAGAAAATCCAAGAAGGTGATGTCGCAGTGATTGGGATGACTTCTCGATTTGGTGATTTAGCGCAAGATGCTGCTAAATCAGCAATTGAAAATGGATTGTCGCTAAAAAGCGAGATGACTTCTTTCGTTAAAAAAGCAATAAGTGAAGTAAATGCCGAAGGCTCCTTTCAAATTGCTATGCCTGTAGTGGTTAAAAGCTTAAAAAGTAGAAGAATTACAAAACAGGTAATCGCAGAAGAAACATAACACATATGAACCTTATCCGGTCAAGTAAGCATAACGATATCTTTGAGATAGGGCGAAATCAGTCTAAGTAATTCATGTTTATCAGCTTTTATTTTCTGATGAACAACTTTATTACCACGCTCATCAATAATGCAAACGTATAAAGTGCGTGCATGAAGGTTAATTCCACAATAATATTTATGAAAAGTAGTATAGAATTTCATTGAGCTTTCTCCTTTGGGTTTCGTCGCCTTGAAGTTTAGCTGTTCGCTAAACTTCGGGGGAGAAGGTTCAATAAGTATCAAACGCTTCAACCAAGGACGCAAAACAGCAGGCTAGCGCTCTTTCGTCGCTAATTTTAGCCTGCTATTTTGCGCCGGTTAAGCGAGGCATTAGATTCATGGAGCATGGAATCAAAAATGAACGTTGAGTCTGTAAAAGAAGCAATAGCTGAATTTGATACTAAATTTAAACGTCCAGGGATAGATTCCCTAGTTGAATGCTTTCAATCAACTACTGTGACTCAAAGCAACTGGTCCTCGCTTTGGGCTGATAAAGGATTACTACGTACTTATACTGATGAGCCTTGTGTGTATTTCTTTTTCAATAATAAAGAAGAACTACAGTATATTGGTAAAGCTGAGATCCTCGGTTACCGCATGAGTAAGCACTTCGCTAAAAACTCTAAGTGGTATGATGAGGTTAAAACAATCGGTATTCTGCCAGTCCCAAGGGATTCGTGGTTTGAAATTGTGGCTATCGAGGCGTATTTAATTGATTTATTGCGACCCCCAGCAAATAGTATAGGGAAAAATAGCAGAAGAACCTAACACATATGAACCTTCTCCGGTCAGGTAAGCATAACGATTCTTTTTAGCTGCTTTTAAGCAGCTAATTTATATTGGCAATTCTTAAACCTGTTCAACTTCGTTATGTCAATTAGCCGTTAAAATCGTTTACGGCAAACGCATACAGGGGCGTTACGCCGTAATCTCTTATTGCGCCTAAATCAATAGATACAACTTATCGTTTAGGGCCGCTTAAAGTGTCCAAACACAGCTAGCTGAACGTCAGCTATCATGGTAGCTGTTGAACGCCGATATTTACACAGAGCCCCTTCAAAACAGCTTGATTAAATGTCAACGAAGACACTTAAACCCACTATCGCCTTGAGTTTTGGCAAACCACTACACCTCACTCAAATACTGGATCATCCGTCCTGAGCGTTTCTCTTCTTTAAAGTCACAACTGGTTAAACGATATTGAACGAAGTTGTCTGTTAAGCAGCGGGTGTCGTGGATATCGCCGGGTAGAAACACTCGGCAATCGCCGGCTTTGAGCGTGTCTGTTCCTCGGGATACAAGGTGGGTTTCGCCGTTTGCTGTGGTGATGGGTTTGTATGTTGTCATTTCCATTTCGCCGGATTGCACGGCATAAAATACCCACCCTGCGCCATGATCATGGGGCGGGCGGTACGTGCCCTTTTCTTCGGCATGGACTAGCAGCATAAAACCATAGTCAGGGTCTTGGTAGAGTGTTTTTGATGCTAGTCTTTCACGCATAATGCTCGCAAGCCAAGGTTCGTGCGGTGGAGACTGAGTAAGTTCGCTTAACAATTCACGTACTGTCACTGTGGTACTTGAATTTAGCCCGCTCCAGTTGGCTTTTATATCATTGACGATTTTATCTAAGCTATTTTGCATTGCCTCTGCCTCTTATCGTTTGGTCACTGTCATTCGGTTAAGTGGAGCATACAACTTCAAGTTCACTTTAAGTCAAGGATAGAATTACTCGAATAATAGCGGTTTTGTTTAAAACTGATAACTTAACGAAAGTTTGATGGTGCGACCAAAAATGGGTCTAGCGTAAAAAATGGCCTCTTGGTGGCTTAAATCATCCCTAGGATTTCCCTCAGTTAGCCCCATAGCATTGGTGAGGTTTTTAACCTCAAGCTGTGCGCTGAGCTGTTCATTAACTGCCAACTCGGTAAATAAATCCCATGTTTGATAGGCTGGTAAGGCAAAACGATTAGCGATATCAGAATAGCGTTTACCAACATACGACCAGGTGATAGCCGCGGTAATAGGTCCTGCTTTGTATTCCGGCGTTAGTCGTAGTTGTAACTCCGGCGTGCGTGTTATTTGATTGCCATTAAATTCGCTTTGTGGCAATTGCTTAGGAATGCCATAAAACCCAGCGTCTTGCCACACACCTATCGCTCTAAATTGCAAATCTGGACTATATTGATAGTCAAATTCGAACTCCAGCCCTCGTGTTTGGGTATTGATTGAAACGGCTTGTTGAGTCGTAGCCGCGCCGCGATATACCGTAAGCGGGAGCGGATCAAACTTGGTTTCAAATAACGCGCCACTAAACTGCCAATCAGCGGTTTGATAACGCAGTCCAACTTCACCTAACGCCAAGCGAATGGGTTGACCAAAATCTTGTTGTACGCGCTCTTCTTCACTTTTAGCCCACCCGCGGCCATTGCCGTAATTAATGAGCCGTGGCATTTCAAAGGCGTCGGAATAACGTGCAAATATCGCCATAGCGTCGCCGATTTGGTAATTTGCGCCAATACTGAGCGCATTTTGCGTAAAGGAATCACGTAAAGTGGTAGCCGGGAGGTAGTGAGAATAAGTGGCCTTTGATGAGTCTGTGTACGACTTTACCCCTTCAAGTAGTGTGCTGGTGAGATTCAGATGTTCATTACGAAGTGCCAAATCAACTCTAAGGTTTTCAGTGAGCTGCCAGTCAATATTGGCATACAGCGAATGTGATTGAGACAAGCCGCTACCGCTTAAATAAACGGGACCGGCGTAAGATAAAAAACCTTGCTCGGTAAAATGGGCAATCACATTTTCTTGCCCATCAACCAGTACGATGTCCAGCCGTCCTGGTTGATGCTTTACATCCGTTAGTAACGCGCCAAGCCATTTATCTAGTGGTAACTCATCAAAATCACTTCGAGCGTAAATATGGCCGAGGGTCAGTGACCACTGCGCGTCGAGATAGTCCACACTAAAATGATTTACCAGCTGCTGTTGCCTGTAACGTGAATATAAAGGATAACTAGCGGTCACGAGACCATTACCATTAAGCGTTGCAGGGTTGGCAACTAAGGTGTTATCTGAATAACGTAAGTATCGAGGGCGCAATGCGCTATTTGCAAAGTGGCGTTTAAATTCGGTGATATCAGCGTGTTGTAATCGGCTTGTGGCGTCGACTATGGTTTGGTTGCCCAAATTCATTAAGGTATACAAATCATTGTTTAGGCTTGAAAATCGCGTACGATTGCTCAGGTTAACGTGTTCAAAAAGCGGCGTATTAAATAGTAAAGTGTAGCTATTTAGGCGTGTTTGCTGAGCGTCTTCTAGGTCACGCTGCACGCGTCCTTCTGGAGTGAAGAAGGTGAGCGACCTGAGATCGTCGCTCAGTAGCGTTCCATCGTCATAAGGCAGGCTCGCCAGCTCTCGAATTTCGCCGCTATTTTGCATCACTAAAGGCGCGTAAAAGCTGGTTTTATCGTTTAAATGTTTATAGCTAAAATCAAGCTCAAATGCATCGGTTAACCAGCTCAGGCGCGCACTCAACTGTCCCCCTAAATCGCTTTGATAGCCCGGCTCCCGAATACCGTCGGAAGTACGATAAAACCCGCCTACCGTATAAAACCATTCATCATTCAACGCTCCGCTAAACACGCCATCAAAACGAGTGTAGTCATAGCTCAATCCCTGACTCACTTTCACTAAGTTAAAAGGATTTTCTGAGCCTCGCCTGCCGATATAGTTCACCATTGCCGCAGGCCCGTTCACCGTAAAAATACCGCTACTGCCGCCACGCACCGCTTCAATGGCTTGATGGGTTAGGTCTGGACGTAAAAAAAAGTCCCCCCAAATACCGTCATAGGTCACGGGCAATCCATCTTCCATCAGGCTGATAAATCTAAACCCCTCTCCACCTCTGAGTCCCCTTGGCGCAACATTATTGTTAGTTTCGCCACCCGAGTCTTCAACCCAAAAGCCGGTGATATTTTTGAGCGCTTCTGCACTGGAATACGGTGTTTGTTTTTCAAGTTGTAGGCTTGCAAGCTGAGTGATTGAAATAGACGAGTTTAAAATGCTACGGTTTTTGCCGCTTACACCCGTTACGATAATGCGCTCAAAGTGTTGTGCAGACTCAAGTTTTTTAGGAGTCACAAAAATACGCTGCTGCTCTGGGTCTAGGGAAAAGTTGTAGGCGGCTTGTTGAAAGCTGGTGAGCAAGACTTGTTCGAGGGTGTAGCGGCCAGTTATCTGCTCAACGCTAATGTTATCTGGAATTTCGGCTGCACTTAACTGCCAGCCACTTTGCGCAGCAATATCGAGTAAACGCTGCTGCAAAGTCGCTTTAGGCAAGTTAAATTGATGATCCGTGGTAGCAAATGCAACGCCACCAAACCATATTAACCACGCTAACAGCGGGATTAATAGCTTGAATAACATAGTTTAAATCAATGTCTTTATTATTGTATAAACTTTGTACCACTTATATTGTGACTTTGCTATGACACTTTTAGCTAATTTGCGATTAGGGTGTATTCCTCGCCTTTTTGCATCACGGTGATCGGATAAATTTTTTCTAAACTGTTGAGCCAATCGCCTATTTCAGTGGTTAAAAAGGTGCCATTGTAGGTCAGTTTTGCTAGGCGTTGATCGCTTAACTTCACTTTGATTTCGCTATATCGCGACACATCATTAAGCACATTGCCTAATTCTGCGTTTTGATACACTAAGTAGCCTTTTTGCCACGCCATGGTCAACGCT
Organism: Pseudoalteromonas sp. L23; assembly: GCF_021728455.1. Taxonomy (NCBI): domain Bacteria; kingdom Pseudomonadati; phylum Pseudomonadota; class Gammaproteobacteria; order Alteromonadales; family Pseudoalteromonadaceae; genus Pseudoalteromonas; species Pseudoalteromonas sp. L23. Next base: position 35,343 of record NZ_JAKKCW010000024.1, on the reverse strand, counting down.
TCACCCTGGGCTTTACTGCGGGTAACTTCGCCTTGCTGTGTGACTTCTACCGCTTGCCCTTGGGTCAATTTGATTGCTTGTTGCTGAGTCACAGCCACACGACCCTCAAGCACATCGACTCTAATTGAAGCCGGATTGGCGCGAACATTAAATACTGTGCCTAGCGCCTCAACTTGGCTGTTTTGGTAGCGCACGATAAACGGGCGCTGCTTGTCTTTACTCACGCTAAACAGCGCCTCACCTTGGTACAACAGTAGTTCTCTTGAAGTGTTGCTGTAGCGAACAGCCAATTGGCTATTGGCCCCTAAATCAACCTGACTATTATCATCAAGCGTAATGGTGCGATGCTCATTGACCTTGGTTTGAAAGAACTCGCTGTACACTGTATCGACAGGGGCTGGCTTAGCACTGGCAACAGGTGCTTGCTGTAGTGGCTGCTCTGGTGCCATAAGAGTCACCAAACCAACCAGCAGCAAAGTCGCGGCAATCGCAAGATACCAAGACTGAGCGCGGCGTTTGGATTGTGGTTTAATGACTGTTGCAGCCGTGGCGTTTTGTGCATCCAGCTGTGCAAACTGCTGAGTAACATAGTCATCGTCAAGTTGGGCTGAAAGCGTCCAAAGCTCCAACATTTTGTTGAACACATCACTGTGTAGCGGATCTTCAGCTAGCCAAGCGTTTAGCGGCTGTGGATATTGAGTGCTGTCATGAGGTGAGATCTGCTGCTCGTCTAAGACTAATAACCAATCAGCGGCTTGTTCTTCAATTATTGCTAAATCGTCAGATAATGGAATCATGTTTATATCCTTAACACTCATGATCAAAGCTCATGCTGTAACTGCTGGTAGCAATGACGAACTGCACGTAATACATATTTTCTTACCATACTTGGGGATATCTGTAAGGTCAAAGCTATCTCCTCATAGCTTTGACCACGTATTTTATACAATAAAAAAGCCAGCCTACATTTGTCGGGTAAGCTTGCGAGAGACTTTTCCATTTCTTTAAGTAGCTCTTGGTTGTGGTGGTTTTGTTCAGGGTTAGCACTTGCGTAAGGTTGTGGCATTTGATCGCTATCGTGCTCACGGTCATCAAACGGGCTACGCGCTTTACGCCGCAGCTTATCAATGGCCAAATTGGTTGCAATTTTATACAAGTACGCGGCGATATAGTTGCTGACATTATCCTGCTCAAGTCCAAGCAATTTCACAAACGCCTCTTGGGCAACGTCTTCCGCCTCACGTTTGTCTAACCCTTTGCCCATAATGTGGCGGATCAGCTTTTGCTGTTGTTTTAAAAACAACTCCTCTACCTGTTGACGACGTGCAAGGTCGTCGTTTGCAGCTACCGTAGTGGTATCGACTGCTTTACGCTTAAAAGATAATAACGGTGGCATGAATACGCATCCTACTCTTCCATTTGTGTTAGCGTGCAGCGAACCCATAAATTAATAGGTTCGCTGGCGTTGCTTAAACCAATTTGCTTAATTAACCGTTGCGACTCGGCTTACCTTGCCCGAATCACTCACCGTTCTGAGTTGTACTTTAGATGACGCGGTCAATGTCACAGGCCCTTCATAGCGATGCCATGTTACGCCTTGGTCAATCGAATACTCCGTAGCCATGCCAACAAACCGGGTATTGACGATTAACTTACCACCTTCAATCGCGCCTCCAGGTAATGGAATACGATAATTTACCCCGACCTGCTGTGGTATTTGAGCATTAATATCGACCACTTGGTAATAGTCCAATAGTGGTAGAGCGTATTGTCCTAAAGTGTTGGTAAAGGTGTGCCAAGCCTCGGTAGTCGCTGTGCCTTGCTCTGGCATATCTTGCACCCATGCACGCTCAGCGGCCCCCAGTAATTTCGGGAAAGTCATATAATCAAGAATTTCTGGTGACTTTTGGTTTTCGCCAAAAAGTTGCGCCTGAATACCTTGAACATTTTGTTTACCCGCTTCGCTCAGTAACACCCATTTCGGGTCCCACGGTACTGGGTTGCCCAGCTTGTCATGCTCGGCGTTAGCGTAGATATTAAACGGACGATATTCAAACGCCTTTTTGGTATCTGTGTAACCTGCCCAGTGATAGCCAATTTCATCAGGATGTTTGTTATACGCAAGGTCAAGATACAAGTTTGTCGCATGGGCCAGCACGACTTTATGACCTTGGTTCGCAAACTTGTAGGCCTGATGTTCATTGCCCCAACCCCACACGTTATTCCAAAACACGGGGAATATCTCACCGTAACTTACATTACCCGTACCATTGTGCGATAACACATCGCCCCAAGTTGCCATATCAAAACCATGCTGATTGACTATCTGTTTCCAGCGTAAAAAGAAGTAGTCAAACAACTCTGCATCGGTTTTGCCCGCCGTAGCTGGGTTTTGATCGACCGCTGGAGATTGCGCCCACCATTCATTCGGACCTAAATGTGGCAGCTCGTCACCACCGCCATGCAGCCGAGTCAATGTTGCATCGGGCACGGCATCATAAATGGCGCGTGTTTCTTTCACCACATGGTTGAGGAAAGTAAAAGTGCTCTCAAGTGCTGGGTTCACAAAGTTGTCGGTATAAAATTGTGGGGTGTAATACTGCGACTGGTCGAGCGGATCAATCAATCTAAAACGGTTTGCTTCAACTGGGTCGCTATCTTTGTATTTGTTGTAGCGATATTCCATCGCTTTGATTGCCGCGCGCGCATGGGCTGGAAAGTCATATTCGATGATCACATCGATATAACGGTCAGCGGCATACTGAAGAATTTCTTTAAAATCATTCACCGTGTAGTAGCCCCAGCCTTTACCGAGAAAGTTTTGCTGAGCAATTTCAAAGCCCTGATAACTAGGCGCGGTGCCTAAGTTTGCTGCGGTTTCATCCGTGGGCTTATTTTCAATCCCATCTCCTGGTGCAAAACCATTGGCAGCTCCCATAAAAGTATGCAGCATCGTGCTTTCGCTCAGGTCATATCCCCGCTTTGCCCCAAACTCGGTGAGTTCAGGAATACCCGGTATTTCTAGTCGCCAACCTTGATCGTTGGCAAGGTTAATTTCAAATTTGTTTAACTTGTAAAATGCCATCAAGTCCAACAACTTAAATACCGTTTCTTTGCTTTGGAAATTACGCGACACATCCAGCATCATGCCTCGATATTCAAACCGTGGTGCATCCAAAATGGTGCTCGCGGGTAGTACGGCATTGTCGGACAAAGTGGCTGAGTTTTTAGCCGTTTTATACACAGCGGTGGGGATCATCTGACGAAGTGTTTGAATACCATAAAACACCCCTTGGGCGTCACTTCCGGTAATGGTGATCCCCGAGAATGCATCGACCTCAAGCTTATAACCACTTGAGTCCGGCTGATTGTCTTGATTGGTATCGAGATTTGGGTCTAGCTGCAACTTGATAAGGTTTGGGCCATTTTGCACAGTGCTATTAATCGCAAATGTGCCGCTCAGAATATCGCGTAGCGCAGTTTGTAAGAAAGTGGCTTCTTTCGCCAATGAAGCTGGCGCTGAAATACTGGTTAATTGGCTCATCAAAGTTAAGAATTCATCATTCGGTTTGACCACTGAATGGGGCTGAGGAACCAAGCGATTTTTTAGCGGCAATGTCATGTGCGTCGCGCTGTTTTCGGCGAATCGGATGGCGGACGTTTGCACCGGCATATTATCGTTAACCGCTTGCTTTGTTTGTTTTGGATCGCTTGGGTTCATCATCACGTCCACCAGCACAGCTTGAGGCGCTTGATTATTGTAGCTAATGTGAAAACCCGACGGTGAGTCGTTTTTCAGCATTTGCCAATACTGTGCAACGATTTCAATAGTACGAGATTCACCCGGTTGAATGGGGGCAAAACCCGCTGTGGGCTTAAGTACAAAGTAATCACCACTTTTTGCGTCATCGGCATTTTCTAAACTTAGATTCTGTGCGGCGATATGCTGGCGCGCATACTGACCATTTGGATCTGAGTCTGGTAGTACGCTTGCAGGCGGCCTTACCGAGCTAAAATAAAGCGCCCAGCCAGACTCACCCAATGGCTCAAAACCATTATTAGTAATCGTCAAACTGCCAAGAAAGATATTCTCTCCAATGCCATGATCCACGACTTGCCAGCGTAATGCTAAGTTATCAGGATGAGGATGTGCGACGCTATAGTGGCTCGCAGTCAACAAGGCTAAGCCTGACAGTGAGGCAGTAATTATCTGTTTTTTTGCAAACATGTTGGCTCCTAAAATATTGTTATTGTTCGGATAGAGCGCGTACTGCTGCCACTCTATCTATGTAAACGTTTGAGCCGAGGAAGTTGGGAATGGAATCATAAATAATGCCCTAATTACGTATTTAGTATTAGGGCTGGTGTGATTAATATACCGCTATTTCATCGATATACAGGGGAAGTTTGGGGATTTGAATATCGTCAGATTGCTTACTATTAATGGCCACCACCTTTAAAAAGCGCACACTTACAGGAGCAAACGACAACACCGACATGGGCCCACGCGGATTATTAACCTCAGCTAACGTTTGCCACTGCTGTTTATCACTTGAACCCAACACTTGAATATGTGTTGGCGGGTGCAGTTGTCTATGTCGCCCGCTGTCAAAGCCCAGCTTAACCTGCTGCACTTGCGTTGACGCATCTAAGTCAATAACCGCCTCAAGATCGGTATCGTAAAAAATCGCATAATCATCAACGCTGTAAAATTGATCATAAGCAAATTGACCATCCTGCAGCTTAGTCGCAGAGCCTTCGGCAGCTAACGAGGCAAGCGTTATTTCTTTTCCAAGTGCTAAATGAGGTGAAAGCGTTAAACGCGCATCGCCTACCAATTGCCCCAAATCGCTTACATAACTGCGGGCACGAAGCTGCGTTTCGTCAGTTATCACTAGTGGCTTTTGATATTGCTGCGATTGCAGCGTTGGCTCGCTGCCGTCTAAGGTATAGTAAATAGCCGTGTCGGCAATTTCAGAGGTAATGGTGGCGACGAGCTGCTGCCCGTTAATCTCGCTTGAAATAATAGGCTTATGGCTACTATAAGCGGTATTGAGGTGCATCTGCTGGTAGCGTTTTATAAGCCCGGGTAAACGATATTGGCTGTAATCAGACCACGACTTTTGTGTTTTATTCGACCACAATGTTTCGGCCAGCGCACTCAAGCGCGGAAACAGCATATACTCGGCATGACGAGGTGTTTTTATATATTCAGTCCAAAGTGCCCCTTGCGCACCAATAATAAAGGCTTGTTGCTCAGCAGTTAAGTGGCTGGGCTGTGGCTCATATTGATAAACGTTTTTTAGACTTGAAAGCCCGTGGATGGCTTTGGGCTCGTCAAGATTGCGCGATTGATAGGCATCAAAATAAATATATTGATAAGGACTCATGATCACCTGATGGCCCATTTTTGCAGCTTGGATGCCTCCTTCCGTGCCCCGCCAAGACATGATCACGGCGTCTTCCGCTACCCCTCCTTCTAATATTTCATCCCAACCAATCACCGTTTTACCAAGATTTTGGACGATTTTAGCGACCCGTTTAATAAAATAGCTTTGCACCTGCTCAGGTGTGGTTAACTGATGCTGTTGCATCAGCTTTTTCACCTCGGGGCTTTCTAACCACTGCTTTTTTATCACCTCATCACCACCAATGTGGATATATTGGCTCGGAAATAGCTCGGCAACCTCTTTGTATACAACAGCAAGAAACGCAAACACGTCTTCACGGGGACATAACACATCTTCAAAAATACCAAACTGCGGCTGTACCTTTACTGCGCGCTGGTGGCAAGATAACTCGGGATATGCGGCAAGCATCGCACTGCTGTGCCCCGGAATATCGATTTCAGGGATCACTTCAATATGTCGCGCCTGCGCGTACTCAATCACTTCCTTAATTTGCGCCTTGGTATAAAAGCCCGATACCGTTTTATTATCAAACAGTGGTTGATAATCATAGGTATGGCCAACCACGGTACGAGGCCGTGTTGCCCCAATCTCGGTTAGTTTAGGGTATGCATCAATGGCGATTCGCCAGCCTTGATCATCGGTTAGGTGCCACTGGAAGACATTGAATTTATGCATCGCCAGCCAATCGATATAACGCTTCACGAACGCCACATCGAAAAAGTGCCGACTTACATCTAAATGCATGCCACGGTATGAGAATCTGGGCTGATCTTTTATTTCTACCGCAGGTATTGCCCAATTTGCCTGATTGATAGGCATACGCGACTCTATCTCAGCAGGGAGTAATTGTCGCAGTGACTGCATCCCCCAGAATAATCCGGTCGCAGTATTCGCTTGTATTTCAACCCCTTCAGGTGTAACGCTCAGCGCATATCCCTCTTGAGATAGCGGTGCATCGACAATCTTAAAGGCAATACTATTTTTAGTTGTACTATCAGCCTGAGACACTGGCAACTGATAGCCCGTAGGCGAGCGCAAAAAGGTCGCTAATTGCTGCGCAACGCGTTGAGCTTGCTGCTGGTTAAAGGTAATTTTACTGTCATGGGTAAGGTTAAAGTGACCATTACCAACACTAGCACTCAGTGGTTTTGGGGTGATCTGTAGCGCTGCACAAAGTGGTGTGAGCAACAAAGAAAACAGTAATAAACTGCTTTGCAAAAATGTATAAAAGACACTCTGGTTCATAAATAACTTCCTGAGAAAAGCCCGCTTTTAGCGGGCTTGAGTGAACTAATGAGCACTGGGCAGTGTGCAAATTAGCAAGGGAAATACAGGGTCTAATGACCTTTGCTATTTAATTTTTGTTCCCCTGAGTGAGTTTTGGTCACGACGGTCGACTTGCTACATAGTGGGCTGAGCAAAAAGTTAAGCAACAATGAACTAAGCGCACTCAGGTGAACCCGATTAGGCCCTAAAAATTCAGCGTCAGCGAGGCGCTGATGGTGCGTCCTAAGATCGGCCGAGCATAGTAATAGTCGTATCCTGCTTGAACATCGTTAATGGCCCGCGGGTTTCCTTCGGTTAACCCGAGCTCATCACTAATATTTGTCGCTTTCACATGCAGCGCAACCGCGTCGGTAAAGCGATAATTCACCCCCATATCGATTGTGGTGTAGGCAGGGAGCTCAAACTTATTCTCCCCATCTGAGTAACGCTCCCCTAAATGGTGAATAGTTAAATAGATATCACCATCGTCAAAGTAGTAGGTTGGCGTTAACCTAAGCTGCACTTTGGGTGTGCGCTTCACTTGCTTGCCTTCCCAATGTGCAAATGCTCCGGTAAATCCTTCCATTTTTGGGTCTTGCAACACGCCAGTCAGCTCAAGCTGTAAATTGTCATGCGCCTGCCACACTGTTTCAAACTCAAGACCATCGGTGACAGTGTCTATCGTTTGATTCGCCACTTCACCATCGCTGCCGGTAAAATTACGTTCCACTAAGTCATTAAATTTAGTTCTAAACAAGGTCAGTGATGCGCCAATTGAATCACCAGCATAGCGAGCACCCAACTCGCTAAAGGTTAGATTAACGCTGTCATTAAAGTCGGCATCAACCCCTGAGTGAATATTCTGACCGAAGCTCATTAACCTTGGCATTTCGAAGGCGTCGGCATAACGACCAAATACTGACACATCATCCGAGAAGGTATAATTGAATCCCACCGTCCATGCGGTTTCGGTTTCGCTACGAGTTTTTGACAGGAATTTGTTTGACGGCATATCGACGTAATTGTTGGCAAGATTGTTATCTATGTCATTACCAGCGCTGTCAAAAGCGCCCGCAACAGGCTGTGCAAATGTGGTTGCGGAGGCGGTGCTATCTAGCTCCAACCACTCAATCCGTACACCACCGTCAATACGAAGGTTATCGGTTGCTTGATATTGTTCATTAATAAATAAAGAGTTGGAAGTACTGGTACCAAAAGCGGTTGCCTGACCCCAACCAGGAGCATAACCTGTTGAGCCATGGTCGGTTAGTTGACCAACCACTTGCTGATTGCTGTTAACTGCAACAATATCGAGTAATCGAGCATTGTCTTTTACTTCCGTTAAAAACTGCGATTCCCATTTATCAACTGGCAAGGAATCCGCATCTACATAGGCAAATAACCACCCGATGGTCAGCGTGTGCTGATCACCTTCATAGGTGAAATTGAGCTTATTAACAAACTGCTCAGCATCGTAGCGCGAATAAAGCGGGTAGCTTGTGGTGACTAAGCCATTTCCGTTTAAATTGCTAACATCTGTCAGTATTTCACCACTATCGACATATCGGTACCGTGCGGCAACGGCGCCATCACTGGCAAACTGGTCCAGCATATTTTGCACATCTTGCTGCCCAAGTCGGGTATTGGCATTGACGAGCGTCGAGTTATCGAAGTTAAGCAAAATATACATGTCGTTTTCAAACTGTGAGTAACGGCCAGCTGTATTGAGTAGCCAACGGTCGCTTAACTCCCAATCTAAGTGATAGCCTAGGGTACTAAACTTGGTATGCTGCCCATCTTTAAGGTCTCGTGTTTTATAGCTGCCATCAGGCTGTAAATAGTGTAAAAAGCGCTGACCATTACCAATCAAGGTGCCATGCTGTGGGTCAACACCAGCAATGCCTTTAGGGTCGCTTTGATCTCTTAGCGGAATAGGCACAAAGAAAGTGGTATGGTCATTGAGGTGTTTGGCAGACAGCGTGAGTTGGCCTTTGTCGAACTCACGCACTAAATTGAGTCGAAGTTGGCCGCCGTGATCTGCGGTAAACTCTGTGTCTCTTACGCCATCAGAACGACGATAAGAGCCACCGATCGACATTTTCCAGTTGTCACTAATGGGCGTACCATAAAAGAACTCGCCGCGATACATGCCGTAATCGGCAGCGGTTAAGCGGATCGTTGCTTCTTCAATGTCATCCGGTTTACGGGTAATAAAGTTTACTAACGCCGCAGGGCCATTGGTAGTAAGTAGACCTGAGGTGCCCCCACGAACCGCTTCCATATGTTCAATCGTAATATCTTGACGCTGATAAAAATCAACCCAAACGCCGTCGTACACCACAGGTAGCCCGTCTTCTTCAACGCCGATGTAACGGAAGCCTTCACCGCCACGTAGTCCTCTAGGCGCAACATTATTGTTGGTTTCACCACCTGAATCTTCAACCCAAAAGCCTGGCACGCTTTCCAGTAGATCCGCCGTACCTAGCGGTGCTTCTCGCGCCAACTGCTCAGCGTTTAATGTGGTCACTGAGACCGATGATTCCAATTTAGTCTGGCCGCGCCCACCGCTGCCAGTCACGACAATTCGCTCAAGGTCGAGTAGTTTCTTTTTTTCTGTAGTTTCTTGCGTCTCTTTCGCTTGTGCAACCGCAGTGTGCGAACCCAATAACGCGCCACTGATAGCAAGCGCAATAAGATGTTTGTTATAACGAGATGTATTATTGCTCATGGTATTCCCTTCATTCTTGTTGTTGGCAGAGCAAGTGAGTGAAGCTCTGTAAATCTATAAACGAACGAAGGGAAAGTTTTAGGAATATTTTTTTAGCTAAATTGATTTACCAAATGTTAGTGCGTACTTAAACATTTCTGTACCCAAATTATTTTTGGTTTAAGGTTTGGCGCTTAGTCTATTTAAATATTTTTAAAAATATAAAATTAGTGAAGTAACTTTTTGATACTAATAGATAAAAAATGATATCGCCAAAAATTATTGCTTCACTCTAAAAAATTACTGTAGCCTACCATTTGACAATTGCAATTTATAGAACTATACCCGATAAACTCATAAGGATAGAAAAACTCCTTGATGAGCTGTCCCACGCGTGCATATAAGCAAGGTAAAAGATTTTCCATAACATGCAGATTTCAGTGGGGGTTTAACCCGAAATTTTGTACAATTTACGATAAGGAATTCTTTTATGAAAGTATTATTCACCTTAACTATATTAGTATTCAGTGCCTGTGCATTGGCAACTCACACTACAAACGAGCCCTCCGTTCAAGCTAAAGCTGAACTAGATAGTTTACTAATTAAAAATAACCAACCAGCTAGTTTAAACTTGTTGTCATCTAGCAGAACTCCTCCTTCATGTGACTGGAGTGAGTGTGTTGATAATTGTGATGAAGCCCGAAAAGATTGCCTAAAAGGTAGCAATTCTTCTAATTGCGGTCCTATTTATGAGCGTTGTAAAAAACGCTGTAACAAGCGCTGTAAATAGGGGCTGGAATTATAAAATGATCTATATAGGATATGGTATATTTGCTCTAGTACTGGGGTATTTTATTGGAGCTTCAAATACCCCAGTCGTTGCTTCCTTCTTTGCTATTGTCGCAGCTTTATTAGGGACTATTTTTGGAGTTATTAAGATTGAGGTTAATTCACCTAATCAGAAAAAACTTAACTTGCTGGGCATATTAATTTCAATATTTTCAACATCATTACTCATCGGCGCAATCATTGGGGAAAAATATAGAAACTATGAAACACCAATAAAACAGAAAATAGTTCCATGGGAGGGAAGACAGGCTCCTTCTAATACATATGAAGCGCTCGACTGGATAATAACAGCTAAGAAGCTCTCAGCACTTGGTTATAATACAAGTCAGATAGCAGAGTTATATGAAATTAGATTAGTTGAGAAAGCAAGGTTAGAAAGAATCATTGCTCAAGAAAAAGAAAATAGAAATGATTATTATCCATCTGAAAATACAGTTATATATAACCAATCAAATCCATTTCACACCATGCTTCCAGATAATTTAACAGCACCGAAAAAATCCCCTGCAAGAGGCCCTGCTAGTGAGACAGACAATTAAACCTACTTTGTCTTCGCATCAGAATCTACATGTTCCAATCCAGAAATTAAGCGGTGTTATGCATTTAGCAGATGATGCACTCGGGGCTTGAATTTGCGTACCATTAAAGAAACCGTTAAATTTAGTTTTGACCTAATCTGCGCCGTTCTATACTCATATGGGTACTGAGAATCGGGGTGATCTCTGACTCTGGGGCGGGAGCAAAAAGGTGGTTGCCTTGAATAAGGTGACAGCCATTGAGATTAAGAGACTTAGCTTGCAACGCGGTCTCAACACCTACCGCTACACATTCTACATCCAAGCTCTTTGCCATCTGTACAATCAATTTTGCAATATCATTTTGTGAGGCAACCGATTGAGGGGTCGCAAGGAAAGCCGGTGGAATTTTAATGGTTTCAAACGTAAGTTTTTGCAAGTACAGCATGCTGGTATGCCCAACACCAAAATGATCAATTGAGATCCGCATACCAGTTTGCTCTAATTCCGCCATCACTTCCGGTGCTTTATCAAGTAGCTCTATCAGGTCAACTTCTTTGATTTCTATTTCAATTTGCCGAGATGGCAACTGATGTTGCGCAGCCTGCTCCATAAAGTTTTTTATTACAGTTTTATTGGTGAGTTCAGCAAGCGAAAAATTAAAGCTAACCACGAGATTATCGTACTCGTAAAACCATGTTTTCATCGCCTTGAAAGCTTGTGTTCTGAGCTGTTGCCCAATTTCTACCATCAGATCGCCATCACATGCCGCTTCAAAAAAGTCTTCAGGTACCAACAATTGTTCATCTTGCTGCCACCTTGCGAGCACTTCAAGTTTTTTAATCTTGCGGGTATGCGCATCGACAATAGGCTGGTAATAAGGAATAAACTCTCGATTATCTAACCCCTGAATGATCCGACTTTCTTGCACTAAGCGCTGCTCCGATTCGTGATCTAGGCGTGCGTTATAAAATTGAAACTCCGTTTGTGTGGCTTTTTTAGCTCGATACATTGCGGTATCAGCATGCTTTAACAAAGCTTCCGTGTTGTCACCATCATCAGGGTAAATTGCAACGCCAGCACTCACCGTGGCTTTTAGACTAACTTGGCGCAAACAATATTGTCCATTAACGCTACTCAATACTTTACACACCACCTTACGTACATATTTTTTATCTTGGATCCCGTCAATGAGTAACACAAATTCATCGCCCCCCATTCTGGCAACGGTGTCACATCCTCGAATTTGCTGAGTTAATCGGCTCGCAATTTCTTTGAGTAATAAGTCGCCATAATCGTGCCCCAGTGAGTCGTTGATTTTTTTGAATTTGTTGACGTCAATAAATACCAAAGCAAATTGGTGACTCATGCGCTTGGCTCGTTTACAAGCCTGCACTAAACGGTCATGCAGCAATAAGCGATTGGGTAGCCCAGTTAATGCATCGTGATGAGCAAGGTGATTCATTTTTTTCGCCATCAATCTCGACTCTGTCACATCTTGAAAGACCATTACAGTGCCAAGGTAGCTGCCATCTTTAGCTATAATAGGAGAGAAGGAATCTTGGATAGCAAAGGTAAGACCAAGATGATTGGTGATGGAAGTGAGTTCAGGTAAACAAATGGTATGGCCTTGCTTTAGGCAAAGTTCAGGGAATTGATTCACCGAAGCTTTGGTTTCTTCGTGATACATAGACATCACATCATCAAATCGCCGCCCGACCACTTCTTCATTTAACATCGCGAGAATGGCTTCTGTGACTGGATTAATATAAGTGATCACGCCATTTACGTCTGTACAGATCACGCCATCACCAATAGAGCTCAGCGTCACTTCGAGCAATTCCTTTTCTTCTTCTAGTGCTTGAGCGAGGCGGTTTTCTCTGTTGCTAGTATTAAAATAACAGAGATACCCTGTAACGGTATCCGCGACTTTAATTGGTAAAGTAACAGGACTAATAACTTTGCCACTGTGTTTAGTCGTGCAATTACCATAACTTTGCATAACAAGCGCTTCGAACATGCTTGTTGCACCACTCTTCCCCTCACTATGGATGTTACCGCTCACCGCGATTAAATTTTCAAGTTTTAACCCTATTACTGTGCTGCCAACACCCAGTATGGATTGCATTTGGACATTGGCTTGTAGAATAACGCCATCGCTGTCTAACACCGCTTGTGGCACGGTAGAGTCATCATCAACCATAATCTTTTTAGTATCTTGAGCTTGCCACCAAAGCAGTGCTACAAACAAAAAAACTAAAGCGATGATGATGATAAAAGTCACTGGTGACAGTAAGAATAGGCCCAATTTATCGGCCATAAGCATGGTTAAGGAGAGTAAAATACCAACAACTAAGAATATCCGTCTCATTGCCTAATCAAACCTAAGTATGGTGAAGATGCATTTAGCGGTGTTTTGTAAAATGATTGCCCTTGCTATCGGCACTTCTACGCTGAATCTAAACTCGTTAGATAAGTCTATCGGCTGATTACGCAGTAAGCAGGTATCAAACACAAAGAGATGTTTGCATCAGTGTTTAATAACTATTGTTCACAATAGCAACGAATTCAAGTTTTTATCTGTTCTGAAAACGAAAGATTATTGCAGCAAAACTTCAGTATTTACGTGTGCTGTAAAGGGGCTTTACAGCACATCGCCTGGTTATTTAAGCTGAGGTTTGAATAAGGAATATGTCAACTAATTATTTTTAAACTCAAGTTATTTAGACCACACCGCAAATTCATTGCCGCTCGGCTCAATAAAGTGAAAGCGACGACCGCCAGGAAATTCAAATATAGCCTTGCTTATCTCTCCGCCCGCTTGCTCTACTTTGCTTTGCACGGCTTCCAATTCATCGCTGTACAACACTACGAGCGCTCCACCTTGCGCTTGTTTAGAAGACACATCGGCTCGGAAAAAGCCGCCATCAAGGCCTGAATTTGCAAACGCAATATAATCTGGCCCGTAAGATTCAAATTGCCAATCAAACACCTGCTCGAAGAAAGCTTGTGTTGCTACTAAGTCTTTTGCTGCTAATTCTACATAGTTTATATGGTTGTTCATTTTTTATTCCTTTTAAAATCTGTGCTTCATTTATGCTGTTATCGCCTAGGGCCTGTTGACCTTTGCTGTTTGATTTTTGTTCTTCTGAGTGTGTTTTGGTCGCGACGCTCGACTTGCCGCCTAGTAATCTAGGCAAAAGTTGAGCAACAATGAACAAAGCGCACTCAGATGAACCCAAAGGGCAGCACTTGATTAGCATTTCTTCTGTGTTGCCCCACAAGGATGTGGGGTAAGGTGACTTTGCAGGAGCACAAAGTCTTTATCGCCTGACTTACATAGAATGACTATGCTACGCTGGCTCTGCCTTGTATAAATACCAATCAAACTGCTGCAAAAACAAACTTGAAAGAGCAACAGGCCCTAATAGAAAGCATTTTGTAGTCGCTTCTAAATCAGTGTTAAAGTGTAGGCAATTTTATTCAGCGTTTATTATTGATTGTGCGATTATTATCTCTGCTCACTACTTTAGGAACTATCACATTCATGAGTTTCATCACTTCAGCTCACGCAACAGCAGCACAAGTGCCACTGACCACTTCGCAAATGCTTGGACAAAAGCTTATGCTCGATTTCCGCTATTACTGCGGTGAAAGCAAAAGGCCAAGTGGAGATTGTAGAGCAGCGATGACAACTTTACCGCCTGAGCTGTCCGAATTAATTAGTAAATATGACATCGGTGGCGCTATTTTGTTCGCCGAAAATGTGCAAAACACCGCGCAAATCGTCAGTCTAACCAATGCTTTGCAAAGTGCGGCACAACAAAGTAAAAGTCAACTTCCTTTATTTATTGCCATAGATCAAGAAGGTGGCCGTGTTGCGCGAATAAATCGTGAACAAGCAACGTCGTTTACCGGCAATATGAGTATTGGAGCAACCTATCCAAAACAGGGTGATACTTACGCAACCAAAGTGGCAAGCGCAATTGGAAAGGAGCTAAATAGCTTAGGGATCAACGTAAACTTCGCCCCAACGGTAGATGTGAACAGCAACCCGAACAACCCGGTGATAAATGTGCGTTCATTCTCGGAAAATCCAAAAGTGGTCGCCAAATTAGGTCTTGCTCAGGTAAAAGCATTTGAGGCCGCAGGCGTTCTCTCTGCGCTAAAGCATTTTCCTGGCCACGGTGATACACATGTTGATAGCCACACGGGACTACCTCGCGTTGATCACGACCGCGACAAAATTAACCAGCAAGATTTATTGCCCTTTGCCGAGATAATCAAAGCATCGCCTCCTGGCATGATAATGACCGCCCATATTCAATATCCGGCGCTCGACAACAGTAAAGTTGTTAACTCTCAAGGTGAGAGCATGATAAGGCCCGCGACTATGTCTTATCAGATCATGACACAACTACTGAGACACGAGTTGGGATACCAAGGCGTGACCGTCACCGATGCGCTAGATATGGCTGGGATCAGCGACTTTTTTAATCCAGTCGATGCGACAATTGAAACGTTTAATGCCGGCGTGGATATCGCGCTAATGCCTATTGCTATTCGCAATCGTGCAGACATCAAACGCTTTGAGCAATATATGGCTCAGCTAGCTAAAGCACTGGATACCAATAAACTAAACCAAGAACAACTTAGCAGTTCTATGGCGCGTATCGCTAAGCTCAAGACAAAGCTGCCGCAATCGAGCGCTTCTTTGGCCATTGCCAATTCAACGCTGGGCAATCCAAGCCATCGTCGTTTAGAAGCAGAGCTTGCACTAGCAGCTATCACCGAAGTAAAAAACGATGGTGTATTGCCGCTCAGAGGTAACGCTCAAGTTGTTCACCTTATCATGCCTGACAGACAAAAATGTTTTGCACTAGAGCAAGCGTTACAAACATACAGCAAAAACTCGCTCACACTTTCTTGTACAAGCCTACAAGCCTACGACCCAAACATTGCACATGATGCAATTAAACAGGCCGATGTGATAATCGCCGCACATGCATCCCCACCACAAAGTGCGGTAGAAATTGGCGGCATGGACGATGTAAAAAAGTTACGAGAGCATGGGGTGGCGCGTAATGTACAACCTGAGGCGCTGAAAGCATTACTGCAATATGGTCAGAAACTGGGTAAAAAGCAGCTATTTATCAGCCTAAGAGCACCATACGAAATTAGTACCTTTGGCCCTCTTAGTAACGCAGTATTAGCAAGTTATGCTTATAATGTAGACGTAAATCATGATAAAAAAGTAGCTGGGCCTGCCTACACGGCGCTGGCCAAAGTGATTTTAGGAATAGCGAATGCGGAAGGTTCACTGCCTGTTACAGTAAACCACTAATTGGAGGAATCTATGGATCCCAGTGCTTCTTTAAGTGCACCACATGCAATAAGAAAATTGATCAAGGATGGTGATTATACGGGCCCTACTAAAGGGTTCGTGCCTGGGTTCACACAGTGTAATGTGATTATTTTGCCACAAAGCGAAGCATATTCATTCTTTCGCTTTTGTGAGAGTAATCAATCTGTTTGCAAGCTAATTATTCCGCCCAGCGAGCCGGGTAATTTTAACTTTGACACTTTGGGGAAAGATATAGACATTCGCTACCACCTCCCCAAGTATCAGATTTTAAAGCATGGCCAGCTCGCCCAAGAATGCCATAATATAGAAGAGCACTGGCGCGACGATTTAGTTACCTTTGCTTTTGCCAGTTATCTTTCTTTTGATAACTTACTCGCGCAGTATGGAATAAACCCGCCATCAGCGAATCCAACCACGCCTTTACCACTCTACATCAGTAATTTGCCTTGCAACTCAGTAGATAAGTACGAGGCGAATCAAATATTGGCGATGCGCCCATTAACCAAGCAAAATCTTATTAGTGCCATTCAAGCGGCAACACTGAGCCGACTTCCCTATGCGTTGCCACTTCATTTTGGTGAACCTAATGAGGTCGGTATCAAAGATCTTAGCAAGCCCAATTTTGGCGAGCCATTGATTTGTAAAGAGGGCCAGCTTCCGGTTTTTTGGGGTTCCAGCCTAACAGCTCAGTTAGCCATAGCAAAAGCGGCACCTGAGTTTTGTATTATGAATAGTCTACACCATTTATTGGTGACAGATAGACAAGATTTAGAGCTTGCAGTAGCGAAGTAGGAAATAAGCATGTTATTAAATTGCGACTTGGGTGAAAGCTTTGGCGCTTGGAAAATGGGGTTAGACGAACACGTAATGCCACATATCGACATGGCCAATGTCGCTTGTGGTTTTCACGCAGGAGATCCTGATGTACTCGCGCAAACACTAAAGCTGGTCAACACACATCAAGTGACGCTTGGCGCACATCCAAGCTACCCAGACCGCCAAGGGTTTGGCCGCCGCTCAATGCAGCTCTCTGAGCAAGAGATCATCAACGCCTTACATTACCAAATTGCCGCAATTGAAGGGATGGCAAAGGTGCAAGACTTGACGCTAAGTTATGTAAAACCACACGGCGCACTTTATAACGATATGATGAAGTCACAAAGGATATTAAGCTGTGTTATCAAGGCCATTTCACACTATCCAAGTGAGCTTAAGTTGATGGTGCTAGCCACTGCGCAACAAACAAGTCACCAACAACTCGCCGATGACTATAATGTATCACTGATTTTTGAAGCCTTTGCCGATAGACTGTACACCGATGAAGGCTTACTGACTCCCCGCTCTGAAGCGGGCGCAGTGCATGACAAATCAGCGCTACTTGCGCAAGTTAAGCAATTACATCAGCAAGGCAGTGTTACAACTGCAAGCGGGAAATCACTTGCCTTACGCGCCGACACCTTATGCGTTCACGGTGACAACGAGGCGAGCATTGCCTTAATCGAAGAAATAAGAAACGTGATAAATCAATAATTTGTGATAGTCTGGCGGTACATGTTTAATAAAACAGAGTAGTTGAATGTCAATACCACAACAAACTAGTCCACTCTCGAAAAACCATACACTTACGAGTGACGATTAGTTAAAAAGGCATTAAACATACTGCGTTTAATGCCTTAGATCTTTAGCAAAAGCTCATTCAATGGTAAAAGGTGTGCCTTATCCAATCAAGACGGTGCCATTTATCAAAGTCTACAAGCTCAAAATGCTAAGCTAACACTGATTTGGCACCAAAAACTCCTGACGTAAACAGCTCCAAGGTGTGCAAGAGTAAGCAGTCACACGCTTAGTGCATAACCGACTAGGATCTCCACCAGGAGGATCGTAATCACCAGGGGGTCTTCCAGGAACAGTTACACTTTTCTCTGCTATTGAGTCGATGTATTCCTTCATACACTCACTCACGTTAGGCTCTTTAGTTAAATCTACTTTTTTCAAAGACCAGTATTCTAACGATAGACCATCGATTCTACTAACACCTCTTGCCACTTTAAAATCAAGCAGAAGCTTATTCTGGGTACCTATAGTATATTGCCCTTTATATGTAACATCAAAAACCAACCTGTTGTTCTCATCCCAAACGGTATTGGCGTGAACTTGTCTTTTGTTATGGGACAATGAGATATTTAAACCTAGGCCTCGCCTTAACTCTAAATTAATCCCCCCTCCAGCCAATCTGGTTTCCGTAGTATAGTCGCTCCAATTTTGCCCGTTCATGTCCGCATACACCTTAGCAGCCAGCTGATTGTACAGTTGCTCCTGGGCTCTGGTTGATTTTAAATATTTACTTGGATGCCCGGCGCATTGGTCTCCATCGGTTAGCCGCATAGGACCTATCAAAGTTTCAAGACTCTCACGAGTAGTAAAACCCGAATTCTGATTTAAGTCTTGTCCTGGGATTGAAAAGTTACTTACACTATAAAATTCTGAATCTAGTTCGTAAAACTTATTAAGCATGGTGATTTCATCATTACTTAGGGTTAAATTATTAACGCGAACTATTTTCTCAAGATGACCGTTAGGTATAGATTGAACTCGGAATTTATAACTTTGTCGAGCAACAGGGTTAGCAATAATAAATGTTTTTGCTGAACCATCACACACTTGATCATCGACACCTGGTATTGTTCCTGGTTCATTATTCCAATAACAATGTAGTGGCGGCGCTTTTGATCTTGCTAAGTTTATAGCTTGTTGTTCAGTACATGTATCACAAGAAAAAGTGTCCACTACTGCAGCTTGTACATTGCAAGCCCCTAATAAGAGTGCGGCCCCTATAACTTTAAAATTTATCACATTTACTCCTTTAAGTGTTTAAAATGTATGTATGCGTCAGAAAAAATCCAACACCCAAAACGTACACAAAAAAGAAACAAAAAGCAAACAGAAAAGAAACAACCACAAGTCAATCACAAGTTGAGGTTAGTACATTTTGTGGTTAGCATAAAGACTAAACTAGAATACTCCAGCTACGGCAAATAAAAGTTAGAATAATGATTCAAATAAATACGAGTAGACTTACCTTAAGACCTATACTTAATACAGATTGGTCGCTTTGGGCAGAACTTCATCAACAACCAGATGTCATGCGTTTTGTCGGTGAGATTACCGATGAAGCTACGCTGCGTGAAAAGTTTAACCGTGGTTTAAGCGCCGGACTTGGGCAGTGGCACAAAGAAGATAACACCTGGCTCACCTTAGTGATTGAAGAAACGGCCACAGCGACCCCAATCGGGCTACACGGATTTTTAAGTATGTGGGCCCCATTTCAACAGGCCGAGTTAGGTTTTATGCTCTCTCCCAAATTTCAAGGAAAGGGTTACGCCCTTGAAGCTTCTAAAGCCGTCATTGATTTTGCCTTGCACGAATGTAATTACCACAAGCTCATCGCCACCGTTACCCAAGGAAATCATGCCTCTCACCATTTACTCAAAAAACTAGGATTTGAGCTTGAAGGCACGCTAAAACATAACTTCCAAATTAACGGTGAGTGGGTAAATGACGAGAAGTTTGGGTTGCTAAAGTAACCTGAGCTTCGGATAATTAATGCCTTTCTAGCAGCCAGTTTTAGCGCTAACTGCGTTGAATTCACTTCCAATAGCCAGCTATTGGTGCGTAAATTTGCCTTGCCTACAAGGATGTAGGTACCAGGGCGGTAGCAGGACGCGAGAGCGGAGTTATCCCTAAAACTCTCTGGCTAGATAAGAAGATAGTTTAAGGTGATTAAAAAACAATGAGTTAGCTCATTCCTTATCCAAACCTCAGGTTAAGTAATAACAGAGCTGTGCTCACCAAATGAGGGCGGATCATTTGTTTTTAAAAACACTAGATCTCCCTCATTCTAACCACTCGCTATAGCTATAACATGGGTAACACTTACGCTTCTTAGCAAGTTAATCACTATTACGCTCAGAAGGCAGATCACTCATATATTCCACAAACTCAATTTCATATCCAGCTGGATCAATAAAGTAAACGTTTTTTCGGTGTGGATGCTGCGCCCCGACTTTATCGACCGCATAACCCGCTTCGGTTAGCCTATTAACGACACGCTCGATACTTTGAACCACATAGGCAAAATGTGCCAAGCCGACTTGGTGACCTTCGAGTGCTCTGTTGTGACCCTCACCGTGATCGCTAAACGCTATATAATGATAGTCATCACCAAAGTGCAGCCATGTTCGTGCTTTGCCGTACCACTCGCCTTGCCCTTTGCTTCTAACTTTCCAGTGAGGAAATGCGGCGCGATAAAAGTGAAGCACCTCTTCTAGGTCGCTAACTACCAAATTTACGTGTTCTAAGTACATATCATCCTCTTCATTATAAATTTCGTTAACTGCTGGCAACGATAAAACCGCAAGCTAAGTTGAGGTAAAGCACTTTTTTATAGACTTTTAATTTGTTCACCGCAAAGAGTTGATTAAGCTGCAATATCGCGCATAGTGGAAATGATAATTAGAAACAGGATGAGTCATGAAATACTTTCTAGCAGGCGTCGCGATTGCGAGCTCAGCTTGCGCTGTGCAAGCCGCATCGCTTGAGCCAACCGATATATTTAATCTTGAATATGCTAATCAAATTGACATCACCAATGACGGTGACAAAGTCTTCTTCGTGCGCAACCGCATGGATATAAAAAGTGATAGAAAAGTCGGTAATATCTGGTCTGTAGACCTTGCTACCAACGCAATGCAGCCAGTTACCTCTGGATTGCACATGGATTATTCTCCTGTGCTGTCGCCTAGTAATGATCGCATCGCTTTTGTTTCTACTCGCGACGGTAGCAGCCAAATTTATGTGAAATGGTTAGCAACCGGTGCCATTGCCAAGATCAGCAATTTAGCTCATGGACCATCAGGACTACATTGGTCACCAGATGGTAAAAGCTTATACTTTAGCCAGTTTGTTCCCAGCCAAAAGGCACCACCGGTATCTGTTACAGGAAAACCCAAGGGGGCAGAATGGGCAAAACCACCCGTATTTATCGATGAGGTATATTATCGCGCCGACGGTGCTGGTTATACCGAACCGGGCTTTAATCATATTTTCAAAATTGACGCCAACGGTGGCAACGCAAAACAGTTAACCTCAGGCAACTTTGATCATGGCGGCGAACTGAGTTTTGCTGATGACGCAAAGGCACTGTATTTTTCGGCTAATCGCCACAAGGATAACCAATTAAACCCAACCAACAGCGAAGTCTATAAGCTAGACCTAAACTCGCTCGAAATCACAGCGGTAACTGACCGAGTTGGCCCAGATAATCACCCCGAGGTGTCACCTAATGGCCGCTATCTGGCTTACCTTGGTTATGATGATAAAAAAACCAATTACGAGAATAGCCTACTCTATGTCAAAGATCTCAAATCCGGCGAAACCAAAACCTATGCAGCCGATTTAGATAGAAGCCTTGCCTCTGTCACTTGGGCCGCCAACAGCCGTGGTGTCTATGTAAGTTACGACAGTGAAGGGAAAACCACACTTGGCTACCAGCCGTTAAAAGGGCGTTTTGAGCAGATAACGGATGCCATTGGTAGTGTTAGTTTTGGTCGCCCCTATTCAGGTGGTGACTATGCCATCAGTGATCGTGGACTAGTGGCTTTTACACTTGCAGATACCCAGCGCCCTGCCGATGTCGCAATTGTAAAACGCGGCGAGCCAAGACCAATTACAAAGCTTAACGAAGATGCCCTTGGCGATAAAACACTGGCAAAAGTTGAAGAAGTTTGGCTAAAGTCGACACATGATCAACTGCCAATTCAAGCTTGGGTCGCCTACCCTCCAGGGTTCGATAAATCTAAAAAGTATCCGCTCGTACTTGAGATCCACGGTGGCCCAGTTGCAAACTATGGCCCACATTTTAGCGCCGAAGTACAACTTTTTGCCGCCCAAGGCAGCGTCGTGCTTTACATGAATCCACGAGGCAGCGACTCCTACGGCAAAGAGTTTGCTCAAACTATCCACCATAACTACCCAAGCCATGACTTTGACGACCTAATGACAGGTGTCGATCACCTGATTGGCGAAGGCTATATAGACAAAGACCGCTTGTTTGTTACGGGCGGTTCAGGTGGCGGCGTACTCACTGCGTGGACTGTCGGTCACACGGATAGATTCGCAGCAGCGGTCGTAGCAAAGCCGGTGATTAACTGGTATAGCTTTGTATTAACTGCAGATTTCTATCCATTTTTTGCGGACTACTGGTTCCCAGGAAAACCATGGGAGCACATGGAACATTATATGAAACGCTCGCCTATTAGCTATGTGGGTAATGTAAAAACCCCAACCATGCTACTGACAGGTGAAGCGGATTATCGTACGCCAATTTCAGAAACCGAGCAGTATTATCAGGCGCTTAAGCTACAAGGTGTAGAAACAGCTATGGTCAGAATTCCAGATGCCTCACACGGAATCACCAAAAGGCCATCCAACCTGCTAAACAAAGTGGCTTATATTCAGTGGTGGTTCGACAAGCACGATCCGAAGAAATAAACAGGATCCCAACCAAGCCGGGGCAGCCTTGCCTCGGTTTCTTTACTAATTTATCTAACTTGTTTATTGTTAAAGAAAATCCACAAAAATAGGGAATTCAATATGGATTATGTCTCTCTCAATCGTGCGGCATGGGAAGAACGAGCCAAGGCACATTTTGACTCTGAGTTTTATGACGTCAATCGCTTTTTACAAGGTACCTCTTCACTCAATCCCATAGAATGTGAGCTACTTGGTAATGTATCAGGCAAGAGTCTGCTTCACCTACAATGTCACTTCGGCTTAGATAGCCTGTCATTCGCAAGGCTGGGGGCTAAGGTAACAGGTGTCGACTTTTCGACAGAAGCCATTACCCGAGCAAATACATTGGCTCAGCAAACTGGGCTTGATGCCAGTTTTATCTGTCAGGATATCGCGCAATTTGGGCTTGAGAATACCACACAATTCGACATTGTCTTTGCATCCTATGGCACCATCTGCTGGTTGCAAGATTTATCTCAGTGGGCTGCCACTATTGCCCGTGCATTGAAGCCCGGCGGTCAGTTTTGTTTCGTGGAGTTTCACCCAAGCATTGACCTTCATTTGGGTTACCCTTATTTCCCACAAACTCAGCCTGATATTAGCGAAGAATCAACCTATACCGAAAACCACCAAGATAGCAAACAAACCATTGCGACTTGGCCACACTCAATCGCCGAAGTGATGCAGTCCTTAATGCAAGCTGGTCTTACAATTACCCACTTCGATGAGCACCCTTTTAGTCCATATAACTGCTTTGAAGGTTTAGAGGCAGTGTCTGGACAAGGCTTTCAGTTATTGAGTAAAGGGCATCAAGTTCCATTGCTATTTTCAATATTGGCGAATAAAGCGGAGTAGGACTCATTACTCCGCCGTATATTTTTTCATACCCAATACAATTACGAGACTATTAAGCACTATCTTTGTGCACCTAGCTAGCTACCAAAATTCAATATGATCTTACAAGCTTTCTGTTTTAAGCCAATTATTGCAAAAGACTAAATTAAAGTTTTACTTCAAAAATATTCTTGCTATAGAAAATAAATATAACACTTTGATAAGTTAGATTTTTTATCGATTTATTTTTCCGAACATACCAATTTGTTTTTCTGGATTTTCTCTTTTTAATTTGTGAACTAAAGTTTAACACGCAGTTTGAGACACACTTTAATTACGAGGGAAAACCCCATGAATAGAAAATCTAGAACGATGTTGTCTGCCGTAGCGCTCGCAGTAACAACAACGCTATCAGCCCCGAGCTTTGCTGCAATGAGCGAAGCGAAAACCAACCAATTTTGGTGGCCAGAACAACTAAACCTAAGCCCATTAAGACAACACAGCCCAGAATCCAACCCTTATGGCGCAAGCTTTGACTATGCCGCTGAATTTAGCAAACTAGATCTTAAGCAAGTCAAAAAAGACATTGAGCAAACACTCACTGATTCGCAAGACTGGTGGCCTGCCGACTGGGGTCATTATGGTCCCTTTATGATCCGTATGGCATGGCATAGCGCTGGGGTCTATCGTGTACACGATGGCCGTGGTGGCTCGGCAGGTGGCCAACAACGTTTCGATCCGTTAAACAGCTGGCCTGATAACGCGAACTTAGACAAAGCAAGACGATTATTGTGGCCGATTAAACAAAAATACGGCCGTAGCCTATCGTGGGCAGACTTAATGGTCTTAGCGGGCAACGTTGCGCTTGAGTCAATGGGCTTTAAGACCTTTGGTTTCGCCGGTGGCCGTCAAGACGATTGGGAACCTGATTTAGTTTATTGGGGGCCAGAAGATGCTTTCTTAAAAGACGAGCGTCGTGACAAAAAAGGTAAACTAAAGGGCCCATTGGCAGCAGTTGAAATGGGACTTATTTATGTCAACCCTGAAGGCCCACACGGTAAACCAGACCCATTACTTGCCGCAAAAGATATTCGCATGTCATTTGGTCGCATGGCCATGAACGACGAAGAAGTGGTCGCACTTATCGCGGGTGGTCACACCTTTGGTAAAGCACATGGCGCGAAAAAGCCGTCTGATTGTGTGGGTAAAGAACCAGCCGCAGCAGAGATTGAAGCACAAGGCCTAGGTTGGAAAAATAAATGCGGCACGGGTAAAGGTGCAGACACCACAACAAGCGGTTTAGAAGGGGCTTGGACGGTCACACCAACTCAATGGTCAACCAATTATCTCGACAACCTAATGAACTTCAACTGGGTAATGACAAAAAGCCCAGCAGGTGCGACCCAATGGATCCCTGACAACAAAGCTGCGGCAAACCTAGTGCCAGACGCCCACATTGAAGGTAAACGCCATGCACCAATAATGTTCACCACGGATTTAGCATTAAAATTTGACCCTGAATATCGTAAGGTCATTGAACGCTTCCGCAAAGATCCAAAGCAATATGAGTTGGCGTTCGCGAAGGCTTGGTTCAAATTGACCCACCGTGATATGGGTCCAAGAGCCCGTTATGTGGGTTCAGAAGTACCAAGCGAAGTACTGACTTGGCAAGATCCAATTCCAAAAGCGGATTACAAGATGATTGATAACAAGGACATCAGCGCACTGAAAAAATCAATCTTGAACTCAGGTCTAACAAAGCAAGAACTGATCAGAACGGCATGGTCGGCAGCATCTAGCCACCGTGTTACTGATATGCGTGGTGGTGCAAACGGTGGCCGTTTACGCCTCGAGCCTCAGGTAAGTTGGGAGGTAAACAACCCTGACGAAGTAAACAAAGTGCTAGCTACATTGACGGACATTCAAACCCGCTTTAATAAGCGCGCTGGCAAAAAAGCAGTCTCTATTGCCGACTTGATTGTATTAGGTGGTTCTGCAGCAGTTGAAAAAGCCGCAAACGACGCAGGTTACAAAGTAAATGTAGCGTTTAAACCGGGCCGTACCG
The DNA here is from genome assembly GCF_021728455.1 of Pseudoalteromonas sp. L23. NCBI lineage: Bacteria > Pseudomonadati > Pseudomonadota > Gammaproteobacteria > Alteromonadales > Pseudoalteromonadaceae > Pseudoalteromonas > Pseudoalteromonas sp. L23. The sequence goes on along the minus strand of NZ_JAKKCW010000024.1, from coordinate 9,761 downwards.
ATGCCTCACAAGCACAAACGGACGTCTTATCATTTAGCTATCTGGAGCCAAAGGCAGACGCGTTCCGTAACTATTACAGTGATGAAGCGTTTATGTCACCAACTGAAATGTTAGTAGACAAAGCCAATATGCTGGACTTATCTGTACCTGAAATGACGGTACTATTAGGCGGCCTACGTAGCTTAGACGCAAACTACAAAGGCGCAGAGCACGGTGTATTTACTGACAAACCAGGTCAGTTGAGCAACGACTTCTTTGTTAACCTGCTAGATATGTCGACTAAATGGTCAAAGGTAGAGGGGCAAGAAGGCTTATACGAAGGCCGTGACCGTAAAACTGGAGAGATAAAATGGACGGCAACACCGGTTGATTTAATCTTTGGTTCTAACTCTGAGCTTCGCGCAATTACCGAAGTCTATGCATCGGACGATGCCAAACAGAAGTTTGTAGACGATTTTATCGCCGCTTGGGTGAAGGTAATGCAACTAGACCGCTTTGACTTAAAATAAACCAATTAAGTAGAGCAAACAGGGCCTGATTTAGGCCCTGTTTTTTATTCGTGCTGCACATCTACTAAGGTCAAAATATAGCTAACATGCGTTTTCGCACCACATGCCCGCAGTGTTTTCACCAGACAATTTGTAAATTAGTTTCAGGTACTAGAGACCCTCGTGTAGACAAATATGGTTGATAATTTATCTGACTGGCCATGGGTAGTTGGCTTTATGTAATAGGTAGAGAGCCAGTTCTTCAATTTAGTTGATGCACAAAAAATCGGCGCTTAGCGCGCCGAGTGAACTTAATGATCAATCATATCAGCCAAAATGATGGCTGCGTGGGTTTCCACCGCACCTGAATCGAAACCATACATGTGCCCATATTTGTTCGCTAGCTCGGAATGCACATTATTGATGATCTCTTCTTGCCAGCGTTTGAACCAAATGAAGTGGTTGCCGTCACTAAAAACTGGGGTGTAGGGCGCAACTTCTAATTGTTTACCGACTTCCGTTCTAACATCAGCAATGTATTCCAGCAGATCTTTTACGTCCTTTTTTGAACCTATATTGCCATGACCGCCATTAATAAAGTTCCAGTGCTTACTGAGCGGTTTCCTCAGAAGATTTTGTAGATCCACTTCGTAACCATGGAAATCTTCCGCTCCCGCAAAATTGTAAAACGGCAGCTGATCAGGGTTAATCATGTCAGCGAAATGCAGCACGCGATCGCTTGGAATTAGAATCATCGTGTTATCCGGTGTGTGACCAGAACCTTCTGGTGCCATCATCTTCAGCCTTATTGAGCCAAATTTGACCGTTCTAGCTCTTTTCAAATCGTACATTTCATTTGGTGCAGGAACTTTAGGGGTTCTCACACCGTTTTCGTTCAATTCAGCGTGAAGGTTGATCTTGTCAGCAACGGTTTGACTCGCGATAACACGGACACGCCCCACCCTTGGGTAATTTTTCTTAATTAAGTCAATAAGTTGATTACCTCCACCTACATGATCTAGGTGATAATGAGAGTACATAATAGCAGTGATCGGCTTATTGGTGATGGATTGAATACCTCGAAACAGCGCATCAATACGACCATCACCAAGAGGGTCAATCAGCAACACCGAGTCTTTGGACACCACAACGGTAGCGTTGTAGTAATTTACTCCGATCCAGTAGGTGTTTTTACCCAATTTCTGTACAGTGAATTTACTGTCATCAAACTGGCGTTCATAAAGGTTATTGATTTTTTGGCCGATTTTTAGCGAGTGCTTTGCTGATGGTTCAACTTCGAGTTGAGCCGTTTCACCAGGGAATAAAATCGCGTGTTGGTTATTATGGTCATGGCCTATCGCACTGACATTAAAAGTAAACACTGCAGCAGCAATAGGGGTTAAAGCTAGGGTGGGTAGTTTCATTTTTCTCTCCTCAATAAGATGAAAAAAAGATAAAACAAAAACAAACATATCAAAAATGCATGTTTGTTATAGTATGTAGATCATTTACGCATAATTTTATACGGTGATGGCATGGGTGTACCTGAGTTGAATCTACGCAGTATTGACTTAAATCTGTTAACGATCTTAGAGAAGGTGTTGATCCACAAGCATATTAGTCAAGCCGCTCATGCATTAAACATGAGCCAGCCAGCAGTGAGCCGAGCCCTGATGCGCTTGCGAAAGCAATTTGGTGATCCATTGTTGGTAAAGGTGAAAAATGAGTACCGTTTAACTGCAAAAGGCGAGCGCCTTCGTAGCGAACTGGAACTATCACTCACTACAATTCGTCATATGTTGGTGGATGATGAGTTTGACCCTCTGCAATACTCGGGCGTGTTCACTATAGGGGCGCTGGATTTCGAAATGATGATGATTGTGCCGAAATTGTTGGCGCGCTTTCAACAGCGAGCTCCAAATTTGAAATTACAAATTGTGTCTTACAACTCGTTTATACCGCTTCATGACTACTTGGAAAAGGTGGCGGATTTATTACTGTATTCCACAGATGAGACACCTACCAACGTATTTAAACAGCGTTTATTTAATGATAATTATGCCATAGTAATGTGTTGTCAGCATCAATGGGCTCATCAGCCCATGACGTTAGCGCGCTATTGCCAGAGCCGACATCTAATCGTTTCTGGTAATGGCTTGTGCAAAACGGATATGGATCATGAGCTAAAAAGGTTGGGTGCTCAGCGAGAAGTAGTGGCATCTTTGCCACATTTTTCGATGGTGCCGGAGTTATTGATTAACACGGATCTGATTGCCACTTTACCAAAGCGTCTGGTCACTCATTTAAGTAGACGTTATGACATCACGGTAGCCGATTTACCGTTCCACACTGCCGATTTTCAAGTTGAACAATTTTGGCATCTCATTCATCACAATAGCCCAATCCACCAGTGGGTGAGGCAGGAAATAAAAAGCTTGGTGGATGAAGAAATCGGTGAAACGGCGTGAGGCGACTTGATTGAATCGCCTCTTCACTCGTTCTCTCAACTGAGCATTATCTTTATCGATAGCCCTGTTATTAAACGGCTAAACAGCGCCTCGCGCAGCTAGACATCCAGAGTTATTTTTAGGCAATGCTACAAAGCAAAGCCGAGATGCGAACTTATCCGTCACCACATCGCTTTGTGCTTTATCGCTACTGTTATAGAGGTGCAAGTGATTATTTTCGACAAAATAAAGTCCCAATTGGTTTAATCGTGCCGCCCACCGAAACCCCGATGCTAAATCACACTTTATATAAACACTTAACTCTCGATATTGCATTTGCTGATCACCGCCCCACAGCAACTGATAAGGCACATTTGCGCGCTGTAAAGCCCCTTGCCAAAATCGTGATAAGCGCTGATTTTCATCTTTACAAAGTACCTTTCCATGTGGATTCCAAAGGCTCAAGATAGCGCCCCGTGTATCAAAGCGGGTTGGCCGTAACGGTTGAAAATATACTTGTAAATAAAGCTGCCACAGGTTTGGTTCAATTTTCATGTTTTACTGCTTGTTTGATTGTATTGACCAGTTATCAAGATGGGCTCATGGCTGCTGGTTCGGCTGCTCCATGTAACCGGCCTATACATCTTATCAATAACTAAAAAATTATCACTTAACCAATACAGCAACTCGCTTTTGCTCGTTCTCCGTGAAGGTTTGTTTGAGTAGTAACTCGACTCTTTCTTTTGCGATTTGGCTATCACCAAGCTCGGCTAGAATATTTTGCTTTTGCAGCATAAAGCTTTGTAGTTTTTGCTGCCAATGCTGTTGTTGCTTCTGGACTTCAAGTATACGAGTTGCGGCTTTATCGCCATATTCAGCACTTAGTTCGTTATAGTGTTTTTGCTGCCAGTTTGCGTTTAGGGTGTGTAACTGGGCTGAGGTTTGAAATAACACTTGTTCACGCTTTGGAAGCCCACTGATATGCGTCTCAATTAATTGCTGCTTTTGCGATTCAGATATAGATGCGTCTGACAAAATTTGCCAGCGACTCAAAGCTTGCGTATCCCACGCATTAGCATCTTCAAACCAAACTGCTATCACTTCATCCGTAAAAAATTGCCGCTGCAGTGCGTGTAGCAGCTCAACACGTTCTAGTAGATTAAGATGCGTATCCACATCAATTAAGGCCTGCTTAAATTGCACGTAGAGACCTGCAACTTCGTGAAGGCATTGTGGTAATAATTCCAGATAAGCTTGCCACTGCTCGGCTTGGTTATGGTTTTGTAGCTCAAAAAGCCAATCGTCGATTTGATGCTTATGCTGTTTATTAATGGTCTCACAATGTACGCTTACAGATGCACTCCTTGTGGGTTGTGGGACCTTATGCGCATCATTTTTCAGCTCAGATAACTCCGCGAACCGGGGAACATGACGCGGCGTCTCTTGCTGTTCACTCTCGATATAAACCAGCGACAGCATAGTCAAAATGATTAGCAAAAGGCCCCACTTTTTCATAGCGCCAAACCTTTTAAGCGGCGAATATGCTGGCGATAAACGGTTAATGGGTCTGTTTCGAACAAGTGATGAATACCAATGGTGTGGTTTACCTGATCTAAATGGTTCATTTTGAATTGGTTATTGATCACCTGACCTAAATTACTAGAACAAGCTGATACTAGGCCGTCGTTGGCCTCATCAAAAACTTGAGAGAACAGTGCAAGTGCGTTGTCAGCGGGGTCAAATACGTTGGTCCATGCTTTGCTGCCACTCCATGAAAAATAATGCACGCCATTGCTCGCTAGACTTTGCGTTTCGCCACAATAATGACTTGGCACACCCTCTGGGTATTTTTGGTTAAATGCTAATGTGCCAGCCGTGGTCAAAGCACCTAGTGCTTCGAGTGCGTCTTTTGGTGCGGTGGCTTTACCAGATAGCAAATCAATTAACCCCGCAAGGCCGTTAGCAAGCGACGCTAAAAACTGCTCCGAAAATGAACCATTGTCTACTCCACCGCGAACAACATCAGCAAAACGGCTACCCCAGTTTACGCCACCAATACTAGTCGCTGAGGCCACCCACTCAGGTTTAACTGAGGCAACGTAGCGAATAGTTTGCGCGCCTTGGCTGTGACCAATTAAATTAACTTTGTCTTTACCCGTTAATGCTCGAACCAACGCAACTTGCTCTAGTAGTTGCTCACCACGCAATTCTGAATTATGGGCTGATGATACTTCTGCAACATAAACCTGCCCTCCTTCATCATGGATCACTTGTGGTACGCGATAAAAATAATCTACTCCGAGCAGATTATCAAAACCAAACAGACCGTGAACTAATACCACGGGATACTCTAATTCCTCACCGCTGTGGGCGGGAGAGGTAACGATCGATAGCAACCCAAGCAGGGCGCTGAGAATTAACCTTTTCATGTACTTGCTCCAATTATTACAATTTAGTAACAAATAAACTTTAGATTACAATGGTCAGAGGTCAAGCCAGAATAGTGTGAAAAATGAAATTTTGATGAATGTTACGTAAACAAAAGTAAATAATGGCAGTGTAAGTTAGTACCTAGGCCCAGAGGTTAGCACGCACAGGGTACCCCCAAAAGAAGCCAAAATACGGCTCCTTTTGAGAATTTCTAAAAATTAGATTCAATCGAGGATAAGGTCTACAAGCAGTCAGCATAAGGATAAGTTGTGAGCTCACCTAAATGCACTTGGTAACTATTGCCGGTAATAGCTGTGGTACCGTAATACCCGGCATCAGAACCAATAGTAAACGCCTCTGAAGCTGGGATCCCGGCTTTGATAAAGGCTTCAGCATCTGTTTTGGCATTACCATAAGCACGAACGACATCAATGCCCTGCGCCTTTAAGCGATTAATCTCCGCAGTTTTATATTCTGCTGTTTTAAACAAACTGGTTTCATTACTGAGTGATGTGCGTAGAAAGCCTTGCGGTAAGCCCATCCAATTTAACCAACCGCGCGTCCCTTTAGCATACCAATACACTCTGGCTGTCAAAAATACGGGTTGATAGCCCAAATCAAGATAGTGACGAACTAAATCATAAGCGCCATCTTTGGGGTCGGCATGATCTATTCCGGTATAGTCGCCAATTTGCTCGGCATCGGATTCGGTTAATGTGCCATCGATGTCAAACAGGACCGCTTGAGTGCCTGGCTCAACAACCGTGACATAACCTTGTGCACCGGTGCCATCAGCTGGTACGCCTGCATATATACGATACTGACCTGCCGATAACTCGGGCAAGGTGATAAACGCCTTGCCATCGCCATTGGTTGTTTGCTCACCAAGATACTGCCAATTTGTGTCCGACTCAGCACGGTAGTAAAACTCCACCGACTCGAATTCCAAGTCTTTATGAGTGATGCTACCGTAGTCAAATTTAGCAGTGATCTGAGTTGAAGCACCGGCAGCGGTTACTTGATCGTGCACCATATGGTAACTCGGCAACCAAGATAAGTATTTGTTAAACGAGCTAGAAAAGCTACGCTTGACCATATTAGGTGCAGCATAATGGGTTTCTAATGCGGTAATACTTGGGCAAGTAGGGGTTGCCAGTGATGAAAAAGAGGCAAATAACGCTGCGGTTAAAATAGAATGTCTCATGCACGACTCCGTGTTTATTATTGTCATAACGAATACGTCACCCAAGCAAATAATCGACTTACGTAGGTAACAAAGAGCAAGGCACAACAGAGTTGGCCTTGTCATAAAACGCTAGAGCATAAACTCGAAATGTGTCAAATTTGTTAATTTAAATATTTTATTTAACATTCCATAGATATTCTACCATCTCTTGTGTACTGACTTCCATACAACCTTGGCGGTTAACGCCTGCCCAAAGGGGGCTAAAATCGCCGCATCCTTGCTTTTCAGCAGCAGCGCGCAATGGCGTCAAAGCAGCTGATGCATATGGAAAAGTCGGTACGTCTTCGTTAATGAAGTTAAGATCTATCATTAGCCGATTTTCAATCCCACGGGCAGGGCGACCAGAAAACACATTGGTCACGGCAGACGGCTCAGCCAGTGATTTAAGTGCATCACGATGTACCAAAGAGGTGCTTGCTTCATCACACAGTAAGAAGCAGGTGCCGATTTGTGTTCCACAGGCACCCAATTCGTGCATCATAGTAACATCATGATGAGAAGCAATCCCCCCGGCAGCCACTACAGGCACAGATAGCGCATCACTAAGGATAGTTACTAATTGTCGAGTATGCAGTTGAGACTCAAGTTTTGTCTCGGTGAAGGTTGCCCTATGCCCACCCGCTTCAATCCCTTGCGCTATCACAATGTCTGCACCATTTTCAGCTAACCATATTCCCTCTTCCAAGGTCGTTGCGGAAGACAAAATAGTCGTCCCCCACGATTTTACGAGCTCGACCAGTTCAGTATCAGGAAGCCCAAAATGAAAACTGATCACGGGAGGTTTATAAGGCGCAATGGCCTCAGCCATTTCCCTATCAAATGGGCGTCTTAAGATCCCCATTTCATCAGTAGGTGTTAACTCAAGCTCATCGTAATATGAAGCCAGCTTTTTCTTCCACTTGTCTTGCTGATAAGGGTCAGGCTCCGGCATCTCATGGCAAAAAAAGTTAAGGTTATATGGGCCTGAAGCATATGCTTTAAAATGCTCAATTTCTACAACGACCTGCTCTTTACTCAGCATCCCACAAGGGATTGAGCCGAGTATTCCGGCATTGGTCGCTGCGACCGCTAAGCGCCAATTTTGCACACCTGCCATTGGCGCTTGGATCATAGGAATGGAGATATTAAGTAATCTGGTAAGCTGCATCACAAGGTCCTTGTTTTAGGCAAAACGACATAAAGCCGAAGGTGCTTTCCAGTGTGGGGAAGAAGCGCTTAACGGTCAATGATTGTGCGGCTAATAAAGCAAACTTTCTCTTGCCAAAACAACCATATTTGAAATAGTGTTTCTATAACAATACAAGGACGCCGTGATGAATATCTCTCTAAGAGCCATTGATAAACAAAACTACGAAGCCATTTGCGATTTAGATGTCAGCCCTGAGCAGCAAGATTTGGTAGCCTGCAACATGTTTTCCATCGTGGAATCAAAATTTAATGATGGCTATACCACACGCGCAATTTATCAAGATGATGAAGCTGTTGGGATGCTAATGTGGGTACAAGAGAGTATAGAGCGCATCTCCATTTGGCGCTTTATGGTTGATCAGCAATTTCAGCAACAAGGGATTGGGCGTAAAGCACTCACCCTCGCACTCGAAGAAATCAAGCAGACACCAAACCTTGCCACCATAGAAATCTGTTATGTACCAAGTAACCCCGTTGCCAAACCATTTTACGCAAGTTTTGGCTTTCAAGAAATTGGAATCAATGAAGACGATGGTGAGATGCTAGCGGTGATCAAGCTACCTCTATAATAAGTTGTAATTTATGGTAATTTGCGCAAATGAAACATTAGGTTAAACTCACTTAAAAATGTAAGTTGGCCAATTAAAGGAATTACCATGCACGAGCATACTAAACGCATTTGTGATTTTCTCACCGAAATCCAGCTACCTTTTCGATTTCATGAAGTCGAGGAAAATACGTTTTTACCGGGTCTAAAAACGGTAATGGGCACGCTCTATATTGATAATGAGAAATTGCGATATCCAGGTGATATATTGCACGAAGCTGGCCATATCGCCGTATGCGAGCCAATATTCCGCGGCCAACTTCATAAAGATGTGTATAAAAATGGCCTAAAAAATGGCCGAGAGAAACAAGCCATGCAAGGCGAAGAAATGGCCGCCATTGCTTGGTCGGTTGCCGCAATCCAATATATTGGATTGCCTCTAGAGGTCGTATTACATAAGGATGGCTATAAAGGCGCTAGCGCTAGCTTCGTAATTGCTTTTAAGGAAGGAAACGGATTCGGCTACCCATTACTCAGTGCGTGGAATATGACTTGCCCAAAGCAAGGCTTTCCTAAAATGCAGAAATGGATCCGCGAGCTTCGTTGGATCAATGAATTAAGTTAATCTATTCCCTATCTACATCTTAAGCTGTCTAGTAGCTCGAAATAAAAAAGCCCGACCACAAAGTCGAGCTTGGGGAGGCGTGGCGCTTTGGATTGCCACTTGCTTACTGATTAAATTCTTTCTCAGACAGTTTGCCATCTCCGTCGCTGTCGAGCTTATCAAAGATTGAAGCAAGAGATTCTGACAGTGACGCTTCACTTTTAGAAATAAAACCATCTTTGTCTAAGTCAAAATCGTTAAATTCTGCTGCCATTGCTGAGCCGGCAAAAAGTACTGTGGCGGCTGTAATTGCTGTTGCTAACTTTTTCATTGTGACCTCCTAGCCTTTAAAGTTAGAGAATTCAGAAGCACTTAGCTGACCATTTTTGTCTGCATCTAGCTTCTCGAACTGACCAAGTAGTGTTGACGATACTGATGCTTCTTGCTGGCTGATCTGCCCGTCTTTATCCTTGTCTACATCTTGAAATGACAAGGTTGCTGCCAGTGCCATCGTACTCACCAATACACCTATGGTCGTTGCACATACCGTTCTAAGTTTCATAGCCATTCTCCTCACTATGCCCGTCTCTCATTGCGGCTCTAGTCGCAAATTAACCTTTAAAGTTAGAGAACTCAGTTTCGTTTAGTTCTCCGTCAGCGTTTACATCTAAGTCTTTAAACTGTTCGATAAGCGCTGTATTTACTTTTGCTTCACTCATGCTAATAGCACCGTTGCCATCTGTGTCATAGCTTGCGAAATCTTCACCAGCAATAGTATTTGCTGAAGCCAATGTTAGACCTGTGATTGATA
>NZ_JAKKCW010000023.1:0-56775 GCF_021728455.1 Pseudoalteromonas sp. L23 | reverse complement strand
CACCACCGTATACTTTTGCAAGTACGTTAGTGATTGCTGCAGTTAGAGTTGTTTTACCGTGGTCAACGTGGCCGATTGTACCTACGTTTACGTGCGGTTTTACGCGTTCAAACTTTTCTTTTGCCATGACGAAACCTATAAGTTTTGTGTATCTAGATTACATATAAAAATAATCCACGACGAGTGTGGATTAGAATTATTCAGTCTATTATAAATATTTTTTCGACAATTCAAAGGAAGTATTTGAGAAGATTCTTCGGAGACTGGTGCTGATAGGCAGATTTGAACTGCCGACCTCACCCTTACCAAGGGTGCGCTCTACCAACTGAGCTATATCAGCACGCCAGACGAACTGGAGCGGGCAGCGGGAATCGAACCCGCATCATCAGCTTGGAAGGCTGAGGTAATAGCCATTATACGATGCCCGCTTTAGGAACCTGTTCTTAACTACCTCTAACCGTCAAGAATAAAGTGGTGGAGGGAGCTGGATTCGAACCAGCGAAGGCTGAGCCGTCAGATTTACAGTCTGATCCCTTTGGCCGCTCGGGAACCCCTCCACGTAAAATTCTTTCCTAAAGCATCCTATACAAGATAGGGTAAAAAGATGGTGCCGACTATCCGAGTCGAACGGATGACCTACTGATTACAAGTCAGTTGCTCTACCAACTGAGCTAAGTCGGCACTGCTTTAGTACGGGGCGAGATATTAGAGCAACCATTGACTTGATGCAACAGGAATATGCAAAAAAATTTAAATTTATTGTTCAAACGCTCAGTTTTAAGCCAATCCCATGACATTTTTACAGTTATTGTGGGTTTTTCCACCAAACTGACAGCCCTTTGAATACCAAAAGGTCATCAAAAACCGCTGACGCCATATGATTTTTTATTAACTCGCCATATCCACCTGCACACAATACCAACGCAGACTCATTATTAAGTTGCTGTTTTGCACTATGTACGAGCCCAAGTGTTGCGGCTAACGCACCATTTTTCACCGCCTCTGGTGTATTTTTAGCAAATTCTGCGGCAAAAGGCGTGTTCTCATCACAAAATACCCGCTCTGCACGCGCGGTAATACTGGAAATCATGAGATCGATACCTGGTAAAATCCACCCTCCCATGTGTATCCCATGTGCAGTCACTACATCAACCGTGGTCGCAGTGCCAGAATCAATTACGATAATATCTTGTGTTGGATATAGAGCATGCGCGGCGAGTACCGCAAGCCACCTATCAATTCCCAAATTTTTAAAACTAGGATAGGCGCAAGTTACCCCAGCTCGCCTTGCCGATACTTGTGCTTGCTCTAGCACAAGACCAAACTCAGAGGCACGACTTTCCACCCACTGTAATCCCGCCACCTTACCAACCTGAGAGCAGACAATTGCGGTTAGCTTTTGCCATTCAATATCACTTTCTTTTACAGGACTAATACGGCCTTCATGCTCAAGCGCATATTTAACTGCAGTATTACCTACGTCAATTAGCAGTTTCACGATATCACCTTTCTTAACGAAATTTCACCGCCATAAAAAGCTTTAAGCTCACCATCTTGCCTAAGCAATAAGCCGCCTTGCATATCTATGCCTTCACAGATCCCACGCCATTCTCTTTGTCCTGTACTCAAGGTCACCGCGTCACCTTTAAAGACATTTAGACTATTCCACTCGGTCACCATATCACTCAGTCCAGACTCTTTATATTGCGTAAGACGCTCAGACAAAGAGTGAGTGAGCTGCACCACTAACTGATTTTTATCAATTTGGCCTAAGTGCGTTTGCAGATCTGTCCAAGCTTGGTCGATGTGCTTAGAGGCAGATTCTGGCATACATATATTTAGCCCAATCCCAATCACGAGATGGCAAGGCCCTTCCACCTGCCCTTCTAGCTCAACCAAAATCCCCGCCAGTTTTTGCTGGTTGAGATATATATCGTTTGGCCATTTTAATTCAACGGAAATACCATAAAGGACCTTTAACGCATCATATACCGCAAGTCCTACAGCAATAGATAAGCCCATCGCCGCTTGCATGCCAGCGTCAAACTGCCAGTAATAGCTGTAATAAAGGTTAGCACCAAAGGGCGATTGCCATACTCGACCTCTGCGCCCCCTGCCAGCTTGCTGCATTTCTGCCACCAAGACATGGCCTGAGCCCATATTCTGTTTGTCCTGCAAACGGCGCATTAGCTCGCTATTCGTTGAGTCTATAATTGCTTGATATTCGATTGGACACTCACTTTGAAACTGCTGTTGCCATAGAGTATTCAACTTACTTTGATGAATAAGCGGTAAGCTATAATTGAGTTTATAGCCGCGGCCATTGACTCGAAAAATATCCACGCCCATCTCTTGCAACGCCGCAATATGCTTTGCAATAGCCGCGCGACTAATACCTAATTGCTCACCCAACTCCTGCCCTGAGACAAACTTTCCTTTGTTCAAGGCCGCTAAAATCGTTTGCTTTTTATGATCAGGCTTTTTCATGATATTCCACACTTTGCAACTGACATTCACCATGCTTTGTTATAAGGCGCACTTCATGCTCGAGTAACACAGCAAATTTTTGCCAAACGGTTTGTTGAATATGGCTCACTAACTGTTTTAAATCTTCACCGGTGCTGCCACCGCTATGAACAAGTACTAGTGCTTGTTTCTCATACACACGAATAGCTCCGCGATGGCAACCTTTTAGACCCGCTTTGTCAATCAACCAGCCAGCCGCAAGTTTTACATGGTCATTGTCCACATTAAACGCTGGCATCTCTGGAAATTCACTTTGCAACTGAGCTGCAAACGCCCTATCAACCACTGGGTTTTTAAAAAAACTCCCGGCATTTGCAAGCGTCGCAGGATCGGGCAATTTACTGTTTCGAGTAACTATCACCGCTTCACAAACCTCTTGTGCGGTTGCTGTATCACTCAAGCTTTGTAGAGGGCCATAACTTAGCGTTGGCTGCCAACGTTTAGGCAAAGTCAATGTCACTTCAGTAATAACGAACTTATCTTTTAGGCGGTGTTTAAAGACTGAATCTCGATAGCCAAATTCACACTCTGCATTTGTTAATGTCGTGAAGCGCCGCTCGGCGATATCAAACCCTCTAACGGCGGTGATAAATTGTGATACTTCAACGCCGTAGGCGCCGATATTTTGTACCGGTGCCGCACCAACGGTACCAGGGATCAATGCGAGGTTCTCTAACCCATCAATTCCGTTATCAAGCAGCTTTGTAACGAGCTGGTGCCAGTTTTCTCCAGCTGCGACTGTAACGACATAATCATCATCTTGTTGCTCGATATCGACACCTAAGGTCGCAAGCTTAATAACGGTTCCAGCATAGTCTTCCAGAAAAACGGTATTACTCCCTTCCCCAATTAAAAAGAAAGGACGATTGAAATCGAGCTCAACCAGCGCATGTGGATCTGTGATAACAATAAGGGACTCGCAACCCGACGGCAGCGAAAAAGTGTGATAAGACTGCAAACTAGTCACTGCAGCACCTTGCCAATATTAACTAAACTGGCGCTAGTGTAGCGCATTGCCCTGACTTACGCATTAACGTCATCTTACCCATCATTTTACGTAACCCATCGGCTAATACTGTTTAAATGGTTAGAAATTAGTTATGTTAGCCGTTCTAATTGGGAATATTCTTTTTATAAGAGCAGCATTATGATGAAACTTTCGGCACTTACGCTCAGCCTTGCCATGGCTGGCCTTGTCCACACTGCTGATGTAAACGCAGCCGTTGACCAACACACTTACGCCAATCTTAACGATGTTATTACCACACACTTGCATTTAGACCTAGACGTTGACTTTGAAGATAAGCAGCTAGAAGGTTTTGTTGAACACACGCTAGATTGGCAGAACCGCCAAGCAAGAACACTGGTACTAGATACGCGTGACCTCGAAATCGACAAAGTGATGTATCAAGGTAGAGATGATAAATGGCATACCGCCAAGTTTGATCTTGCCAAGCGCGATGATGTGAAAGGTGCTAAGTTAACTATTCACTTTAAAGAGCAAGCAAAAAAAGCACGGATTTATTACAACAGCTTGCCAGTAGCATCAGGTCTACAGTGGTTAACACCGCAGCAAACCGCAAGTAAATCTCACCCATTTATGTATAGCCAGTCTCAAGCTATTCATGCTCGTAGTTGGATCCCTGTGCAGGATACGCCAGCAATGCGTGTGACTTACTCTGCTCGCGTACATACGCCTAAAGATGTGCGTGCGGTAATGAGTGCGGACAATACCGGCGCATTGATCAAAGATGGCGATTATTGGTTTGATATGCCGCAAGCTATCCCACCATACCTAATTGCAATTGGTGCAGGTAACCTTGAATATAAAGAGATGTCGCACCAAACTGCGATTTTTGCAGAACCGCAAATCCTCGATGCCTCTGTTGCAGAGTTTAACGATACACAAGCGATGATCGACAAAACCAATGCCATGTATGGTGAATACGCTTGGGGTAGATACGACCTGCTCATGTTGCCGCCTAGCTTCCCGTTTGGAGGTATGGAAAATCCACGCCTGTCATTTATCACGCCAACCGTAGTTGCCGGTGACAAAAGTTTAGTAAACCTAATCGCCCATGAGTTAGCGCACTCTTGGTCTGGCAACTTAGTGACCAACGCAACATGGGAAGATCTGTGGCTAAATGAGGGTTTCACCTCTTACGTTGAAAACCGTATTATGGAAGAAGTGTTTGGTCGTGATCGCGCGGTGATGGAGCAAGCACTTGACGCTGCTGGGCTGCGTGCACAACTTAAAACTATCGCCGCTCCTGATACACGCATGAATTTAGAGCTTAATGGCCGCGATCCTGACGATGCATTTAGCTCTGTACCTTACACTAAAGGTCAATTATTCCTTATTTATCTAGAAGAAAAGTTTGGTCGTGACAAGTTCGACAAGTTTGTTAAAACCTACTTTAACACTTTCTCTTTTAAATCTCTGACTACTGATGAATTCGTCGCGTACTTAGACAAACACTTACTACAGCAATATCCTGGTATCGTGAGCTTAGAAAAAGCCAAAGAGTGGATTTATGAGCCAGGCTTGCCAAGCGACGCACCGAACCCAACTTCTGATGCCTTTGAAAAAGTGGATGCGCTAACTCAAGCTTGGTTAAAAGACGAGAAAACACTTGCAGATTTACCGACCGACGCTTGGACAGTACATGAATGGCTGCACTTTATTAATAACTTACCAAGAGATCTCGCCATCGAGCGTATGGAAGCATTGGACAAGGCATTTAAGCTGACGCAATCGACCAACGCTGAACGCGCATTTGCTTGGTATATGCTAGCAGTAGGTAACGGCTATCAAGCTATTTACCCAGACCTTGAAAAGCACCTGGTAAGTATTGGTCGTCGCAAGCTTATTGTGAATTTATACAAGTCACTCATTAAGCATGGTAAACGTGACTGGGCTTACCGTGTTTACCAACAAGCACGTCCGGGATACCACCCGCTTGCTCAAGGCACCATCGACGCTTTGTTTGAATAATACATTTCAAAAACAAAAAGAGCGCCTCTGTGAGCGCTCTTCTCCATTTTAAGTTTAAGTTCAAACTTAAATTACTTGTGATATTGACGGCTAAATTCGTGAACCGCGTTGATGAAAACACCTGCATTTTCAGGGTCAACATCAGGCGTAATACCATGGCCTAAGTTAAACACATGACCATTACCTTCGCCAAAGCCAGCTAATATATGCTGAACTTCTTCACGAATACGCTCATGGGTACCGTGTAGCATTGAAGGATCCATATTACCTTGTAGTGCAACTTTATCGCCTACACGACGTTTTGCATCGGCAATATCAATCGTCCAGTCAAGGCCAACTGCATCACATCCAGTGGCTGCAATCGCTTCAATCCATTGACCGCCGTTCTTCGTGAATAATGTCACAGGTACTTTACGACCGTCATTTTCACGAATAAGACCGTCTACAATTTTATGCATATATTGTAGTGAAAACTCTTTGTAGTCACGCGGGCTTAATACTCCACCCCAAGAGTCGAAGATCATTAGCGACTGAGCACCCGCTTTTACTTGCGCATTTAGGTAGTCGATAACCGAATCAGCCACTTTATCTAGCAGTAGGTGTAGTGTCTGCGGCTCCGCAAACGCCATCTTTTTAATCTTACCGAATGTTTTGCTGCTACCGCCTTCAATCATGTAAGTCGCTAGTGTCCATGGTGAGCCTGAGAAACCAATAAGTGGTACTTCACCTTTAAGCTCACGACGAATTGTGCTCACCGCATTCATTACATAACCAAGCTCATCGGTTGGATCCAATTTAGGTAGCTTTTTAACATCGTCTAACGATTGGATAGGACGCTCAAACTTTGGACCTTCACCGGTTTCAAAGTAAAGTCCAAGTCCCATTGCATCTGGAATAGTCAAAATATCGCTAAACAGAATCGCCGCATCTAGTGGATAACGACGAAGCGGCTGTAATGTCACTTCACATGCCAGCTCTGCATTTTTACAAAGGCTCATAAAGTCACCAGCTTGTGCTCTGGTGGCACGATACTCTGGTAGATAACGACCAGCTTGGCGCATCATCCATACTGGTGTGACGTCAACTGGTTGTTTTAATAGCGCTCGTAAATAACGATCGTTTTTTAATTCGCTCATAGCGTCTCTATTCCAATACTTAAATTCAATTGTGCGGATTGTATCACTAAGTGCACATGGGCACTATCTAAACTATCCTTGCCAGCGCCTCGTCATGATCTAGATTAAACCTCACTTTATTAGGAACAAATTCATAAGCTTGTGTAAAAGTTACCGAAACAAGCAATTAAACTGTTTGCAACACGATTAAAAGGTTGGTATAAAATTACCGCGTTAGAAAAATAACAACAAAACACCTTCAATTAGAAAAATAACAACATTACGCAACAAGCTAAACTGCTATTTTGAACCACCTTGAGTTTCTCTCGGTGGTTTTTTTATTTTTATCCTCCTGAATTTGTTAACATTCCCGATAATCAAACCAATAATCTTTTGATCTTTTTACGCTTTTACAGAAAAAATTGGTTGACCTTTTGCCCCGTTTCCCTTTCCATAGGGGTAGGTAACCCGCTTAAGGAGAATCACTATGCTTTCGCAGTTAGAACAAGCCCAACAGAAATGGGGAGGTAGCCATAGTGTTATTGATGCATGGTTAGCAGAGCGTCAGGAACTATTGGTTTTATATTATAAAGTTGCAGGATGCTCACCAACTCGAAATGGTAAAGCACTTCCTGAGCAAGTTGACATTCAGTCATTCTGCCAGATTTTGATGGACTACCTTTCAGCTGGTCATTTTGAAATTTATGACAACATTGTTGAGGCCTGCCAAGAAAAAGGCCCTGAAAGCGCAAAATTAGCTCAGTCACTGTACCCTCGGATCACAGATACGACTGATACCGCACTTGATTTCAACGACAAATACGCTGAAGTAAATCAAGAAACGCAAGAATTAGCAGACTTCGATAACGACTTGTCTGTATTAGGTGAAACGCTTGAGTTACGCTTCCAATTGGAAGACGAACTGATCGATAACCTTTATTCTAATCACACTGAATAGTCTAAATTTGCGGGCACCAAAATATAAAAAAAGGTGAGATAGCTATCTCACCTTTTTCTTTACGGACACTGCCAAATTATTCAGCAGCTTCTTCAGCTTCGTCTTCGATACCTAGCAGTTCAACTTCAAATACCAGTGTTGAGTTAGCTGGAATTTTACCAAGGTTACGAGTGCCGTATGCAAGCTCCGCAGGAATAGTAAACTTATACTTAGCGCCAGTGTTCATTAACTGTAGACCTTCAGTCCAACCTGCAATAACTTGATTTAGGTTGAAAGTAGCAGGTTCATTACGTGCGTAAGAGCTATCGAACTCAGAGCCATCTAGCAATGTACCTTTATAATGTACTGTCACCTTGTCTGTTGCGACTGGCTTTTTACCGTCGCCTTCGCTTAGCACTTCATACTGAAGACCTGACTCAGTCACCTGAACACCTTCTTTCTTCGCGTTCTCAGCTAGGTACTTATCGCCTTCTTCTTTATTTTTCTTCGCGTCAGCTTCAACTTTAGCAGCTTGCTTTTCACGAACAGAAGAATCTAGTGAAGTGAGTACTTCACGGATTTTTGCTTCATCTAGCTTAGCTTCACCAGCCAATGCGTCTTTAAAACCACGCATTAATAACTCTTGATCAAGTTCAATGCCTAGCTCTTTTTTATCCGCTAAGTCTTTTTGCAAGAAGTTACCAACTGAAGCACCGATACCGTATGCTTGCTGTTGCACCTCTGTATCTAGCTTAACTTCAGCAGGCTTCTGCTCTTCTGCTTTTTTATTACACGCTACTAGTGCTAACACTGAAGCAGCAACGAGTGACAGTTTAATCGTCTGTTTCATTCTCAACTCTCCGACAGTCCCTACTATCAAAACACCAATGCTCGCGCAAGAGAGCTTGATATGCGGTGCCATTGTTAATTTTATATTAATAAGAAAAGGTGCTAGCCACATTAACATTCTCTAATCAGAATGCCAATATGCATTTGCTTGCCATTATCGCGTAACGACATTACGCTTTTAATACGCTAATATCAAAATAATATCTTGTTTTTAGTGCCTTTAGTCTACCTGTGATAGACTTCGGAGTTAAGGAGGATTTACCTAACTTATGGTCAAACTCGTCAACATTAAGTGGACAAGCCTCCTCTTTGCATGCGCGATGCTCAGTTGCTTCACCTTAACCGGCTGTGGCCCTGACACTTCAAAAGCCGTTATGACCGTGGAACATGCCAGCAGAGGCGCATTTTCTGCAGCAATCTCTACGGACGGTCACTACAGCCTTGTTTCTTCCATAGAGCATGGGGCCGTACTTTGGGATAATCAAGAGCAAGGCCTCAAATTTCAATGGCGTCACTCCGATGTCCCCGATGATCTCATTCACTCACTGGCTTTAGCTAATGACAACTCCACGGCCGTCACTGCCACTGATAAGACTTTCGCCATCTGGAGCATCGAAAGCGGTCAAAACCTAGGATATTTTGAGATCGAGTCTGGCACTATTCGAGATATCGCAATTAGCAATGCGGGCCGATATTTACTCTATGCCCGCAGTGATAACGTTGTCGTTCACCTCGACTTAGAGAGTGGAAGGCGGATAGAGTTCCTTGGACATCAAGAAAATATCAATTCTATTGCCATGTCTCCCAATGGTCACTTTGCCTTAACCGGAGGCAACGACTATACCGCTTACTTTTGGGATACTAGAACGGGGCAAGTGATCCACCGCTTTAACCACCCAAGTCGCGTGACCAAAGTTGCATTAGATGACCAAGGAAGATTTGCTTTTACCGCAGATAGCATGAAAAAAGCGAGCATTTGGCAATTAACTTCTGGTGATCTCAAAGCACAATTACAGTATATTGCTCGCCAGAAAATTTTCAGTGCAGTGCGCTTTAATCAAGACGCAACGCTCTTGGCTACCGGCTCACCTAACCGCGAGCTTATTTTATGGCAAGTGAGTGATGGTGAACGATTGCAAACTTGGCGTGTGCAACCCCGAGAAGGCAGCCGCCCTAAGTCTGCGGTTGTATTTGACGTTGCTTTTCAAGACCAGGACACTGCATTGTTAACCGAAAGTTCCAGCGGACTACTGGAAAAATTTGCGCAGGTGAAAAAGCCATGAATGAAATCGAAAACAGAATTACTGAGCTTGAGGCTAAGCTTGCCTTTCAAGAAGATACAATCGAAACCTTAAATGAAGAGCTAAAGGCACATCAGCAGCGCTTGGCTAAAATGCAACGACAAATTGAGCTATTGGCAGAGAAAATGAAAGAAGGCCGGGATCCGGGTTTAATGCCTCAACATCAAGAGCCACCACCACCGCACTACTAACAGACTAATTGACTAATTGAAAACCGGGGTGATCACTCACTCCGGTTTGAACACCCCTATGACTTGCTCAAACTGGCGTGTGGAAACCTGTACCGCGTCTTTCGGCTGTGACATTACGTGGCCACACTCAACACATTCAACTTTTTCAACATCATGCTCTTTGTAGAGCATCATTACGTCGATTTTTTGGCATTCTGGACAACTTGCCCCTGCAATAAAACGCTTCTTAACTTTCAACTCTACACCTCTAATGAACACCGAGTTTAAGGTTTGTCATTTTATCCTAATTTTATTTGTCATGATACGCTTGGAGTAAGGGATTGGATCCATGCTATGATGCGCGCAATTTAGACAGACTTTTAGAATTATGATCCAACTTTCTGATATCGAGCTACTTCGTGGCAGTAAAACACTGCTAAAACAAGCAAATGCAACGCTTTATCCACAACATAAGGCGGGCCTAGTCGGTGCCAATGGCTGTGGTAAATCATCTCTCTTTGCGCTGCTAAAAGGTGAGCTGCAACTCGATTCAGGTGATTTTTCTATTCCAAAAGATTGGTCTATTGCATCAGTAAAACAAGAAACCCCAGCACTCTCCATTAGCGCCCTCGAGTATGTACTACAGGGACACCCTGAATACTATGTATTGAGAACGCAGCTACAACAAGCGGAGCGGGACGGTGATGGTGAACTACAAGCAAAAGCACACCAACAGCTAGAGAACATCAAAGGGTATAGTATTGAAGCCAAAGCGGGTGAACTACTCCATGGCCTTGGTTTTAGCAATGAACAGATTGAGTTTGCCGTTAGCGACTTTTCTGGTGGCTGGCGCATGCGCTTGAACCTTGCGCAAGCGCTGATCCGCGATGCCGATTTATTGCTTCTGGATGAGCCAACCAATCACTTGGACTTGGACGCGGTTTATTGGCTAGAACGCTTTTTGCGCGCCTATCAGGGTACATTAGTGCTTATTTCTCACGACCGCGAATTTTTAGATGCAGTTGTTGGCGAGATTTGGCATATCGACCAACAGCAGATCAACGTCTATAAAGGTCACTATTCTCAGTTTGAACGTCAAAAAGCAGAGCGCATGGCACAGCACCAAGCGCTTTACGAGAAGCAACAAGAAACGATTGCACATTTAGAGAAGTTTATTACCCGCTTTAAAGCGAAAGCGAGTAAAGCAAAACAAGCGCAAAGTCGAGTGAAGGCCCTTGAACGCATGGAAATGCTCGCGCCCGCTCATGCAGATTCACCATTTAATTTTGAATTTGCAGATCCAACGAGCTTGCCTAATCCATTGATGACACTAGAGCAAGCCAAAGCGGGCTATGGTGACGTTACCATTTTGCATGACATCAAGCTTAATCTGGTCCCAGGTAGCCGTATTGCGTTACTTGGCCGTAACGGTGCTGGTAAATCGACCCTAATCAAGTTACTTGCCGGCGATTTAACCCCACAAGCTGGTGAAGTGTTTCTACACCAAGGATTAAATGTAGGCTATTTTGCTCAGCATCAGCTTGAGTCTCTCGATCTTGAGGCCAGTGCGGTTACCCATATTCAACGTTTAGACCCTAAAGTACCAGAGCAGCTTATTCGTGATTTCTTGGGCGGTTTTGCTTTTCATGGTGATAAGGCCCTCGAACCCGTTGCGCCGTTTTCTGGTGGCGAAAAAGCACGACTCGTACTTGCGATGCTGGTGTATCAAAAGCCGAACCTGCTGTTACTCGATGAGCCGACCAACCACCTAGATTTAGAAATGCGACACGCACTTGTGATGGCCTTGCAAGGTTTTGAGGGTGCAATGGTCACGGTTTCCCACGATCGCCACATGCTGAAAAATACCGCTGACGAGTACTATTTAGTTGATAATGGAACCGTTTCTCAGTTCGGCTATGACTTAGATGCCTATTACCAATGGCTTATGAATGCCAATAAAGAGCAAGCGAAACCAAGTGGATCAGAGGCTGAACCAAAGCAAAACTCTAATGCCAATCGTAAAGAGCAAAAGCGTCTTGAAGCCGAATTCAGAAAAACCATTCAACCGTTGAAAAAGTCGATTGAAAAACTCGAAAAACAGCTCGACAAACTCACTGAGCAAGCAGATGAAATTGAGCAAGCTTTGGCTGACAACAGTCTATACACGGACGAGAACAAGGCAAAATTAAGTGACTTACTGGCAAGACAAGCCAAAATAACCCCAGAGCTTAATGACACAGAAGAAAACTTATTAATGGCATTGGAAGAGTTAGAAGAAAAGCAAAATCATTTCGATGAGACTGGAGAGATATGCTAAGTCGTGAAGACTTTTGGCAATTTGCCTGTGAGTTCTACAGCCGCCCGCAAATGCAATCGCGGCTGCTGAATTTGCAAGATGCTGCAGGCAAAAATATCAACCTGTGCCTGTTACTTTGTTACCTAGACACTTTAGCACTGACGATTACCCCCGACACCCTAACCGCACTGGTAAAGACTGCTAAGCAATTTGACCAAGCGGTGCTACAACCCCAACGCGCGATCCGCCATACCCTAAAAACACATCATCAAGACTACCAAGACTATAAAAAGTTACGAGCTGCGATGCTGACTGCAGAGCTTGAGCTTGAAAAGCGCCAACAAGTGCTATTGTTGGAAACATTAAAGCGCTTTTCGTTTGCGCCACTGCAATCATGTAGCAATGTGCTGCTCTATTTGAGTCAGAGTGAGTACGACGCTTTATTCAATACGGCTGACTTCTAAGCCATTAAATAAATATAAGCCCTGATATTTACCCAACTTAGATATAAAACCTGATCGAGATCAAGCCTTTGCCTAGGTTTAATTTCACTCAGGATTGAAACTTGATCTTGATCATATCAAGCCCCTCAGACCTCCACTACTATTTACTCATCGACAAATTAGGAGGCACAGCCATGAACGTATTCTTTAGAGACTTTTTTTCCGACCCTGTGTTGTTTCTGTCTTTTGGCTTTTTAGGGATTGTAATTTTGCTGTGCTGTTATTACGTCTATTTTTTCATTAAAAAAGTCATGGACGCTGAAGTACCTAACGAACAATAGAACAGATTTAAATGTATTACCTTGGGGCGATTGAAGAATAAGTAGTAGAAGATCGGCTCGACGTAGTTCCCCAACTTGCAGAATTAAGCACGACGCACAAAGCACCTTATCAGTTTACTGGTCGGGTGCTTTTTATTTGCTTAACCCTCAACTGATAATACGTTAAACTGGCTAAAACGTGTTTTGCAACTGGATAGCTTCCTTTCTTTGCTTTGCGAGCAACCGTCAAAAAGACGCAGTTTCTATTATGAATCAAGCCATGAAAACAATAACAGCCGATAATTACGAATTTAAGCCCGCTTGGTGGATGCGCAACCGCCATGCCCAAACCATACTTCCGCGATTCTTTAGGCCTAGATTACAGGTGCCCGTCGACTATGAAACACTAGACACACCAGACGATGACTTTTTAGAACTTGCATGGGCAAAACACGGCGATAAATCGGCACCTTTGGTTGTGGTATTACATGGGCTAGAAGGCAATATCAACAGCTTTTATGCAAAAGGCCTATTAAAAGCGTTGGTACACCATGGTTTTGATGCCGTACTGATGCACTTTCGCAACTGCTCACGTGAAGTGAATCGCCAAGCTAGGGCTTATCATAGCGGCGAAACCTCAGATCTTGGCTTTTTTATAGACACGCTAAAAGCCCGTTTTCCTAAACGGCCATTATTTGCGGTTGGCTTCTCGCTCGGCGGTAATGTACTTGCCAAATACTTGGGAGAAACCAAATCGCAAAGCGGTCTTGAAGCTGGTGTTGTCGTCTCAGCGCCTTATCACCTTTCTTCCTCTTGTCAGGTGATCAGAAAGAGCTGTTTTAAGCTCTATCAAAAATACTTGCTAGACAGGATGAAGAAATCTTTTTCACGTAAGCTAGACACCATCCAGTCGCAAATTAGGATAGACAAGCCTGCCCTTTATGCCATTGATGACCTTTGGCAATTTGACGATAAGATAACGGCACCGCTGCATGGTTTTAACGGCGCGGAAGACTATTACGCACAAGCAAGTTCGCAGCCCTACTTAACCCAGATCACGACACCAACACTCCTGATCCACGCCGAAGATGACCCCATGCTATCATCACAAGCCGTGCCTACAGCCGCTCAGGTTAACTCACCGGTGACGCTCGCAGTGAGTCCCCACGGTGGTCACGTAGGGTTTATTTCGGGAAGTAACCCCCTTAAACCTAGGTTTTGGCTAGAAAGCGTTATTCCACAATATTTACAGCAAATTTATAGTAAGGCTAAGTAGTATGCTCATTCCCTATCAACAACTTCCGCAAGAGACGCTAGACAATCTTATTGAGCACTATGTGCTGCGAGAAGGAACAGACTATGGCGATACCGAGGTCAGCACCGAGAGCAAAGTCGCGCAAGTGAAAGCACAGCTAAAATCCGGAGAAGCGCTGATCGTTTTCTCAGAATTACATGAATCTGTGAATATTGTTAGCAAACAACAATTTCAAGCAATGCAAGCACAGGAAGATTACGAGTATTAAAAAACCTTCAGCTTTCTTTGTATTTAGCGCTAATCGTAAACAGTTGTCGAAGTGACAGGAGTTGTTACAATCAAATTTCTATAACTATAAAGGAAAGGCAATTTTATGAAGCTCGGCACTGCTCTTTGCGCCCTAGCGCTGGCTGTTTCTAGCGCTTATGCAACTGAATACAAAGCCTCTGAGCGCGCAGTTAAACTCGCTCACGATAACATCCTAATTGATACACACATCGACGTTCCATATCGCATCCAAAGTAAATGGGATGATGTTAGCCAAGCAACCGAAGGCGGTGATTTTGATTACCCTCGCGCGATAAAAGGCGGTCTTAATGCGCCATTTATGTCTATTTATATTCCTGCTAATTTAGAATTTGAAGGTAAAGGTAAAAGCTATCAACTCGCCAATCAACTGATTGACGGTATGGAAGCCTTAGCACATCGCGCACCAGATAAATTTGCAATGGCTTACAATACCGACGACATTTATGCGCAATTTGACAGTGGTATTATGTCTATCGCGATGGGCATGGAAAATGGCTCGCCCATTGAAGGTGAGATGAAAAACCTTAAGCATTTTTATGACCGTGGCGTACGCTATATCACCTTAGCACACTCGCAAAGCAACCATATTTCTGACTCTTCTTATGATGTACGCCGCAAATGGAAAGGCTTAAGCCCATTTGGTAAAGAGCTTGTGGTTGAAATGAACAAAATTGGTATGCTCATTGATGTATCACATATTTCCGATGACGCCTTTTATCAGGTTATGGACATTTCAAAAGTACCGGTCGTTGCTTCACATTCATCCCTGCGCAAATACACCCCAGGATTCGAGCGCAATATGGATGACAAAATGCTCAAAGCCTTGGCAAAAAATGGCGGCGTGATCCAAATTAACTTTGGCTCGAGCTTTGTGACGGCAAAAGCTGGAGCTTGGTATGACAAGCGTGACGAAGCACAAAAAGAAGCCAAAGACAAAGATCGCACCGATTTTAGAGCGGCGTTTAGAGCAAAAAATCCGTTTCCATTTGCCACACTTGATCAAGTGCTAGATCACATTGACCACGTCGTTAAGTTGATAGGGATAGATCACGTAGGAATTGGTTCAGATTACGATGGTGTGGGTGACTCACTACCGGTTGGCCTGAAAGACGTGTCAACGTATCCAAATCTTGTGCAAGGTCTCTTGGATAGAGGTTACAGCGACGCTGATATCAAAAAGATTTTAGGTGGCAATACCCTGCGCGTGTGGAAACAAGCTGAGGCTTACGCAAAGAAGTTCGCTAAATAACCTCAGGTTAAATAACTGTTCAAACCACTGATTTATAAGGTGTGCCGCACGGCATACCTTACAAGACCTTAGACTTTAAACTGAGATAATTCATTCACCAATTTACTGGTGACTCGCAGCACATCATCCGAAATTTGGTGCGTTTCTCCAGACAACCGCTCGCCGTCCAATGTTTTGTCATTTAAATCAGTTAAATTACTGCTAACCTCAGTAGATACTGCATTTTGCTGCTGAGTCGCATGAGCGGTTTGCTCTGAAAGCTCAGTCACTTTCACCGCACTTTGTGCAATTAACTCCAATAGCTCCGTTGCCTTCGTAAAACTTTCTACTGCAACATCAACATACTGCTTACCATCTTCAATGGTCTTTTGTGAGTCCTCTACGCTATGGGAGAATGCTTCCAACATCTTCTGAATATCATTAGTGCTGTCTTGTGTTCGAGTGGCCAGTGACCTAACCTCGTCAGCTACCACTGCAAATCCACGACCTTGTTCGCCTGCTCTTGCCGCTTCTATTGCCGCGTTGAGCGCTAATAAATTGGTTTGCTCAGCGATCCCGCGAATAACATCAAGCACTTGCGTAATGTTTTCAGAGTTTTTTTGTAAAGCTAACGAACTGGAGAGTGCCGCTTCCATATTATCAGCAAGATGAGTGATTTTTTGTTTTGAATCAGCCAACACCGTTTTACCTTGTGCTGCGTAGCGATGTGAAGCTTCAGCTTCTTTCAATGAGTTTTCTGCCACCGACGAGACTTCTTGACTTGAGTGACTTAGCTGATTCACCGCGCTAACAATGGTATGTGATGACTTACCAAGCGAGTCGATTAAGTCATGGCACTGTGTGGCATAATGACTGAGTTTTGACGACAAACTCGACAGCTCGCCACCATCTTTCACAAGTGCTGTAACCATCGCCTGTAAACTCTCGAGAAAATGATTAAAGTTTAGCGATAGCTTTGCAAACTCATCATTTCCTTTGATTTCAATGCGACCAGTTAAGTCTCCGTCTCCAGAGGCGATTTCAGAGATCCTATCTGACACAAAGTTTATCTGCTTTGCTAGCTGACGAGGGATTCGATAAGCAATCCAACAAGCAATACCAAGTAGGAGCAAGGCACCAACACCAAGACCCCACTTTATCTGAGTAACCTCAGCAACGACTAACGCGCGACTTGCAGCAGATTTTCCATCGGCTAATTCACCGGCTTTATCAAGCACATCACGAACTGCACCAAATAACTTAGCCGACTCAGTTTGAAGCGCTTTATCTGTCGGGGTTTTAATACTCGCCACCGTCACGCGATACCAACTTTGAAAGTCCGCGTCAAAAGTTGCAAAACTACCCAGCTCACTCTGGTGGAGTGACATAAACTGAAGATACTTTTGATAGCGCTGTTTCACCTGCTCGGCGTTTTCTTCAAAATCCGCCCGCTTATCTTCACCAGCTAATAATTTGAGGTAGGCTTCTTGAGCTTGATAAAAGTCTCTATCCGCATTGAGTACCACTGACACGGCTTTTAAATAGTTTTCAGTTTGGATCTCAAGTGCCGATTGCACTTTATTGAGCAACACCGAAAAACCAAAAAACACAAATAGCAACACGATCGTCAACATAGCCGTAGGCAACGAACTTTTGACTCGAATACTATGTAAATCCATCTTCATACACCTCAAACAAGAGATAGTAAAAGCCTAGACCATATAAAGATTTATAGACAAATAATCTTCACCCATTCAAAAGAAAACAAAATAATTACATTTCATTATTTGTTTTACAACAACACTTCTTTGTATTATTTTTAAACAGATCACGCTATCGGTTTCGTGATAACAAACTTAATAAATCTATAAAAAGGATATTGAAAATGAAAATAAAGCTCCAAAAAAAGCAGCTAAAAAAACTCACTCAAGATAACAAACTACCTCAGGAAGCAACCCCTCAAGTAGCCGGAGGTGATTATACGAGAGTTTACGGATGTCAGGACACGATGAAATGTGCATCTCGCCAAGACATCTCAGCTTGTTGCAATCACTCCGATCTTGCTAGCTGTCAAATCGGATTCACCTGCCTTTGCTAAATCTATTCACTTTTTAACAGCGGGTTTCCATAACCCGCGTATAGGTTGTTGCTCACAGTGTAAGTATTAAGATTAATTCCAATGTAAGAAATGCATCAAACAACAGCAACACTCAGGCTTTGAATAATAAAAAGTGGATGATTTATTTCTCTGTATATAGCGAAGAAAACTGACTGTCCATTGAGAGGGTTTTAGGTAACTGAACTAAAAAGGCTGATTGCGGGAGCCATTAATTTATGAAGAGTGAACCGACGACTTTTGTACTAGTTCTTTAGATTTTACAGCCCAATTAAGAATTGGTTGCGGGAGCCATTAATTTATGAAGAGTGAACCGATGAATTTTGGGAGAGTTCTTTAGATTTTACAGTCCAATTAAAAATTGGTTGCGGGAGCCATTAATTTATGAAGAGTGAACCGACGACTTTTGTACTAGTTCTTTAGAGTGTGCAGTCCAATTAAAAATTGGTTGCGGGAGCCATTAATTTATGAAGAGTGAACCGATGAATTTTGGGAGAGTTCTTTAGATTATACAGTCCAATTAAAAATTGGTTGCGGGAACTATTAATTTATGAAGAGTGAACCGACGACTTTTGTACTAGTTCTTTAGAGTGTGCAGTCCAATTAAGAATTGGTTGCGGGAGTCGTTAATTTATGAAGAGTGAACCGACGAATTTCGGAGTAGTTCTTTAGATTGTGCATTCCAATTAAAAATTGGTTGCGGGAACTATTAATTTATGAAGAGTGAACCGATGAATTTTGGGAGAGTTCTTTAGATTATACAGTCCAATTAAAAATTGGTTGCGGGAGCCGGATTTGAACCGACGACCTTCGGGTTATGAGCCCGACGAGCTACCAGGCTGCTCCATCCCGCGCCTGTATGTTTTTGTGAATCTATTCTTCGTCGGGGACCGACGACCTTCGATTCTTTCCAGGTTTAGCGAGTCCGACGAATGATTTATCATTCTGCTCCATCCCGCGCCTGTATTTGTACTTAATTTTAAGTCTTGTACTTGAGACTCTATACATCCAACGGATGTTGGTTGCGGGAGCCGGATTTGAACCGACGACCTTCGGGTTATGAGCCCGACGAGCTACCAGGCTGCTCCATCCCGCGCCTGTATATATTTTTGAACCTACTCTTCTTCGGGGACCGACGACCTTCGATTCTTTCCAGGTTTAGCGAGTCCAACGAATGATTTATCATTCTGCTCCATCCCGCGCCTGTATTTGTACTTAATTTTGAGTCTTGTACTTGAGACTTTATACATCCAACTGATGTTGGTTGCGGGAGCCGGATTTGAACCGACGACCTTCGGGTTATGAGCCCGACGAGCTACCAGGCTGCTCCATCCCGCGCCTGTATGTTTTTATGAATCTATTCTTCGTCGGGTACCGACGACCTTCGATTCTTTCCAGGTTTAGCGAGTCCGACGAATGATTTATCATTCTGCTCCATCCCGCGCCTGTAAACTCTTAAAAAGGACTTCCCTTTCAAGAGGCCGCTATAATAATGGATTAAAATTTTATTGCAAGGGATTTAATGCTTAAAACAATTCAAGTGCGCAAAAATCCCACAACCTTCAACTTAAACCGTTATTTATTCTATCGTTCGATGATGTGGACTGATCAACTTTTGCCATTGCCAATCGGGATGCCCCATAACAATAAAGTCTGGGTTTTCGGTAGTTTCTCGTCGATTGTAGGTCAGCGGGTTAAACTCAGCATCGGTAATACAACCTCCGGCTTCTTCGACGATGATTTGTGACGCGCCAGTATCCCACTCTCCCGTTGGCCCTACTCGTAAAAAACAATCCGCCTTACCTTCTGCGATAATGCAGGCTTTTAATGAACATGACCCAAGTGCCACAGTGTCGAACTGACTATTTAAGTACTGACTAACCGCTTCAAGCTTTTGTCTGCGACTTACTGCCAATGTCAGCGTTTCTCGTGGCGAGACGAAAATACGTTTACTTTCGCCTGAGTCACTACGTTTAAACGCACCTTCATCTTTGCTCGCGTAATATGTCAGCCCTTGAGATGGCCAGTAAATGACGCCTAACACAGGATGATTATTTTCGATTAGCGCAATATTGACGGCAAAGTCACCGCTTTCGAGAATAAATTCCCCAGTGCCATCCATAGGATCGAGTAACCAGTAGCGCTGCCAATCTTGTCGCTCACTCAATGGTGGAATTGGTGTTTCTTCAGACATTACCGGAATGTCAGGTGCTATTTCAGCAAGACCCGCCATTAAGATCTCATTAGATGCCAAATCTGCGGCAGTGACAGGAGTGTGGTCAGACTTTTCTTTTTTACCAATATCATCGGCTTGATAAATTGCCATAATGGCTTCACCGGCACGTTGTGCCAGTGCGATGCAAGGCTCTAAATAGGACTGCAATTTACGCCTCCAGATTCAAATGTGCTTTTAATAACAGTAGTGCCGCGACACTTCTTGCTTCGGTAAAGTCCTCTTGATGTAACAGATCATATAATTTATCTAGCGGCCACTTCACTACTACCAGTGGCTCTGGTTCATCACCTTCAAGCTGTTCTGAGTAAAGTTCACTAGCGACCAAAATATGCATTTTAGCATTAAAGTAACTCGGTGCCAGTGACACTACTTTGAGTTCAGAGAAAGCATTTGCACCAAAACCCACTTCTTCTTTTAGCTCTCGGTTACCCGCTTCCACCGGGGTTTCGCCAGGGTCAATTAGCCCTTTGGGAAAGCCGAGTTGATAGTCATGTGTTCCTGCACAGTATTCTCTCACTAATAATAGCTCATTATCAGCAGTTATGGGCACGATCATTACTGCGCCACGGCCACCGCCACGAACTCTTTCGTATTCTCGTTGCTCGCCATTCGAAAAAGATAACGAAAGTGCTTCTACCGTGAACAATTTGCTTTTAGCCACGACGTCGCAAGCTAAAATTTCTGGTGGTGTGGGATGCTTTTTATGTGACATAGATCATTATTTGCTATCATGGCGAATAACCTAATCATAAAGCCTTTGAAGTTAAATGCCTATGCTAAATTGGTCAAATATCGATACCGTTTTGTTAGATATGGATGGCACATTACTCGACCTCCATTTTGATAATCACTTTTTTCTCGACGTTGTGCCTAAGGCACACGCAAAACGTCAAGGCTTAACCCTTGAGGCTGCAAGGGCCGACATCCTCGCGCGTTATGACGCAGTAATGGGCCAGATAGAATGGTATTGCCTAGATTATTGGCAGGAACAACTACAGCTCCCAATTATGGAGCTTAAACGTGAAGTACAACACTTGATCTCAATTCGTGAGGATGTACCAGCGTTTTTAGAGGCCTTAAGAGAGAGTGGAAAACAGCTTATCTTGTTGACCAACGCTCACCCAAACAGTCTAAGTTTGAAAATTGAGCGTACCCAATTCGATAAGTATCTCGACAAATTGGTTTCAACCCATGAATATGGCGTAAGTAAAGAAAGTCAGATGTTGTGGCAACAGGTAGAGCGTGATTTGGGCTTTGATAAGTCCCGCACTTTATTTGTGGACGATAGCATTAGCGTGTTAAATGCTGCGAAAGAATTTGGTATTGGCCATTTGCTTGCCGTTGCTAACCCTGACAGTCGGCAACCAGAGCGAGAGATCACTGAATATCTCTCAGTCTCCGATTACCGTACCTTGCTACCTATTATAGATTAAGCTGGGTAGCGAGCTTTTAAGCCGTCGTACACGTGTGTTTTAAAGTCTGGGTGTGCTGTATCTAGACTTTTCACCACTTCGACTAAGTGCTCGTTATCTTCTTGGCCATTCCATACCTTGATGTAAGAACCATCTTTATAGCCATGGTCTTGGCGGAAGAAGTTAAGCGTGTTTTTACCGACATATCCACGGTATAGGTCATCAATAGACATTCCGATTTGCTGCATACATCCCGCAAACGCATGGGCATCAAACTCGCGTTTGGTTACAGCCGCACTTGCAAGTAATTCAAGGGTTTCCTTGAAGTCTTCTGCGGTAGTTGGCTTTGCCAATTCAGCCTCTAACTGAGTCGCTAGTTGCTCAAATGATGTTTCGCCATCGATACGTAAAGACAAGCCAAAATGAAAAATATCCACTAGCTCTAAAATCACTTGTTCTGTATCTGGCGTTTGCTTTTTCCACCATTTCCAGCCGTAGTGATCTAGCATTTCTGCACACTCAACCCAAATTGCGCGGTACCATTCAAACCCTTGTTCAAACCATTGTTGGTGTACTTTGGTATTCATGGCATGTTGCATTTCTAGCATAACCACAAGCTTAGTGATGTTTGCAGACATTGTGCTCTCTCTTCATGGAAATCAATTACGAGCGATATCATACCGAAGTGAAAGATTTTCGCCAGCGCTTAGGTCTTCTGAGTCGATATCAACTTGAAACCCTAGGAACTTTTTATGCGTCATTTTATTTTATCGCTCGCTTTGGCTTGTTCAGCCTTTGTCAGCGCAGCTGAAATCACTAATATCGCCGCAGCACCTGAACAAGTAAGCCCACTCCTTCCAGGCATTGATGCCCCTGCATTACAACTCAAAGATAAGTCAGGTAAAACTGTCGACCTCCCGACACGCTATAAAGAAAATATCACCGTACTGGTGGTTTATCGTGGTGGCTGGTGTCCATACTGTTCAAGACAGCTCGCGGGTATCCAAGAAATTGAACCACAGCTTGTTAAGATGGGGGCACAAATTATTGCTATCGCACCAGACTCACCTGAGGCGCTGGCAAAAAGTACAATTGAATCCCCTCACTACCAACTGTTGTCTGATAACGAAATGCGTATGAGCCAAGCGTTAGGTCTCGCCTATTTCCTAGATGATAAAACAGCCCTTGCTTATCGCAACAAGTTGGGCGTAAATTTTGTTGATTTTGAGGGGAACGATAAAGTTGCCTTGCCGGTGCCGGCGGTATTTGTAGTCGATAAGAAGGGCTTGATCCAATTTCAATACGCAAACCCAAATTACAAAGTGAGATTGGATGAAAGTGTGCTACTAGCCGCGGTCAAAGCAGCTAGTCAACTATAGAAAAAGCACATAAAAAATGGAGTCCGAAGACTCCATTTTTTAGCGGTTTTCTAGCCGGTTATAGTCAAATAAACCATATTCAACGCCACGTGTTTGTTTGGCAATATCGTGAATTAAATCACTGTAACGCCAAAACTCTGGGTGAGTCCTGCGGATCCCATATTGCGCTCGTAGCGCTCGGTAATCAGACTCACTATTCATTTGGCTAAATGATGAGACGAAGTCCTCTTGTGCTACCTCGCTTTCTAAATACCAAATTGCCTCTGGGTAATCTCCGATAAAGCCTGGCACAATCGTCGCCGTGTCTTCTGTATACGCTCTTTGCCCTTCTTCATTTAACAAACTGGAGATGTTGTAGTGGGCATTATGGTGTAATAGCGAGAACGCTTGATGTGAACCGTCACTTTGCTTAGTAATAATAAACGAGACCTGAGGAAGCAAATTAATCGCCCTAACGGACATGCTATTGAGTGCCTGCAGTGGCTTGCCGACGGCTTGATAGTCATAATCCCTATTTAGAATCGGCTTAAGCACAGCATGTAGTTTGTCATACAACTCTTGCTTTGGATCGTCCGTTTCGTATTTTATCCCCGTTGGCGCACCGATTAGTGATTTGCGATTGATAAACTCACTTAAGCTCAAGTGTGACTTACGATACCAATAGCGTTTAATTTCCTGTCGATGACTAAGTGGCAGTAAATTTAAAAAGTTTTGCTCACCTTCAAGCCTCAAAAAGTCCATATATAAGCGTGTGATCAACTGATGACCAATGTTGCCATACACGTCAAAACCTGCCACCAGCAAGTAGTGAATGCGCTCGAACAAGGCATAGTCTAATACCCAAGCTGTTTTGGGAGGCTGGCCGATAAAACCTTTAACCACCGTTGCGCTATCAAAATGACGGAAGATAGTTAATGCTGCATTCGGGTTTTCCCCCTCTCCACGCCAAATCAAGTCCATATTGAGACGCTGCCCATCGGCAAACATCTTATCTGCAAGCTCTGTTTTGGCACGTAAGTAATCCTGCTGCTTAGTGGCGTATTTCGCCCAACTGGAAAGCGGTAAAGCATTACTTTGCTCAGCCGCAGGTAGTACCAAATCTTCATCATGTTTAAGCAGCAGCTGGTTCACCGCTTCATTGCTATTTTTTTCAGGATCAACAAACGCCACCCAGAAATGATCGTTAATGACATTAAGCGCTATTTGGCCTCGACATACAGGACCTTTGATAAAGCCTTTTACAATTAACTCGGCCTCATCCAGCATAAATTGATAACGAGAATTAACCGGAATATCTTTGAATACCTTAAATGGGTTTGCTGCAAGCTCTGGCTCATAACCTGGCAGTTCCTCCACGTGATAATCCGCTGCATAAAATTGCTGATGTAACCGAGATAGCTTGGCGTCGTTCAATGCCAGTGGCATGTGAGTTTTTGACAAAATGGTACTGCGCACTTGCATCAATCGATAATACACCCTATCGATCTCAGGATCGTCAAACGGACGCACCGAACTCACCAGTGCGATTGGCTGGCCCGGCGGCGTGCTTGAGCGTACCAATTGAAAAAACGCGGGGTCATCCAGATGAGGGAAGTGGATATGGGCTAAATACCAATGCTCAAAAATATAACGCGCGGCAAGGCGGTGTTTATTGGAGTCCTGATTAAAAAATTGTTCCCACTTTTTCACTTCTTTTTGTGCTGCAACACTTGGCTTTGCAATCTGGCTCATTTTACTGCCACTTTGCAGCCATGCTTCCAAGGTTTTGAATTCATCATGCGTGAGCGCTGGTAAGCCGTAGGGCATCCCCGCATGAGGCTGTTGTTTCGCAAGGGTAGAAAATTCATCCATGGTTGGGCAAGACTGCGTTCGATCTAAAGAGAAATCAAACTCTTTACCCAAAATACCTTGCTCAGGAAAACGATGAGACATTTTTAACAGCAAGCTATTGTAAAGCACACTTCCAGCTAGGTTGCTGTATTCAGATTGATTGCGCTCATTCAGCACTGGGGTAAAACCACGCTCACGCCACTGTGTCGTGGTTTGGGCATCGAATAACAGCCGGGTTGGTGTTTGTGCTAACAACCGCGTGCCGTCATACACTAATTCCTTTGACAATCCCCTATCTATTCCTTCTGGAGATGACAGTTTAAGCTGACAAGGTGCGTCATAACAACCATGGCAAACCACACAACGCGACTCCAAAATGGGCTTCACGCTTTGTAAGTAACGTGCACCGCCTTGGTGATATTGTTCGATTCGTGCTTGGGGTTGCTCTGGTCCAAACATATCATCATATTTAGACACACCCAAAGCCACACAGCCAGAAAGCACGGCGACAACCACCGCACAAAACAGTGCACGTTTAGACATTTACTCGCCCTCGTCGTCATCCAGCCCAAGATCAAAAGTCGGCATCATTTCTACTGGAGGCGAGACAAATAATGCATCGCTACTGGTGCTCAGCACAGCACTGAGAATAGGCCCGCGATTAATGAGCAATTGCAACTGATGTTCCGCACCTATCAACTCAGTCATTGTCGTACTAATGTTGTTGAGCGCATAGTCATCAATATGCAAGCTAATATTCTCATCTTCTTTTGGGTTTTGGCACAAATGAGCAAGGAGGTTCTCACTCAACATCACTGATACTTCAGCATCTGGAGAGTCGATATCACGATTCTCGATGTTATCGTCTAACAAAAAAAGCGGCAGTGATAATGGGGTATCTTGTTGTAATTCCATCAAAGGTTACCATCTGAGTATTTGCTTTATATTAGCACAGTTAGATGGCTGATGGCTGAAAAGGGGGCGACGATGCGCCCTGCTTGATTACCAAGGGAGCGTGTCTCCATTAGAGTGCCAAAAACCACCACTGTTTTCGATAGTTAGGTGTTCAATTCTCTTAATTAAACGTTCCGCGGCAACATCTGGACCAATATCACCTGCAAATCCCACCATCTGCGTTTGTACAAAGCCAGGATGGAATAGTCCAACAGCGATATCTTGGTTTTTCAGCTCGTGAGCCATACTCACACTCGCCGCGTTTAATGCTGCTTTCGACATTCTATAACCAATGTAACCACCAGAACCATTATCTGCAATCGAACCCATACGACTTGTGATCATGGCAACTTTACTACCGGCTTTGAGGTTATCGAGCAGTGCATGAGTGACTCGAATTGGTCCTAGCGCATTAACGTTAAATTGGTGGTCGATATTTTCAAAATCCATTTCCGCTAGCGTTTCATTGTGAAATACTCCAGCGTTATTAATAAGAATGTCTATTTTCTCCGAGCCCAATGCCGCCAATAGCTTTTTCGCGCCATTTTCCGTCGCAACATCTATATCTTCAATGATATCCACGCCTAGAGATTCTAGTTCTGCCGATGCTTTGCGAACAACCGCAGTTACTTTGCAGCCTAGAGATAAGTATTGTTTACAAAACTCTAATCCAATCCCACGATTAGCACCGGTCACCAAAACATGTAGTGTCATATCCTTCTCCTCACGATTTTTATGCTCAAACTATTACAATTGGTATGAGTTTACTAAACTCAAGGTCAATCCTGACTGAATTCATTTTTATGATGTACTTTTTCACTTTCTGACAACTTTGCTACAGTTATAACTCTGACAACCGTAAGGATATGTTGTGAAATTCGCACTTAGCACCCTCTTGCTTTTCTTTATCCACAAGGCGACGTTCGCCTACCAAATCAATGTCAGTGAGCTGGTCGCTTATCAGCTTGGCCAACAGCAAATCGCACAACTCATGCAAAAAATATACTCACCTTTGGACATCACGCCCACACTTGTCGTGTTACCCAGTGAGCGCGGATTAGAATATGTAGATCAAGGGTTTTATGATGCGGAGGCAGGACGCACTAGCGCTATTGCAAATGCCTATCCTAACTTACTGCAAATACCCGAACCACTTGCAACCGTGCGAATGGCGGTGTTTTGTCTCAAGAAGGAGCGTTGTACTTTGTCGACCCGGCAAGACTATGTGGTAATACAAGGCAGTTTAATAACGGAGCAAGTTTGTCAGAGTAAAAGGTTGACCTGTAACGCGGTCTCTAACGATGTTTCTGCGTTTCAAGCACTTGAAAAAGGTCATGTAGAACAAATTTTAGCTGATGACTTATTTGCGCTTGGTGCGCTATGTCAGTCAGGACTCGCCGCAGTTTATGTGCGTAGGCTACGAGATGCGAGTTATCCTATTTATCACTATATCAATCGTAAACACCAAGACCTACTGCCGAAATTAACAGCGTCTATCAAGCAGCTAAATAGTAGTGGAGAGCGCGATACTATTCTAAACCGGCTCTCTGAGAACTTTGCCACTTGCCATGGCAAAGTGATTGAATTAGAAATGCATTAAGTTGAAATATCATCCATGGCAGATTCTATGATAGAGAATACCGCCCCTTGAGGATCGGTTATCACGCTGAAGCGACCTACATCTGGTATATCTGTCGGCGGTACACAAATTTCTCCGCCAAGCTTTTGGGCATATTCAGCTTTACTATCGCAGTCCAATACCGCAATGTAAACCATCCAGTGCGGAGGAATGTCTTCACCCCATTCAGCCGTCATTTCTAACATGCCAGCGACGGGTTGCTCATTTACTTTGAACAAGGTGTAGTCCATATTTCCCATGTCTTTGACTTCGATTTGCCACCCAAATAATGCGGAATAAAAGTCACGACTTTTGGCGCTGTTTTTACTCACTAGCTCAAACCAATAAGGGGTATTCGCTTCAAGATGACGTTGCGTCCCAATATGGCCACCCTCTTGCCATAACGCAAACACCGCGCCACCTGGCTCCTTTAACATCACCATCCGCCCTGCCCCTGGGACATCATGAGGGCCTGCAAGCACTTCAGCACCGAGCTCGTTGGCTTTGTTTAGACATTCATCGACATTGTCTACCGCCACATAAGCAAGCCAGTGACTAGGCATGCCTCCTTGTTGTTGCTCAGCGGTCATCTGATACATCGCTGCGACATCATCGACTTCTTTTTGCAACATGGTGTAATAACAATCTTCACCAATGGGCTGGTCAAGAATTTGCCAATCAAATAGTTGGCTATAGAAAGGTTTTGCTGACTGCCAGTCGCTTGAACACAATTCAATCCAACAAAAATAACCGGGTCTAAATTCACTAATTATTGCCATGATAAGCACCAAACTCATTCAAGTGTATTGAATATAGCAGCAGTAGCCTAAAGCCGCCTGAGGCATTTACACAAATTTACAAGTGTGGGAGGTTTATTGTTGTGGAATTAAAAATTAACCTATAGAATCCCGTTCCGCCTTTGAAGACTAGGCGAAATAAAAACAACTATAGGATGTAAAATGTTTAAAACTACTCTAGCTGCAGCAATCGTCGTTGGCGCAATGACTGCCCCTCTAGCTGCACACGCTTCTGATTCTGTAAACCCTTGGCAAGAATGTGGTATCGGTGCAATCATCTTCCCAGATAATGGTGCAGCTGCTGCAATTTCGAATATCATTTGGGACCTTGGTACGACTGCTGTTTCTACAAAGATTTCATCTGTAGAATCTTGTGCTGGTCGTGAAGTAAAAACTGCAATGTTTATTCAGCAAACATTCCCTACACTGGAGCAAGAAATTGCAGAAGGTCAAGGTGAATACGTGTCTGCGATGTTAGCAGTACGTGGCTGTGACGCAGCAGCAACAGCTGACATTGTAACCGCTATCAGAAATGACTACGCAGCGCAGCCTGCAAATAACGCTGAAGCACTATACAACATCGTAGAAACTCGCGTTTCGACTAGCTATTCAGCTCAGTGTAACGCAAGCTAAATAGTATAGGTGAGCACACCTAATAGCGCTGTGCTCACTTTTTTGATGAAGACCGTTCTCAAATATTCAGCTTACAGCTTACTGTTTTATAGTACAGCCACATTAAGCTTTGATACCAACGAGCTGGCCCAAAACACAACGTGGCAAAAACTTCTCCATCTAAAGAAAGATGGCCACAGTTTAATAAAATCAGCTTCTTTTTTTCTATCTGATCACACCCAATTTTCACCAGCGAACGAACTTAATGCAACTATTGCAGCTTTTCAACGTGAGCCTAGTTCACAGTGCCAATTTCCGGCTCGAGCCAAGTGGCTAAGATCCCAAGGCGTTCCGTTACCAAAAGCGCCAGCTTGCGTGGCTTTTGATGAATGGAAAAATGAAGGTGACTGGAATTCTATCAGCTTAGTGTTTGCCTCCGGATACATGAGCAACCCGGCCTCGCTGTATGGGCATATGTTACTTAAAATCGGCTCTCAATCAGCTCACAATATCCTGTTAGACCGGAGTGTCAATTATGGAGCAATCGTTCCAGAGGACGAAAATGGGTTAGTTTATATAGCTAGAGGGTTATTTGGCGGCTATCAGGCTGGCTTTTCAGATCAGCGATTTTTTCATCATCACCATAACTACAGTGCGGACGAGCTGCGTGACCTTTGGGAGTACAAATTAAATTTAACACCAGATGAAGTCGAATTTATTACAAAACACCTTTGGGAATTACTAAACGCTCAATTTGATTATTACTTTGCTGACGAAAATTGCGCATTTCATATCGCACAACTTATTGAACTTGTGCTTGATAAGCCATTAACGGCTGACCTACCGCCTTGGGTGATCCCTGTCACTATTTTTGATAGATTGAATCAAGCTAAGCACCAAGATAATTCTTTAGTGTCAGCGATTCATTATATTCCTTCAACAAGCAGTGAGTTCTACAACCTATATGAAAAATTAAGTCCTGAGCTCAGATCGTTGGCAATCCATCTTTATCACCATCAAAAAGACTTCAATAATGAAAAGTATCAACAGCTTCCAACTGAGCAAAAAGTAATATTACTTGAAGTATTGATGAGCTTTGTACAGCTGCAACTTACCTTAGAAAGAGACGAGAAACGCAACAGCGAGTTTAAACGTGTATTGCTAAAAGAACGAATAAAGCTTCCAGCAGGCATCAGTAAGGCGAAATCCCTCTCGGCTATAACACCAAGTGACAAAGCACCACACTTGGCAACAAAACCGTCGAAAGTAAGCCTAGCCATTCAGTCACAGCCCGATTCAGAGTATACTGCGAGGTTTGGCTTTAGATTGACATATTTTGATTCGCTTTCTCCAGACACTGCTAGAGTTAAATTTTCAAACTTAGAAATGCTGGATGTAGAACTTGCGCTAGCTGATAACGACATAGATATTTACAAGTTTGACGTGCTGGATTTAGAGTCCTTTAATCCAAGCTATGCAAAAGGGTTTGATAACCAAAACTGGGCTTGGCGCCTACGCTTAGGCTATGAAAAGCAGCAGGCTTATTGTAATGATTGCGCTTTTGTTGGATTAAATACTGCAGCAGGCTACGCCCATCTGCTAAATGCTAGCAGCATCACATTTGCTCTCGCAACAATAGAAACTTTTTCTATAAATAACAATTACTATCTCAGCCCAGGTATTGAAGTTGGCTTACTTTCAAGGCTAAATAATTCTTTTGCATTCAGAACCTCTATCTCGAAAAACACTCATCACGCAGCACATATCAAACTTGAGCTCGCAAACCAGCTTTCGCCTCAATCCGATGTAAGGATTGGTTGGGACTATGCAGAAACATCCCGACTTTCATTACAGTTCAATTATTATTGGGATTAGTGGCTCACTTCGGCTGCCCATACTTAGGTGAGCGCACGCCATAAAGCAAACCACTGCTTGAGTCCGCTGATAATAATCTCTGTGATGCTTTCTGTGAAACTTCAAATCCTTTATCTGAAGTGCTTTCAATCACCTGATTTAGTACCGCGCCAATCAATGCGCCAGCCAAACTGCTATCACGGTCATCTCTGTCTTCACTACTTGACGCTTTTGACTTACCACGCCAAATTACTTGGCCAGTTTTTAAATCAACCAACCTTGCCGATAGCGCTACGGTAGTGTCACTATCTAATACAACGTATGACGTACCATAATCTTGAATCTCTATGTATAAGGCGGCGTCCGCAGCAAAGATTTCATAGAGCTTGTCTATCGCAACATTGTGAACATCATGAGCCACAGTTAAGCCGTTATTTTTAAAAGTCTCATTGACCAAAGATACTGGAAAAACATAATAGCCAGAGTCTGCAAGTGGCTTCACCACTGTCGCCATGACCCCGTAAGGCGCAACCACCTCATTGGAATTATTGATAGGCGGTAACACCAGTATCGACTTAGGATCGCTTTGAATAAAAGCGCTGTAATCCTGCTTAGGAGCCGTCGCACAGCCATTCAATAAGGCAAAAGTCAAAAGCACCAAGCTCGCTTTAATCCATTTCATCTTATTCTCCCTGTGCATTTTTTAGTAAAAAGTCGATATATTGCCTGGACTCAGGATACAGTTGTTTTTCCTGTTCAAAATACGCAAACCCTTTGCCGTTATCCCCTTGCATCAAATATAAGTAACCGAGATGCGCATACATACCTGGTGCTGGACTGATCTGCTTTACTTCTGCGCGCGCTATGCTTGACTCTAACTGACTGATCTGCTGCTCAAGCGACTGCCCATCACCTCGAAAGAACTCATAGAGGTTACGTTCGTAAGAACCGTAATAATATTGTGGTGTCGTACTCTGACAACCAGACAATATCAATAGTAAAGTCGCCACAAATATCATTTGCTTCATAATTTACCTGAGGTTTAGATTAGCTGTGGGGATTGTCTATAAAGGCTTCCAATCGCCTTTCTCGATACCACTCACCAAGTTATTAACGGCTTCACGAATAGCTAAATCCAATACCTTGCCGTTTAGCGTTGAGTCATACCCCGCAGTGCCACCAAAACCAACCACTTCTCGATTAGATAAGCTGTATTCTCCAGCACCTTGCACTGAGTAGACAACTTCTGAACTAGTCACATCAACGATATTCAGATTTACCTTAGCGTAAGCAATTTGCGATTTTCCTTTACCTAGGATGCCGAACAATTGTTTATCACCTACTTCTTTTCTACCAAACTCGGAAACATCTCCCGTGATCACAAAGTTAGCGCCTTTAATACTTTGTTTTGCGCCCGCAAATCCAGCTTCTTGGGCAATCTCTGTCATGTTTTCTCTATCTAAAACAATAAAGCGATTACTCTGCTGTAAATGGGTGGTCAGAATAGTTTTAGCCTGAGAACCCAAGCGATCCGGTCCTGAACTAAACACACCATTGTGAAAAGCTGAACGGTTTTGCAATTTACCAACCGCTAACTGACTTTTTGGTCCATTATATGTCTGATTATATGAGGCCACTTTAGGTGCTTCTACCGTTCTTGATGCTTCCGTTGCGCAACCCGCGGTTAATCCGACAAACGTCAATGCAATTACTGTGGCAAGCGGTTTATTCATTATCATTCTCCTAAAGTCATATGCGCCAGTCTGTGACGCAGCGATTCGTTTTGTTAATAACAATGTAGATAAATTTAGCTGACTTTAGTGTTAATTTTTGTTTGGGAAAAATGCAATAACGCTACATCTAGATGGGATTTTAAAGATAGTGCAAAATAAAACCGAGTACAGCACCGGAAAAGTAGTGCAGACGACTTAAGAAGCGGCCATCAACAAACCTAAATTCATTTTTATAACAAATAGTTATGGATTTGTAAGTTTGTGATTTGCTTAGTACTGCACAAAGCACCAAGCAAGATTACTGTTAAAAA
This sequence comes from Pseudoalteromonas sp. L23, assembly GCF_021728455.1. Classification (NCBI taxonomy): domain Bacteria; kingdom Pseudomonadati; phylum Pseudomonadota; class Gammaproteobacteria; order Alteromonadales; family Pseudoalteromonadaceae; genus Pseudoalteromonas; species Pseudoalteromonas sp. L23. The sequence continues at coordinate 24,179 of NZ_JAKKCW010000023.1, read as the reverse complement.
GCGCCATACACTTTCCAACAAATTAGCGTTGGCGCATCACGCCTTCTTGAATAGTCGACGCAACTAACTCACCTTGGCGGTTGAAAAATTGACCACGTACTAGGCCTCGGCCATTAGACGCGCTCGGACTATCAACGCTATATAAAATCCATTCATCCATTCTAAACGGACGATGGAACCACATCGCATGGTCTATTGTCGCGACTTGCATATTTGGCTGCATAAACGACAAACCATGTGGTTGTAGTGCAGTTGGTAGAAATTCAAAATCAGAGGCATAAGCCAGCAAATAGTTGTGGATCCTTCTGTCGTCCGGCATGTCACCATTGGCTTTAAACCAAACATTTCTCACCGGGTCCTGTTTTTTAGGTTTGAATGGATTTTGAAAGTTTACAGGGCGCATATCCAGCGGCATTTCTTGCGTAAATTTCGCTCGAAGTGATTCTGGAATGAGGTCCGCATGTTCTTGATAAAAGTGAAGTGATGACTTCAATGTTTCAGGCTCTGGCACATCCGGCATCAAAGATTGATGAGAAACGCCGGGTTCATCCCCTTGGAAAGAGGCAGTCATGTAAAATATCGGCTTACCATATTGAATGGCACTGATCCTACGAGTGCTAAAACTGCGACCATCACGAATGTTTTCGACATCGTAGACGATGGGCTTGCTTGCATCACCAGGACGCAAAAAGTAAGAGTGCAGCGAGTTAACAAAGCGCCCTTCTGGTAAGGTGTATTTTGCTGCGGACAACGCCTGCCCCATCACCTGACCTCCAAACACTTGAGGAAAACCAAGGTCTTGGCTTTGACCTCGATATATCCCTTGCTCAATTTCTTCAAGGCTGAGCAAATCCAACAGATTTTGTAACACTTGACTCATGTTGCACTCCGAACGTCTAGTAGAACTGGCGATAGTCGTTATAATGAGATAATACTTTTACCAAATCCAAGTAAGACTCGGACTGGTAGCAAACCAAGTACATTGCTCAAATGAGTATAATACATCATAACTCAAACTATTGGACTAACCCATATGGCTTATTGGCTGTTTAAAACAGAACCCGATGCATTTTCCATTGATGACTTAAAAAACGCGCCTGAGCAGCAAACTTTTTGGGAGGGAATTCGTAATTATCAGGCAAGAAACTTCCTGCGTGACGAGGTTAAGGTGGGTGACTCAGTGTTTATTTACCACTCAAGCTGTAAAGTCCCTGCGGTTGTCGGTATTGCCAAAGTGGTGAAAGCAGCAGAGCCAGATCCACATCAATTTGACTTAAGCAGTGATTATTATGATGCTAAATCAAGCACTGATAACCCTCGCTGGGTAGGTGTCACTCTAGCATATGAGCGGCACCTACGCCCGGTGACCCTGCAAGCGATAAAAGCCAACACTGCGCTCACCGAGCTGGCTCTAAAAAAAGGGGGGAGGTTATCCATCATGCCCATCATCGAACCTGAGTGGCAGGTTATTTTAGAGATGTCGGGGCAAAGCTAACGTTTTGCTTTGCCTTTTTGTCGCCCGTGCTTAGGCACTATGCTGATATATAGCAGCAAAGCGACCCAAGAAAACAGTAGCGTTCCTATCAGCCAGCCGTTTTTTTCATGCCCTTTGCTGCGCTTGCTTCCTGCAACCAAAGCGACAGGAAGTAAGTAAGCGCACACAACAGCAATCATCAAAAAGAGTTCTTCGAACATAGTGATGACCAGTCAACCTCTGATGCAAGCACTCGCTGTGGTGCAATATAGTGCAAAATATCTCCCCCTGTGATGTTGTAATCCAGAGGTGGGTTTAGATCCATATTTAGCGCATTTATATCGTGCGCAACACCGAGCAGCGTCGCATCATGATGCTGTTTAAAATAACCAAAAATATCACCAAAGGTTAAACAGCTTACCTCTGCAGGTAAGGCTAAGCTAAATTGCGTATCGCCGTGTAGCGTCGACAGCAATTCCTCTTGTACTCGGCTTGAGCCTGGGTCTTGCATGGCTCGCACTAAGATTTCCGCAGACATAGATGCTGAGCATTCAACATTTTTACAATGCTCTCTTAAAAGTAGTGCTTTGCTATCGTCCAAGAAGTGCGCGCTAATATGTGCTTCGGGTTTTACTACCCGACTAAGCTTTAGCGCGGTGGTAAATGTCTGGTTATCATCATCGCCATCAATGATGATTTTGTCAGCCCGCTCAATGTTAATCCGACTTAGCTGTTCGTCATCAGTAAAGCTGGTTAAACGCGCAAATGCGACTTCCGGATAACTCAACAGCGGATGCTCCATGGCCTCGGTGACGGCTAATACGATTTTTCTATCTTCGCGTTTATTGTCACCTAAAATGTAATCCACCATTTTTTTTGTTCTGACATCATGCCAACCAAAAATTACAATGTGGTTTTGCAAATGTGCAAAGTCTTTTTCCCCTGTCATGCCTCTTCTCACCCAATACGTCACAAATTGTCCAGCTTTTCCCAATAACACACCAAATAGCGCAAGGCCAAATGGGATCTGTATTATGGCAACGACTAAACGGCCAAAATCCGTTGTTGCACTAAAGTCTCCGTAGCCAACTGTTGAAGTCGTCACCACGTAGTAATAAAAGAACGTGCTCAGTGGTAATAACGCCGATTCATTGCTGAGCCATAATAACCCCCAGGTCACCGACATATGAATGAGCGTTGCCATAAATAACAGTTGCCAGCTGGCCTTATCCACATGAGCCCGCATCAAAACAACTAAGCGCTTAAAAATTATAGGCATATTGCTTCCCTATCAAATACATACTGCTACCTTACTGCAGATTTTAGCCAAAAAACAACACGACATATCGACTTCTTTGATATAGTCTTAGAAAAGGTTACAAGAAGTAATGAGGGGTTAACATGGCTGGCGTATTGGCCTCAGTAAATCAACGCACACAACTGGTGGGTGAAAACCGCCTAGAGTTGCTATTGTTTCATCTTCATAGCCGCCACTTTTTTGCGCTCAACGTCTTCAAGGTAAAAGAAGTTGTTAAGCTCCCTCATCTTAACAAAATGCCCAATGCACACCCTAAAGTGTGTGGCGTAACCAACATCCGTGGTGAGTCTATTCCGGTTATCGATTTACGACAAGCGATATGCATGCCGCCATGCGACCGAGACAAAGACTGCAACTTAGTGATCACAGAGTACAACCGCTCAGTGCAGGCTTTCTTAGTTGGTAAAGTTGACCAAATCGTCAATACTACGTGGTCCGATATTATGCCAACCCCTAAGTCTGTTGGCCGCAATCACTATCTCACCGCACTGACCAAAATCAAACGTGACGGCGTTGAACACATCGTTGAAATTATCGATGTAGAAAAGGTACTTGCCGAAATCGTTGAATACAAAGTTGAGATCCCGCAAGACATTCTAGATAAAGATATCATCAACGAGTTTCATGGCCGTAAAATTCTACATGCCGATGACTCGCCGACTGCTCGTCGTCAAGTTGCCGATACCTTGGCACAATTGGGCATAGAAATCATCCCAGCGACTGACGGCCAAGAGGCGCTCAATGTGTTAAAGCACTGGGCCGACGAAGGTATCGACGTACAAAAAGAGTTACTTGCGGTGATCACCGATGCAGAAATGCCGGTTATGGATGGTTATCGACTCACCTATGAAATTCGCAATGACAGTCGCCTGAAAGACCTTTATGTCATTCTCAATACCTCACTCAGTGGCAGCTTTAATCATGCCATGGTCGAAAAAGTGGGTTGTAATGCGTTTCTATCAAAATTCCAGCCCGATTTATTGGTTACAGAGGTACAAAATCGGTTGAAGGACGTTTTGCAAAAATAAATATAAACACTGTATAAAAAACCAGTTTATGTTTCTTTATAAATCATAACGTTACCTTTACTCGGTTAGGTTTGCTTTGCGATATGCTGGGATTTACGGCAACGACTCGGTATACTTGCCATCATTTGAGCAAATAGGCAAAGCAATGGACGTATCAGAATTACTCGACGGCCTCAACGACAAACAGCGCGATGCAGTCGCCGCACCTCTGCAAAACATGTTAGTGCTCGCAGGTGCGGGGTCAGGTAAAACACGAGTACTCGTTCATCGTATAGCTTGGCTTATGCAAGTTGAGCACGCCTCTGCATTTAGTATTTTCGCGGTAACCTTTACCAATAAGGCAGCCAAAGAAATGCGTGCTCGTGTTGAAGCGACGCTCAATGGCCCTGTTGGTGGTATGTGGATAGGCACTTTCCACGGCCTTGCCCACCGCATGTTACGCGCCCATCACCGTGAAGCTAAATTACCAGAGTCATTTCAAATTCTAGATAGCGATGATCAGCAACGAATGATCCGCCGTTTGCTCAAAGCCATGAATATCGATGAGAAAAAGTGGCCACCTAAGCAGTTAAGCTGGTACATCAGCGCGCGTAAAGACGAAGGATTAAGACCCAAAGATATTCAAGCATACGATGTCAACGAACAGCTGATGCTGAACGTATATAGTGCTTACCAAGATGCCTGTGATCGAGCCGGTCTTGTTGATTTTGCCGAGATCCTATTGCGCTGCTACGAGCTATTACAGCAACAACCTACCTTGCTACGTCACTATCAACAACGCTTCCGCCATATGCTAGTGGACGAGTTCCAAGATACCAACAGCATTCAGTATTTGTGGCTACGCCTGCTTGCAGGTAGTGACAACAATATCATGATCGTAGGGGATGACGACCAGAGTATTTACGGCTGGCGTGGTGCAAAAATAGAAAACATCAAACGTTTTCTAGACGACTTTAACGCCGAAACGATCCGTCTTGAACAAAATTATCGTTCTACTGCAACCATTCTAAAAGCATCCAACGCGCTCATTGAAAACAACGCGGAGCGAATGGGTAAAAGTCTCTGGACTGACGGTAATCAAGGCGAGCCAATTTCAATTTACGCCGCTTTTAATGAACTTGATGAAGCACGCTTTGTGGTTGGCAAAATTAAATCTTGGTTACAGGCTGGCAATGCACTCAGCGACAGCGCCGTACTCTACAGAAACAATGCACAGTCCCGAGTGTTAGAAGAAGCCCTACTTCAAGAAGGATTAAAGTACCGTATTTATGGCGGTATGCGTTTCTTCGAACGCCAAGAGATTAAAGATGCCCTGTCTTACCTTCGTATAATCAGTAATCGTAATGACGACGCGGCATTTGAGCGTGTGATAAACACCCCAACCCGTGGTATTGGTGATAAAACATTAAGTCATATTCGCGATTGTGCACGTCACGAATCACTCTCACTTTGGGATGCAGCCAAAGCCGTACTTGCGCAAAAGCATTTGGCGGGAAGAGCAGCTACGGCGGTGACAAAATTTATTGAATTAGTCGAGCAACTAGACGATAAAATTGCCGAGCTTGAACTGGCACAACAAGCACAGACAACCATTGAGCAGTCAGGTCTCATGGCAATGTATCAGGCCGAAAAAGGCGAAAAAGGCCGCGCTCGAGTGGAAAACTTGGAAGAATTGATCAGTGCTTGTGGTCAGTATGAACTTCCTATCGATGAAGATTTTACTTCACCATTACAAGGCTTTTTAGCCTATACCTCTTTGGAGGCAGGCGAAGGCCAGGCAGACGAGCACGAAGATGCGATACAAATGATGACACTGCACTCGGCCAAAGGGCTCGAGTTCCCATTGGTCTTTATGGTTGGGGTGGAAGAAGGCATGTTCCCATCGCAACAAAGTAATGAAGAGTCAGGCCGCTTGGAAGAAGAGCGCCGCTTGTGCTACGTCGGTATGACGCGTGCCATGGATAAGCTTTACATTAGCCACGCAGAAAGTCGCCGCTTGTATGGTCAAGAAAAACATCACAGCCCTTCAAGGTTCTTACGTGAAATTCCTGAAGACTGCATGGAAGAAATCCGGATCAAAACGCAAATTTCTCGTCCGGCTAACTCGGGTCGATTCAGCCCATCAATCAGTCACGCGACCTTTGAAGATAGCGGCTTTAATTTAGGCCAGCGCGTCCTCCATGCCAAATTTGGTGCAGGTACAGTGCTTAACTATGAAGGTGCAGGTGCTCAATCACGCATCCAGGTTAGCTTTGATGATGTTGGTAGTAAGTGGTTAGTAACCGCCTATGCAAGACTTCAAGCACTCTAGTCTTTCACAATTACGTTCTCAGCTTGCCGATGCCCGCCATCGGCAACTCTTGCTTATCACCGGCAGCCAAGCTTGGTGTTACGGGCAGTGTCAGCAGCTACTAGCAAACTCAAACGATAATCTTATCCTAAGTAGCAATAAGACATTAGAAAATGCCGTTTGGCCTGAGCATTTACACCAAATACTCGGACAAGAATTTAGCAACCTAGTCTACGACGGCTTTAGCGGTATTGTGCCTAACAAAATCGCAGCGGCAGCGGGCACGGTAAAAGCAGGCGGCTTACTGCTGTTGTTACTTCCCGAGTTAGATGAACTCGACCACTGGCTAGACCCTGCAATTACCCGCTGGTGCTCAGAGGGGCAAACGCCCAAACACAGCCACTTTTTAAAAAGGTGGCAGCAGCTCTGGCAGCAACGAACAGTTTGGCATATCAGTGAACACTTTGGAGCTCAATTGCCCTCAGCGTATCTTGCTACAAGTTCAGTGGTTAGTGGTATTGAAGAGCAACAAATTGTACTTGCGCAACTCTCCGCAATATTGGAAAGCCAGCAAACACCTGTATTACTGAGTGCAGATAGAGGTCGAGGGAAGAGCGCGTTATTAGGTCTCTTGGCATCAAAGCATCCTACACAACAATTTGTTATTTGTAGCCGCCATTTTCATGCTCTGCATAGTTGCTTTAGCATGCTTGCTCAAACACTCAATACCGAGATTGATGTAAAAACGAAGAAGCTGGCTAATCTCAGCTATATGGCACCAGATGCGTTACTACAACAAGCCTCTACGCTTGATAGCAATACGATTATTTTGGTAGATGAGGCAGCTGCCCTGCCAGTTCCATTTTTAATACAAATCACTCAACTTGGTTTTCGCTGCATTTTTTCCAGCACCTTAGTTGGTTATGAGGGTAATGGTAGAGGCTACACGTTACGGTTTAAACGCTACTTAGAATCACATTACCCAAGTTATCTTGATTTCACCTTGTCGACTCCTATTCGTTATGCGTCAGATGATCCACTGGAGCAGCAGATCAGGGATTTATTTGTACTCGAGTGTAAAGCGACATCACCCATATTCACTTCATCAACCACAATGCGTACTATTTCCCAGAGTGAATTGGTAGAAAATAGCCAGTTACTTGAGCAAGTATTTTCACTGCTCGTTTTAGCGCATTATCAAACCAGCGTCGATGATTTACGGCAATTATTAGATGCACCCGATCTGCGCTTACAAGGTGCGTTTTGCAATAACGAACTAGTAGGTATTTGCCTTGCTGTCATCGAAGGCGGACTCGCTTCAGATCTCGCAGAAGATATTCTAGTAGGAAAACGAAGACCCACAGGCCATCTCTTGGCGCAGCAGCTAACGACAAGCTTGGGTGATAGCCGTTTTGTCACCGAAAAAAGCGCAAGAGTCGTTAGAATAGCCGTGCACCCGGATGTACAACAGCAAGGAATTGGCAGTCAATTACTTGAATGTTTTGAAACCACATTACCAGAAGATATCAGTTACATAGGAACCAGTTTTGGCCTTACAGCGCCATTGCTTTCGTTTTGGTCACAACGTCACTATCAGCCGATGAAACTGGGATTTAAGCAAGATAAGGCCAGTGGCGAGTATGCAGTTTTGATGTTCAAAAAAATCCGAGGCGACTTAGACAACGCCTATACTCGAGTATTCAAACAAGCTTTTTTCTATCAGTTGCGCTCGCACTATCAACAACTCGATACTGAGGTGGTGAGCGCGCTATTGGCGACCTTACCCTTTGAACATATAACTAATGAGCAGCTGGATTATTTGCGCTATTTACGTAAAAGCAACCCGGTTGAGCAACAAGTATGTCCTTTTTTATGGCAGTTGATCACAACTGATCCTCGATTGCTTAAAAACTTAACTAAAGTTTCCAAAGCATTAGTGATTCGTCTAATATTACAGCAACATTCGACCCACGTCGTAATTAATTTGCTTGGGTTATCTGGTAAAAAAGCCCTCACCACAACGCTAAGAGAGACAGTACGGCAAGTATATGAGTATTTTCGGTGTTAAATTTTTACTATTCACTTTTGCTTCTGCTGTACTGAGCTTTGCAGCTTCCGCTCAACCTGTGGTGAAAATTGGTATGTCCACCGCACTCTCAGGTCCTGCAAAAGAGATTGGTCAACAACTAAGGGCTGGTGCTGAGCTACATTTTAACTTTTATAACCAGCATAAAACGGATGGCGCAGCTAAGATTGAGTTGCAGGTGCTAGATGATGGCTATGAGCCACACAAAACTGTAACCAATGCTCGTAAGCTCGTTTATGAAAATAAGGTCGATGCATTATTTGGCGTTATGGGCACCCCAACCTCTTACGCTATAAAACCAATTTTAGAACACTCTAAAGTTCCCTTTCTTATGCCATATACTGGCGCTGAGTTTCTCCAAGATCCTATTACTTTTAATGTGTTTAACCTCCGCACTAGCTATAATAAAGAGGCTCAAGATATCATCCGCTACTTCGTCGATGAACAAAAACTCAAGCGAGTCGCTCTACTCATACAAGCCGATGAATTTGGTCTCACCGTAGAAAAAAGCCTTACCAAAGCGTTAGCTGAACGTGGATTCAAACCTGTTGTGATAACCCGTTTTAGACGAAATACTGATGATATTGAGCGAGCACTTGAGCAAGCACAGCGCCATAAAATTGAAGGCTTGGCTATGGTCGGCACCTACACGCCACTGTCTAAGTTTATCAATCGTGCCATGGAAGTTGGCCTAGAAACACAATACGCCACGGTTTCATTTGCCTCCTCCAATGAGCTATTCGCTAGACTCAGAGGCAAGCCCAAAGTATTAGTCACCGAAGTTGTGCCTGACCCAGCGATTTGTAAGGGTAAGCTTTGTGACACTTTTCGCGAAGCAGTCCGCAATAGCACGCTTTCCCAAAACGAACAGGTATTCGAAGGCTATCTCAATGCCTACTTGTTGACGACTGCTATCCAGCAATGTGATCTGCCTATTGACAGCAATTGCCTACTAAACGCATTACAACACGAGTTGGAGCATAACACCGTTATTAAAGAGGTATTTATGCTCCAGCCAGCGCAAAAGAAATTGCCAGTTTACCGTTCCTTTTTCCAATAATGTTCTATGCTTAGTTGATACTGACCATATGCGAGGCTGACATGGATTTAATTAACTTTCGCGTCGGGAAAAAAACAATATCACTGCAAATCCTCGATATTCTATTAACTGAACGCTACGAAGAAAATTTAACGGATTTACCCAATGACAACCCCAGCTTCTTGGGCGTCAAAGATTACATGGGCGTACCGACCCCTATTTTTGATTTAGGGATCATATTGAACAAACGCTCTTCCTATGAGACCAATCAAGAATTGGTCAGCATGCTACAGCAGCGAGAGCAAGATCATAAAGAATGGCTTGTCGCACTCGAAGCAAGCATTTTTAACGATGTCCCCTTCACTAAAGCCAAAGATCCAAAGCAATGTGCTTTTGGACAGTGGTATTACGGCTTCAAAACTGAAAATGACGATCTTAAAGCACTACTGAGTCGCTTCGAAGAACCACATGCAAAACTACATTCATTAGCGGATAAACTATTAGTGATGTGCGCACAGGGACATAAACAAGAAGCCATAGATACTCTCGCTCGTGAAAAGAGCACCACTTTTAATAAACTCATACGATTGTTTGAATCAGCCCGTGATCAGATCATGCTTGACCATAAACCTATCATCGTCTTTACCACTCAAGATGGCCAAAGTCCGCATATCGGTTTGCTTGTCGATAAGGTAGAAGATAACGTTCACTGTGACGAAAGCGATATTAAATCACTACAGGAAATGACCAGTATTGGTTTTGAAATCGATGCGCAAACCAAAAAGTTGATGAAGGGTTTGGTCAAGATGGGAAAACGTCACAGCGTATTGATTGACCCTAGCGCCATTTTCCGCCCAGAACATTTACAAAATTATGAGCCAGAAGAAACAGAAGAGTACGGCTTGTTTTAGATTCAGCAAATGGAGCACAAAAAAACGCCGCAAAATTGCGGCGTTTTTTGTATTCTAAGTAGCCTGCTTCGAGATAACTTGTTATCCCAAGCTCAGGTTACTTAGCTTGGCGGCTAGCGCGTTTACGCTCGCTTTCAGTCAGTAATTTCTTACGAATACGGATGCTTTCAGGCGTTACTTCTACTAGCTCGTCGTCATCGATGAACTCAAGCGCTTGCTCTAAAGACATAACAACAGGTGGCACAAGGTTTTGTGCTTCATCAGTACCAGATGCACGTACGTTTGTTAACTGCTTACCTTTAAGCGCGTTTACCGTTAGGTCGTTATCACGGCTGTGAATACCAATAACCATACCTTCGTACACTTCAACACCGTGACCAATAAATAGGCGACCACGCTCTTGTAGGTTGAATAGTGCGTTTGTTAGCGCTTTACCTGCTGCGTTAGCGATTAGTACACCATTTTTACGCTGACCGATGTTACCGCCTTTGTGTGGGCCGTAATGTGAGAACGTGTGGTACATCAAACCAGAGCCAGATGTTAACGTCATAAATTCAGTTTGGAATCCGATTAGACCACGCGCAGGCATCATGAAGTCCATGCGTACACGACCTTTGCCGTCAGGAGACATGTCAGTCATTTCCGCTTTACGCAGACCAAGCTGTTCCATGATAGAGCCTTGGTGTTCTTCTTGACAGTCAATAGTCACTGTTTCGTACGGTTCTTCCAGCTGACCATCAACATGGCGCAAGATTACTTCTGGACGAGATACTGCAATCTCGTAGCCTTCACGACGCATGTTCTCGATAAGAATACCTAAGTGAAGTTCACCACGACCAGATACACGGAAGCTATCTGGGTTATCTGTTTCTTCAACACGTAGTGCAACGTTGTGCACAAGCTCAGCTTCTAGACGCTCAAGAATGTTACGTGAGGTTACGTATTTACCTTCTTGGCCTGAGAATGGAGACGTGTTCACAGAGAAAGTCATTGTTACTGTTGGTTCATCAACAGACAATGGTGGTAGTGCTTCGACATTATTCTGACAACAGATAGTGTCAGAGATTTTCAGCTCACCAAGACCTGTAATTGCGATAATATCACCAGCCGTTGCTTGCTCAACTTCGTGACGGTCAAGGCCTAAATAACCAAGTACCTGGCCAACTTTACCATTACGTGTCTTACCATCAGCACCGACAATAGTCACTTGTTGGTTAGGTTTAACTGAACCACGCTTGATACGACCAACACCGATAACACCAACATATGAGTTGTAATCAAGCTGAGAAATTTGCATCTGGAACGGACCTTCAGGATCCGCGTTAGGCGCTTCAACTTCGTCTACGATAGCTTGGAACATTGGTTCCATGTTGTCAGACGGTTCATCAAGATCAAGTGTTGCCCAACCGTTGATTGCTGATGCGTAGATCACTTTAAAATCTAGCTGTTCGTCAGTTGCACCTAAGTTATCGAATAGGTCAAAAACTTGGTCCATTACCCAATCAGGACGAGCGCCCGGCTTGTCGATTTTGTTGATTACAACAATTGGCTTAAGACCCTGAGCAAACGCCTTTTGCGTTACGAAACGCGTTTGTGGCATCGGACCTTCTTGCGCGTCAACTAGTAGTAATACTGAGTCAGCCATCGAAAGAACACGTTCTACTTCACCACCGAAGTCGGCGTGTCCTGGAGTATCTACGATATTGATACGGTAGTCGTTCCACTTGATTGCGGTATTTTTTGCAAGGATGGTGATACCACGCTCTCTTTCAAGATCGTTTGAGTCCATCACTCGCTCTTCATTACCACCGCGCTGCTGTAGTGTACCTGATTGCTCAAGTAGCTTGTCTACAAGCGTTGTTTTACCGTGGTCTACGTGCGCGATAATCGCGATATTTCTTAACTTTTCGATGCTCATATTATTACTCAGTGAAGTTGGCCCTCAGTGATCCTAGTCGATCTACGCAAAAATGCGCGTTGAGATTGCCCGATTGAGAATTAAAGGTCGCGTATTATCTACTATTAATGTGACAGATGAAAGTTTATCCAACATTTTTTTCAATAATCCTCATCAGAAACTCATAAATCAATGGCAGAGTATCGGATCACCGCAGTCTAAGCGCAGTCACAGTCCATTTATGGTCTTTTATCGTCCGATAATGGACTAAATGATTGCAGTAAAAATGTAAATTCTATATTTATCAAAAAGATAAATTCTGGCATACGCGTTGCTGACCTTGTTCTATTTGAGTGACATGTCTGTTACAGAATACAGACGGATATCGTGAGCGGATTTGGGGTAAAAATGGTAATACATTCTATTAAAATGGCCTGGCAAAGACTTCAATGCCACATTAGTTATGCGTTAACAATCACGCTCACTCTAGCAATGACGCTAGGCGCATTGGTATCAATGTATAATCTAAATTATCAACTTCTCGCAGCTCCACTTCCCTATCCTGATTCTGAACGCCTAATGCTAATGCGTGGTGAACTAGTTGATGACCATAATGAGGTGAAACAGAGCAACTTTATTCCTCATGCGGGGAGTTTAGAGGCATATAACAAACAAACACAATTCTCTGATATCGAAATCATGGCCATTCAGAATATTAGTATTGATGTTGAACAAAGTTTACCGAGCAGTCCTACATTTAACATCGGTGCTATTACCCCTGAGTTTATGCCATTACTCAATGCGCCACTGGCATTGGGGCGCTACTTTAGTGCTGATGAAGGGGTCGGTAGTCAGCAACCCGTTGCAATCGTTTCATACCAAGTATGGAAGCGTTACTTCGGTGGTAACCCTGATATTTTAGATAAAACGCTCGTATTCAAAGGCGTTAGTTTTAAAATAGTAGGTGTTACTGATAAGCAATTTATTGAACCCGTATTATCAACACCCAACTGGTATACTGATGTATGGATTAGCTATGACTACAATGATTCACCAGCTCCGACATGGCAAAGGAATAATATCCAGACATATCAATTGCTAAAGTTACATGATGTGCAACATGCACGTCGCGCAAAGCTGTCTCTTGAAAACTGGCTCAACGAACAACTACAACAACAAACTGCTGGTGAACAAGCATTTGCCAACAGTAAAGTACATCTCAAATTTATCCCCGTTAAACATCGTATTATCGGTGAAGCATCGCAAGTGAGTATTATGATGTTGTTAGGGAGCCTTGTATTGCTGTTAATAGCATTGAGTAATATTTGTAGTTTAGTGCTATCACGTGCAGCAGAGCAACAAAAGAGCTTTGCTATTCAGGCCGCTTTGGGTGCAAAACCAAATCACCTATTTTTGCATATTGCAATAGAGCTAGGACTGCTGTTTATAACAGCCGCAGCATTGTCGCTGTTCATTGCCGAAGGGATCATCGAGCTGCTAAAGTCAGGAGTAGCTGGCCCATTAGCACGCCTACAAGAACTCAATCTAGAGATGCATACTATTGCATTTGCCTTCTTAGTCAGTATTACGGTGTGCTTACTCCTTTCTTGGATAGTAAGCCGGCAACTTAACTACCGCCATATTGTTCAGCAACTGCAAAGTAGTGGTAAAGGAACCAGCGTTCAAATCTCCGCAACGACTCGCACTTTACTAATCTCGTTTCAGTTATTTATCTGTCTTTCACTCCTCACTATTTGCATTGGGATATTCCAAACAAGCTGGCAAAACTTACAACGTGATACAGGGATTAGGGAACAAAATACCTATCAAGTCGCGCTTAACTTAGGCACTCTATTAGAACAAATGAGTCGGGAAGAGCGTCAACAATTACTCCTATCTGCCGTTGACTCATTGGCGAAGCTACCCCACGTCGCAACAGCTGGTATTGGGGGTTACCCGCCAATTTCCTACTGGTTGCCTGGTTTTTCTGACCGCCAGATGCAACTTGAACCGGGAATAGAAAAGAATGCTTTTGAGTATCAACGCACGACTGGTACGTCAACTTACTTCGACACCTTTGGTGCTAAACTTACCAGTGGGAGATCCTTTACCATGAAAGAAGCCATTAATAGTGATCCTGTCGTTATTGTAAATCAAACACTCGCTAAACGACTGAAAGAACAGGGACAAGTACTAGGTGCAAAATTATACCCACGTAATAGTCATGAGAGTTTAGAAGTGGTGGGTGTCGTTGATGATATCTATCTTCCTAAACAGCTGCACATCGCGAGAGTTTTTACACCAGCAATACCGACAGGTTACCCTTTCATTTTAATTCAAACCAAGCCTCACTCTACAATTAGCAGAGCGGAAATCAATCAAGTATTAACACGTATTCACCCTCAGATGCGCGTTTACAACTTCCAATCTACAACTGAGCTTCTAGCGGCACATTTACAGCAAGAACGTGTAATCAGTATCTTCACCTTAACACTTTCTGTGATTGCACTTGCACTCGCTGCGCTTGGTATCTATGGTGTATGTAAATACAATATGGCATTACGACGCTTTGAGCTAGGTGTCAGAATGTCATTAGGCGCAACACCTATTGCCATATTTTCACTCGTGTTAAAGGATAATTTACGACCTATTCTAGCTGCCGTATGCACCTCAATCTTGGTATTATTGAGTATTTCGATGCTTCAGGATACGCTTGTACCTGTTACAATAAATAGCGCTATCCATTGGTTAGTTTCTTTCACTTTAGTCGTTATTCTAGTCGTTGGTGTTGCGCTACTATCCTTAAAAAGTATTATTACCCGCCCAGCATTACACTCGCTTCGCGGAGAGTAATGCTGCTGTTGATGGTATGATAATAATAAATCAAGGAAGCTTGCTGTGAGCGTTAAACCACTAATATTGCTAGTAGAAGATAATAGAGAAGTTAGGTTGGCCGCACGATTTGTATTAGAAGATTTAGGCTTAGCTGTCGAGGAAGTTGAAAATCCAGTACAAGCACTGACTTTTCTAGCACAGAATAAGCCTAAGTTAATCTTGCTCGATATGAACTTTGAACTAGATTCAACATCGGGGCAGGAGGGTTTAAAGTTTTTAAGACAGCAGCAGCAGCTTGGCAATACGACACCTATTGTAGCAATGACAGCCTGGTCACATACAGAGCTTGTTGTGCAAGCTATGCAATTAGGCGCTGCTGATTTCTTAGAAAAGCCATGGAAAAATCAACGTTTCGAACAAGTAATCCGGTATCAGCTACAGCTCAGTGATTTAACTAATAAAAATCAAGGGCTTCAGCACGCGCTAGCTGGAGATGCTAAACCCGTACTTTGGCGTAGTAAAACAATGAAGCAGCTCATGGAGCAGCTTGAAGTGATGGCCCCTACTGATGCTAATATTCTACTGACTGGGGAAAATGGTGTAGGTAAGAGCCTTATAGCCCAGTGGATCCATCAGCACTCACACCGTTCAACGCATCCGTTTATTTCTGTCAATATGGCGACAATCCCAGAGCAACTCTTTGAGAGCGAGCTTTTTGGACATACAAAAGGTGCATTTACGGATGCTAAATCAGACCGTGCAGGACGATTTAAACTCGCGAATCTTGGTACTTTGTTTTTAGATGAGATTGGTACCCTGCCTCTAGCGCAACAAAGCAAGTTACTTCGGGTATTAGAATCCAGAGAATATGAACCTGTTGGCTCAAGCACTACTGAAGTGGCTAATGTAAGGCTAATTAGTGCCACTAATGCAAAGCTTGAACAGCTAATATCACAAGCTGAGTTTCGCCAAGATCTCTTCTATAGAATCAATACTTTTACCATAGAAATTCCTCCATTGAGAACGCGGCCTGAGGATATAGAATTATTGGCAGAGCATTTTATAAAAACCCACGGTAACCGATACGGGAAAAATGAATGTAGCCTCACTCCCGCAGCACTCAATCAATTAAAACTTTATGACTGGCCAGGAAATACTAGAGAGCTGGGGCACTTACTAGAGCGAGCAGTTCTATTAGCTCAAACAGATGAAATAGGGCCGGAGCAATTACATATGAGCACACCATCGCAGCTTACACAAAATCATTCAGAAGCATTACCTCTGATCACATTAGAACAAGCGGAACAACAATTAATCACACAAGCTTTGAATAATACGGCAGGAAATAAACAACAAGCGGCTGAATTACTGGGTATTACTAAACAAGCACTCTACCGACGCCTTGAGAAATATGAGCTTAACTAAAGAACCGTTAGCTCGGTATTTTGTAGTAAAGTTTTTACTGCTGGTAGTACTTGAAATTGTAGGCATTTGCGTTTTGAGTTGGCACTTAGACGTGCACATTTCGGCATCCATAACTTTATATTCACTACTAATAATTGTCATTTTTATTCTGTGTCAAGGCTTGCTGGTAAGACAGCTCTACAATCGTTGTAAATTGTCTTTTGAACGCTGCGGTTATCAAGTCGAAGCATGGTTAAAACGTGATTTTAGCCTAAGAGCTAAGCCCACATTTTCTTCGGGTGTTGTCGCGCAATTGCACAACCAACTGAATGCGCTCTCTGACATGTTGCAAAGTGAAAAAACGGATGAAGATGTCCAATCGTTTTTGGTCGCTGAGCTTATCAGTGTGTTGAATACCCCCATACTGATCTTTGATCAACGCATGCAACTTTGTTTTGGCAATGAAGAGTGCTACCAATTATTCCAAAAACCATGGCAAACTTTACGCTATAGTCGCCCTGAATCGCTTGGGCTAAGTAATACGCCACAGTGGCACTTTGTTGACCTTGGACTCAACAAGCGCTGGCAAGTTAGACACAGTACATTTACAAACCAAGAACACACTTATCATCTCGTTATTTGTATAGATATACAACATGCATTGCGAAATCAAGAGCTACAGGCTTGGCAACGCTTGATTCGTGTCATTAGCCATGAAATACGTAACTCACTTACACCAGTAACTGCCTTATTAGAAAGGTTGCAAACACGCATCAACGATCCTAGAGATAGCCAAGCTTTCGATATTGTCTTAGAGCGCTGTTTTCACTTACAGGACTTTATTCAAAAGTACACACAATTAAACCAACCAATAACAGTGACGATCCAGCGCCTATCGGGCACTGATCTCATAAAAATGGTACAAGGTATGTTTCCGGACCAACAGTGGCAAGTAGAGCTTTCTCCCGTTTACTTTCACGTTGATCCAACCCTGTTTAAACAAGTGATTATTAATATTGTTAAAAATGCCATAGAAGCTAGCCCGAGAGACTCAAAAATAACACTTCGGTTGTATACCACCAACAATACCGCTGTTTTTGAAGTTTTAGATGAAGGAAGCGGTGTAGCTAATAGCGATAACCTTTTTGTTCCATTTTATTCTACAAAACAAAAGGGCGAAGGTATCGGGCTCTATATCAGTCGTTACTTCGTTGAGCATATGTCCGGATCCATCAGCTTAACCAACCGCTCTGATAGGCCTGGAGCTCTTTGCCAAGTGCTCATTCCAGTACCACTTAGTTAATCTAAACATCGGAAAATTAGGGTCTGTTGGCCTTTCAAGGTTAAATTTGCAGCAGCCTGTGTGGTATTTAGGCAAGACTGAGCCTATGTAGTGTGGTTGTTCCCCATAAATAAGCGATAACGCAGTATGGAGGTCAAGGCAGAAAAACAGTTATGCCATGCCTCATTTCATAATAAATAGCGCCATTCTTGTTCCACAAATTGCTGGTCCGATTTACTCATCCGCATAGTCCAGAACCGGACTTTACTTATCCAAATAAAAATAAAACAACAAACAAAACAACAAGATACAAGTGGCACACTGTTTGCTTACATCAAGTTATCAATCCGATAAAAAAGGCAACTAAAGGTGGATGTAATAAAAAAGAAACAAGCTAAGCCATTACGTAAACTGTTTATACTCATAAGCATTCCTGTGGTACTTGTATCTATTTGGTTCATGATAGGGAAACTTTCAGATCAGACCAGTACTAAGCTTGAAAGGCATTCAATTATCATTGGCAATGTACAGCGCGGTAACCTTGACGTTGAAGTGACAGGCTATGGTGTACTTCGCTCAAATAAGCAAAAACTAATTACCGCACAAGACCCCGCAACAGTAAATGAAATATTAGTGCGCCCCGGCGGTGAAGTACTACCTGACACCATTATTTTAAAGATGCAGGATCCAGACCTGACGCAGCAGCTAGCCAGCGCAGAAATGGAATTAAACAGACAAAAAGCCAACTTCCGCCGACAAAAACTCGCAAACCAACGAGAGCTTCTCATGGAAGCTGCGACGTTAGCGGAATTAAAAAGTGAGCATCAGTCTCTAGCTATGCGCCGCGAAGCACAGCAGGAGCTCAGAGATCAGGGAGTTGTACCTGCAATTGAGGTAAAAACCGCAGAACTTGAAGAAAGGCAGCTTGCTGAACGTGTAAAGTTACAACATCAGCGTATAGAGCAGTTAAAGTTACTGCATAAAGAAGACTTAACTATTTCACAGGAATTAATAAATCAAGCTAATTCCATTCTCGCACGACTTATAGAAAGAGAAGCTAAGCTCACCGTTCGCGCTGGAACTGAAGGTGTTTTACAACGATTGGCTGTAGAACTAGGACAAAGTGTTGTGGCTGGCCAAGAGCTAGCGCAAGTAGGTAGTAGCGCAGATCTTCAAGCACTTGTTCGTGTTTCACAATCTAAAGCCGAGCAAATACGAGTGGGTCAACCTGCGGTTGTAAACACTAGACGTGAGAAAGTGCAAGCAACTGTTACTAGGATCAGCCCTCAAGTACAGGAAGGGACAATCGAAGTCGAGCTCACCTTCAACGATGCCGTACCAGAATCTGCAAGACCAGAACTCAACGTGGACGCAACAATCATGACACATTCATTACAGGACGTGTTATACGTCGAGCGCCCTAGTAATACTCATCCCCACACCCAACAATCTATTTTCGTTTTAGATAGTGCAGGAGAGTATGCCAACTCAACATCTGTTTCATTCGGTATTGACGCTGGCAACTATATTCAAATAGAGGAAGGTATTGGCTTAGACCAACAAGTTATTCTCTCCGATACCACCTCTTTCAAAACAGCGCAGAAAATAAGAATAATTCAGTAATTTAATAGGATAACAAACTATGAAAGAAGCAATATTGAAAATGTCAGGCATCACTAAGGTGTTTAGCACAGAGGAAATGGAAACGCACGCGCTGAGAGGAATAGACCTCGAAATATATAAGGGTGATTTCGTCTCAATATGCGGTCCATCAGGTTGTGGTAAATCAACTCTCCTTTCCATATTGGGGTTACTAGATACGCCTACAGATGGAAGTTATCAGGTTGAGGGAATAGAAGTAAGTAAATTAAGCTTGAGTGAAGCTGCACATATACGGAACCAAAAGGTTGGCTTTATATTTCAATCATTTAATCTGATAGATGAACTGACCGTATTTGAAAATATTGCACTTCCATTGCGTTATCGCAAAGAGCCAATGACCGAGGTTGAGATCACACAAGCGGTTACCAGCTGCCTTACAAAAGTAGACATGGGCCATAGAGCTAGCCACCGCCCTAATCAACTTTCAGGCGGACAGCAACAACGTATTGCTATAGCCCGCGCTTTGGTTGGCAACCCTGCGTTACTGCTTGTAGATGAGCCGACTGGTAACCTTGACTCAAAGAACGGTGATGCCGTGATGGATATGCTCAAAGCGCTAAATTTAGAAGGCACCACATTGTGCATGGTTACGCATGATCCTAGGTATGCAGATATGGCAACACGAAAGCTGCACCTATTAGATGGCAAGATTTTAACTCCTCAAGAACAGAGCACTGAAAAGCATTCGGAGCCGTTGGCTAGCTAAATAACCATAAGAATACACAAGGAAGCTTAAAATGTACGAACCGCACTTCGAATTGCCAATTTTGCTCGTCACACAGCCGGTGAGGAGCTCAACATGTTGAAACAAGAGATCCAATCATGCTTATACTCTCTTAGCAAAGCAAAAATATTTACCCTTACTATAATTATAACTCTTGGAATTACTTTGGGCACGCTTATTGCCATGTTCAACTTAAACTTCCAGATTCTCGCAGCCCCCCTGCCATACCATGATAGTGAGAAATTATATGTCTCTAAGACAAACCACTACATAAAAGATAAAATTGAATTTGAAGACTACACCCCAATGCCAATTTTGGTCGAGGCGTATAAAAACGAAAAATCAGATCACATTCAAACTGCACTTTTTGCCTATGGTGAAGAAGTAATACGAAGCCGTGCCGATACCCCTCGGGTGAATGTTGCTTACACCACTCCAGAGTTTATGCCCCTTTTGGGTTTCAATTTCGAGCTTGGTCGTGGTTTTTCTGATGAAGAAGGTATCGATAGTATATCACCTGTAGCGGTGCTTTCTTACCACTCTTGGCAAACGTACTTTGGCGCAGATCCACAGGTTTTGGGAAAAACGTTCCAGATAGATCAAGTTAACTTCAGAATTATTGGCGTACTTTCAGAGAATACACCTGAGCCAGAGCTATATACTCCAGGCAGACTAACAAGTATTTGGCTTCCATGGGATTACCTTCCATCCTATCGACGAGATGCTCAGCAATGGGGATTGACAGGCCCAAACAGACACATTTTAACTAAAATTTTAGCGGATGAAGATATCGCGAAGCTGAATCACCAACTGACAAATAAATATAACGGGCGTTTTAAAGCAGAAACTGCAGGTCGTTCATTTTTTAATGATATGACTATCACTTTGGAGCTAAAACCATTAAAAGAAAAAATCCATGGCGACAGTGCATCAAGAACAATTTGGTTATTAGTTGGTGCATTTTGTTTGACGCTAATCGCTTGTGCCAATATCGCCAATTTAGTGCTCGCAAGAGCAGTAAATCAGCAGCGGACTATGTCCATAAAAGCGGCTTTAGGCGCTCAACGAAAACAGATCGTTCGAGGCATTTTTATTGAGCTTGCGACATTAACTCTCTTATCAGCAATTTTAGCATTGGGTGTATCGGAGCTGTGCTATTACCTATTAAAATTAATTGCAACAGACAGCTTACCTAGTGTTGCACGCTTAACAACTAATGTGCCGTCAGTCATATTTTGTTTAACTCTTTCAGCATTATTAGCTTGGCTAGGTGCTTGGCTTATCAGTGCCAAAATTAACTTCAGTAAACTAAACTCTCAAATACAAAGTAGTGGTAAAGGTACCAGCATCCAAGTGAAATCAAGTACCCGTTCAGCACTAATTTTCAGTCAGATCTTTCTTGCTAGTTTATTACTGATTTCTTGCTTTCAAATCTTTATAAACTCATGGTCATTGCTAAGCCAGGCTCCCAATTTCGTAAGTAAAGATCGTTACCAAGTGGAATTGAATCAGCTTTTCGAACCAAGGCCAAGTCGCGCTGAAAGAGATTCATATTATAGTACGAGAAGACAACAACTACTTGATATTGTAAGCGAGATAAGAGCCAACCCTAGAGTTGTATCTGCAAGCTTAACTACAGGTACGCCTGTCGAGTTTGGTATTAGTACTTTCTTAAGCCCAGACTCTGGGTTTGAGAATCAGTATTCTGTCTCTGGCAACTTAATTGATGAAGCGTATATACCAACGTTACAGTTAGACATTCTCCAAGGTCGCAATTTTACTCGAGAAGACGTGTATAATCGCTCTCCTTACCTCATTGTAAATAAAGAGTTTGCCAATAAGTTAAAGCCGGGTGGCGATGTAGTTGGTGAGCGTTATTACTGGTTAAATGGACGCCGTACAATTCAATATGAAATTATTGCCGTCACCGAAGATCTAAACCTACCGGAACAAAATAACTCAGCCAAAATGTGGGCTGTAGATAATATCGAGCGTTACGCTCCTTCTTTTATCATAGAAGTAGATTCAAACCAGCAGCTTACTCCCCAATTTATAAATAGTATTATCGCGAAGACCACACCCACGTGGCGAGTCTCGGATATTCAACCACTTGAATCACAATTAGCAAATTCTCTTGCGCTTCATTACATCGCTAGTTGGGCATCTCTAGCTTTGGCAATAGTGACACTTTCAATCGCCGTGATTGGTATATATGGCGTATTAAGTTATGGAATTAGCATGAGAAAATTTGAACTCGGGGTTCGTATGGCTATTGGAGCGTCACCACTTACTATTGTGAAAGGTGTGATCTTAGAGAACTTTAAGGTCATCATACTCGCGCTAATTGGAGCTGCAATCATAGTTTCAGGCGTTGCAGTGTGGATAACTTCAACCCGTTTCACATTCGCTCTTTCAACAACAGGATTAATATTACCAATAGTTACTATTATTGCAGTAACTGCGTTTACATCCACACTTGCTGTTTGGGGGATTATCAGAAGACCGGCAATTTATTCCCTACGAGATCAATAACTGCCCATCTAAGCACCCAGAACTCGGATTGAGAAACTATTATTCCGAGTTCTGCTTTCCCTCAATAAACATTCTAAAAAAGCTATTAATTAACACGCTACGAGATGTAATCCACCTAAGTGAATTTTAGCCAGAACGCAGAATTTGCAGTCAAGCAACTTATACGAAAATTGATGAATTAAGCGCAGTGTGATGGCCTCTCGCATCAATGCCATTGATTAGTATCTTTACCTTGCTGTTAGGCTAATTATGCTGTGCCAGTTTTAGCTTGTACAAGTGTTGATTACATTAAATAACCTGAGCTTGGGATAACAACTTGTTCTCTAGCAGCTGTTATCCCTTACTACTGCGTTAAATTTTCTTGCAATAGGCCAGCTTTTGACGCACAAATTTGCCTTGCATTTAAGAAATAACTTCTGGCTAGAGTGATATTACGCTTTTGAACTTAGTGATTTAGTGGATTAACTTACTTCTTACCCCGAGGTTAAATAAATGAACTTTTTTAAGCGTGGAGATATCGTATTTTCGTTCCAATTAGTTGGAGAATTAGCGTGATTGATGTTAGACCGATAAATAAAAATGGGCCCCATAACAGTATGGAGCCCAGCTCATTTCTACAACTGATTCATCTACGTCTAGTAGTTATTGAATACCGAGATAACGTAACAAGCCATGACTGACTTGCTCAACGTTAGGACTTTCCAGCATGGATTTATGACCTCCCGGTACCATTTCAACTGTTACAGGACCACTAAACCACTGCTTTGATAGCTCAATATAATTGCATGACTCGATCGATGAACCCTCCGCGAACATCATTAGCACCTCTTTGTCCCAGATCTGATCAGGGCTATATGAGAAAAACGCTTCCGACTGCCACTTAGCCAACCTATTCAACTTATTAACAAGCTCTGTATCTTTAAGTGATTGTGTCCACGTTGCTATATTTTCTAATCTAGAGTCCATATCCATCCTGTATGAACTCTGCGCAAAATAACTATCCAGCAAAACAAGCGATATTTGATTCTCAATACTGCCCATACACTCTGCAACCTCTTGGGCCAGAGCTCCACCATAAGAATGCCCAACTAAAACGATCTGTTTATTCTTAAACTGTGGCCTAATGCTGTCAAAGATATACTGTCCATGTGATTTGATCGTAGTAACTGACTCACAATCATCGAATACACCGGGATGGTGAATACTGATACATGGTACTCCGTGTGTATCAAGAGTCTGAGCGAAAGACCTAAAATCATTCGGTGTTGACAACACCCCAGGAATCGCAACAACCAAAAACTCAGACTTATCTTCACTTGCACTTTTGTTTAAAAATACTAAAGGCGAATTGTGATTACTATCTGCTATGTTTTTACTCTGAATTGCGTTGGCTTGCTCTCTCAGTGAGAGTGCAGTATACAAATCTGGAAAAGACACAGAAACAGCTAACTGAGCTTGGATCTGATTGCAAAGTTTTACCAATAACAACGAATGCCCACCCAGAGTAAAGAAGTTCGCCGTTGCACTGATATCAGCAGCTTTTATACCCAAAAGCTGTGCCCAAATACCAGCTAACTGTTGCTCAATATCACCTTCAGGGCTTACATATTCCCCTTGCAAACAACCCACATCTGCACTTGGCAATGCCCGTCTATCCACCTTGCCATTTGCCGTCAATGGCCATTCATCCACTGCAA
>NZ_JAKKCW010000022.1:0-57962 GCF_021728455.1 Pseudoalteromonas sp. L23 | reverse complement strand
GTTTAAAAACGTGTCGTGCATTGACAGCGAATACTTAACACCCATCACTATTAACATCAAAGCTGAGGAAGAGAAGTATAAAAATACTTCAACCATTGGGTACAAAAACGTTCATCGTTAGGCTATTGTTTAGCGCCCAAGCATATCTCTACACTAAAACTGGGTTATCGCGCACGATAATGCACTGCAAATACAGCAGTAAGAAATTCTAAAATTGAGAATGTGAGTTTTGCTAAGCCAACAAGCGTTCGCAGTTTGTTAGGTTTGTCCGTCGTCTTTTTTAGGGTCTTGCCCATCATCTGTGTTAACAGCAATCCCTTCCCTTGGTACATAAATACCTGACTCTGAAGAAAAACCAGAATTTAGCACTATGTACAAACCATTTTTTGTGACATGGACACTTTCCGGTTTCAACTTCGCAATGTTATTTTGAGCAGAGTATTCGAAATCAAAGTTTGGCTCAGGATACTTACTTAGTAACTCAGATGCTTCTTTTTCAATGAGCGAAAGCTCTTCACTGTCAAAATTTGTTTGTTGAGTACACGCTGTAGTAAACATAAAACAAATTAATAGTAATAACGTTCTCATTATCAATTTCCTATGAGCAATTAGATGCAGTTGCTGGGCAATGATTGCTGTTACTAATATTAGACGTGCCTCTATTAGCTCCGCCTTTCACGGCAGGGTCGGTAGCTGGCAAACTTGATGATCCAGCAGCAGGATCGCTTGGGTCTCTTGCCCCAGCATCATTCAGCCAGTTATCTAAGCTTTGTGAAACACTGCTTGAGCCATCCATGTAGTCATCACCAAATGCTGCTCCAGCCGCATTACTAGAAATATCTTCAGGTGAGAAACCACTACGATAATCATCTCCCCACTCTGTTGCCCATTGTGCCACCTCATTACCCAAACCTAAAGTTTTAGTAGTCACGCTACCAATTGAGGATGCCATTTCAGCAGCCTTGCCAAAATGCCTTAGATCTACCCAGCCATGTTTATCTGTGAATAAATAGCGGTTAGCGTTCCCACCATGATTTCTAGATAGAGCACTCATAACAGCAGCTCCTTTCAAGCCAGATTTTTCATATCCTCTAATCTCAGCTCTCAAACTAGCTATGGTTGTGACACCTGCTCGGTTAGGAGCCATACCATCAGGGTCAACATATTTATACGGATTATTATTCGCATAAGCATACCGATTAAAGCTATGCACATCTCGGAATCCCAAGGGATCATTCGAATAAAAACGCCCGATAACTGGATCATAGTATCGTGCCTGCATATAAATTAGTACTGGCTACGATACAAGCATAAACCGCTTAGGTTAAGTTATCGCGTCGCTAGAGTTAGGATTTTGTACAGTGGGTTTAAATTACCGTAATAGCCATCGATATTTGCTTGAACCCATTCATCTTTTGATATGTCAGGCCAATTAACAATCATGCCTAAGAAAAATAGTAGTTCCTCAAAGAAAAAACGTTGAGTTCTACCATTTCCCTCTCTAAAGGGGTGAATAATATTCAATTCACAGTAAATATCCGCAAGCTGAACTAAGAGTTCAGCTTTATCGGCGTTTATATCCAATGATCCGATTTGTTGGAATTGCTTTTTTACTTCAACATCAATGCGTGAACATGTACAAAACCGAGTATCACCTTTGGAAATATCAACAGTTCTAATTTCGCCAGCCCAAGCATACACGTCTTGAAATAAATACCAGTGGAGGTGTTGTAAGTGATTTAAATTAAACTCGTCGAGGGATTTGATGTTAGATGTGTATTCACTATACCTAAAAGCGGTAAACTCTAGTTCAGCTTTCGCTAACTCGTCTGCATTCGTAATATTAAGTTTATTAACTAATACGTCAGAATTTGGATAACAATAACTATCCTGAGCAACGCCATATTTATCTCGCATACTTCGCTTTTAGATCAGCAATCGATTTGCTTAAGCTTTCTTTTTTAAAGCTCAAACCTTCGTACTTAGAACTTATTTCAAAGTTGCTCATTTTAGGTATGAATGTTCGAGCATTCTCTGTTTTTTTTACCGAAGTAACAGCCATAAATACACCTCTTATCAGACTACTTAAGTATAACTTAGCGATCATAGTTATGCCAATAGTTCAAAACAACCCACTGCCCCCTTCAGCAGATGGATGAGTTGCTTCATACACTTCAGATAACTTCTTACGACTAACGTGTGTATAGAGTTGTGTGGTGAGAATACTGGCATGGCCCAGCATTCCTTGGATATGGCGAAGATCGGCACCATTGTCTAACATCGTTGTTGCCGTATTGTGACGGTATAAGTGACACGCGCCAGTTCGGTCGAAACCTGCTAATTTCACATACTGGGGCGCTGATAGACACAGTTAAGCCCGGATATATGTCAGAGCAGCTTTTTATTGCACAACTGGTTGATTCAAAAATTAAAATTTAAGTAGGATAGATTAGGTAAAAACGGCACGAGGCGACTAAAAGTCACCTCGGTTAGTTGGTATTGTTTGACAACGGCTGAGCGTCCATATATGTCTTGTTTATTACACGTTAATTTGCTTTTTCCAAATAACGTTACTCTTGAAGCAATTCTATTTTCGCTATTTCTATTGCTTGTATTAAAACACTAACACCAATTTTATTCCAATCAGCTTGTCCATCAGGCAACTCAAAACAGACGCCTTGATGAGGTTCATTTGTAACTAAACCTATGAAGTTCCCATCTACATGAATTTCAGCAATTAGGTTTTCATAATCTATATCACTTGAGATTGTGACATCAATTTTATTCTTTTTCTTCACGCTTTGGCTCCAAGAATCCTCTAAATTTACCTTCATTATCAAACCTTGCTCCTCTACCATCTGACGCAGTTACATCTGTTCCACCGAATCTATTTCCCTCGCTTGTAGTCGCTTCAGGGTCGTTCACAATATCTTCAAGTATACCTTGACCTTGTTTATTTTTGTCGGCAGTTTTTCCCGTCGCAGGGGGAAATGCAGATCCCTTCCTACCGCCATGCTTTTGTAACGCACGACCCGACCTTGAAAGCTCTCCACTTTTATCTGCGGGATCTGGTTCATTACCAGTTTCAACATCAGGCGCTGCTGGGCCGTTTTCAGAGGAATCATTTACAGCTTCAGCTATGGCGACTCCCCCCATAATCCCTACCAATGCTGTAGCGGTGTATTGCATGGCGGCCACTGCTGGAGGTGTAAACAATAACGCTACAAACTTACCGTCAGGATCCGTATATTTATAAGGATTATTATTTGCATAGGTATATCTATTAAACCCATGCACAGGATTACCACGCCCCATATGCCCCAACGCATCAACAGGATCATTCGAGTAAAACCGCCCAATCACTGGATCATAGTATCGTGCCTGCATATAACTTAGACCAAGCTCTTTATCAAACTTATGACCGGTATAGCCTACATCATCTTTTGGCGTTCCCAGCGTTTCACCAAACGGGCGGTAGTGTTGACGGCTATCTGCTTCCGACGCTGGTGTTACGTCGCCATATTTGGCAATCAACTTTTTGCCTAGGTAAATATAGTTAACGCCATCACCCGTTATGGTATCGCCCTTTTCGCGATACAGCAAAGTGCCATCTTGCGAGTATAAGCTATAATTCGTTCCGCTTTGCTCTACTTGCTTAACGCGGCGATTATGTCCATCGTATAGATAGGTGTTATTTTTCGCTGAAGTAAGCTGGTTTGCTAAGTTAAAGTTAAGCTGGTAAGCACCGTTATTAATGATATTACCGCGCGTATCATAACCTAAGTTAGCATATTTGCCGTTGGTGCCTGCTCCTTTAACGCTAGATAGTCGGTTTGTCGTTCTGTTGTATGTGTAGGTCAGGTTTCTATCTTTACTTTTGTACGACTCTATATTTCCTAGCGCATCATATTTAATACTGCTGTTACCAATGGCCGTATCGCCTGTGACCGAGGTTAATCTATGTAGATCATCGTAAACTAGGCTAGTCAAGCTATAAGTGGGTTGCACTTCGTCCAAAATAGCGGTGACATTCCCCACCTTATCAAAGCTATAGTCTAGCTTAACAATATTTTTAGTATCTCGGCTGTCTTGGAGCACATCTGGCAGTAGGTTATCGTCAAGTATTAAACTATGTGTAACTCCATTGCCGTAAGTAAAGCCCTTCAACATCCCATTCGCGTAGTAACTGGCATCTGTAGCAAATTTAAGCTCGATGTCAACAGTGCCTGCTTTATAGGTCACTGCGCGTGTCGGCTCACCATACCCATTTGGATTAAAGTGTACCGATGTACCGTCAGGGTAAGCCAAATACTCATGTTGTTGTAATGCGTTATAACCATAATCAATTTCTAAAGGCAGTTGACCGTTGATTAGAAGCTGCTCTACCTCTAGTAGGTTTTGGTTGTTATACACATAGCTATGGGTGACATCTCCCGCAGTCACCCCTGTCACATTACCATTATTATCAAGAGTATAGGTAACTGAAGGCGTGTTACTGTTTTCAGGGTAGTTAATCTTATATAGGTCACCAACGTTATCATACACATACTCAATTGCATCAGCTGGTTTTGTTGCGACACAGTCAGTATCTGTAACCCCTTCTTTTTTCCAAATCATTTGTCCAAGAGCATTATGTCCAAATATTGTGTTACCAACATCCGGGCGTGTTATTACACAAAGGTTTTGGTTACTATCATAAACTCGCTTTTCTACAGCTGAAACCACCGCTCCATCACTACTAGGACCTGATTGTGTAATCGCCTCCACTTGACCAAATAGGTTAACTGCTATACTTGTATCTACATTTTCCGGTGAATCAATAAAGGTGGCTATCTCATATTCTGGAGCCCCAAATGCTTGATACGTTGTCGTGGTAACTTTAGAGAGTGGATCCGTCACTTTAATCTTATTGCCAGCGAGGTACTCATACTTAGTCTTACCAAGGCCCGACACACTCACTGTCTTTGTGCGGCCTAACGCATCATAAGTCGTCCTAGTACCCTTTAATTCAGCACTATCAGCACTATCAGTACTAACAAATGAGGCTAAGGTCTGACGATTTTGATAGTCATACTCAAAGTTTTGATATCGAACACTGGTTGTTGCATCTGCATTTGCAGTGTCATCTATGGTTTTGATCTGAGTGAGTCTCAGTAAATTATCGTAGGTTTCTACCGTTTCAATAAGAGGTGCTGCTTCACTGCAATTACTATATTGATTTAACGTACAACGCTTGATGGTACGGGTATTAGTTGCATCATCCCATTCCAGTTTTGTGTCTAACCAGTTATTGTTTTTTACTTCATCAGTCAAGTTAATTGCTGTAATGCGGCCAATAGAGTCGTAGTCAAACGTTGTTGTAACACCATTGAAGTCTGTTGTTTTTTCCACTAAACAGTTGTCATCCAGTTCAATGCTATGTGAAATTTCTGTATTTGATAAGCGGCTGGGGTATATAACTTTTTGAGGAACACCACATTTATAATCTCCATATTTAACAAAGCTATTATCCTTAACAGAATCATTTTCAGATATAATCTTGTTATTTAACTCTTTATATACAACTCCCCCCCCACATCATTATATTCTATAAAACGCTCTCTCCACTCCCCGAAAATCTTTATCTCGTAAGGTAGGTTTTTTTCTGTATAAGCATTATTCCCACCATCATTATCATAGTAAGAAATTTCTTTTACAGTAGTATATTTACTGTCATCATTTGAGACTTCATGTTTCTGAAGCTTGCCCAACTCCCACAACTCTGTTGCATGCTTATAACTATGCTTTTCATACTTAACCTTATTATTAATGCTATTCTTATAAATTGTTTTTTTTAACGTATCCATATTCATCAAATTCATCATATTCTGCAGTGTAAGTTGTCGCTTCTTCGAGTCCACTTGTGCCACTGTAGACGATTGTTTTCTTTTCACTTAGAAAAACTTGAAAGTTATCACGCTGTTCATTTACATAGATCTCACAATCATCTTGCCCAGATATTCCATGGAAATCTTTAGTCAGGCGCTTGCAGTTGTCCCACAGCTCAGAGCCTTGTCGATAATAAAACAACTCTCTTTTTAATAAGGAGTTTGAACTAAAATTAGCATAATCAATCGCTAAAACTTTTCCTTCACTATATGAATCAACACGACGATCAATGTAGTATATCTTCTTTAAACCTTCACCAATTACAGTTGTGGTTTTTACATCAATTTCAGCTTTTACGCTCGCAGGCTTACCAAAGGGGAAACTTGGCTTAGGTTTTTCAACATTGTTGTTTATTGCTTCTACTATACTTTTGAAATCATCCCAGTGACGATTTGTTTCATTAAGGTAGTACCCTTTATTTTGTGAGTAAATGTAACGCCAACTATATTTATTTCCACCATCATACTGTACTGACTTTCCAACAAGACTTTGTCTAACAGTACAATTTAAGTTTCTGAACAATGTATAAGCTATTAAATTCCCTGGTCCTATATCATATGGCTTAACATTATGTCGCCCATGAATTGCATATTCAACAGAGTAGGAAATACTTGCACCATAAGGTGTTTCAACGGTAAACTTTTTTAGCTCGTGTTGTTTTGATGCGCTGTTTTTATTTATTTCACACATACCAAGTTGCTCAGATGTCACTTGCTTTGACTTTGTTTGCCCCCGAAGCTGAGATGAGTAGAATTCAGCAGGATACTTCCAAAAAGTTTTGTTCGGCAACTCAACTGAGCTTAGTCTATTATTGGTATAATTATACTTCCACTTCCTATCACCATGTATAACTTCTTTAAGTGTATTATCATCGTTATATTCAAATTTCAACTCCCTTAAGTCAGAAGAGGTAATCGACTTAAGTAATTTTCCTTCATAATTATATTTTACGGTATTACCGAATTTATCTTCCACTGAAGTTGCCATCAGCATTCGTCTAAACCCTGTATTTCCTATTGGAAAAGGCAAACCATTTTTAGATTCTATTACATAGTCAAATTTGTATTTAATACCGCTTGGAGATTTCACTTCTATTCCCTGACCATTGCCATCTTCTCGGGTAAAGCATTTAGAAATGTAGTGATTAGTCTGAGTTGCCTGCTTATTCGCGTATATGCCTTTACCTGGTACTAGGTTTTCGGAGACCTCATTTGGTATATGAAGATACTTTCCCTGCCAATAAGAGGTGTTAGACAAATCCTGATGGCTGGCGGAACCATATGCATAAGTGTACCAACCAACATCTTGTGTACACTCTTTTCCAATTAGCCAGCCTCCAGCCACGTGTCTTAGATAGAAAGCGTGGGATGAAACTGAATCAGGATCTACGTATTCACCACTAATGTAGGGTACTTCAATTCTCCACCCACGTCCTAAGTTCAAGCCTTTATTATTTAATGGCGAATATGTACGCCTTACTTCTACAGGAATTGCAAAGTTTCCAGATATAGAAACATCTGATACAGCAAAGCTTAGGCTCCCGGTAACGGGGTCATAGACATCTCCCAGTGCTGAACTATTAAAAACACTTTGAGCTCTTACCTTACTATCAACTTCCAAAATGACTTCGGTCGATGAATAAGATAGAAATGATGTAAATAAAATTAAATTTAAAAAAATTCTTTTCATAAATATCTCAAATGAAAAATTACATAGAGGAATAATATAATCACTATAATTGCCTATGGATTTTCACTCTCTGCCACCGGACTCCCTAATAAATCTGTATGTATAAAGATGAGTTTTTTGGCACTTGGAAGAAATACCTTTTCCGCAAAGGAAGTATACTGTTGGTTAAAAACAGCCTTGGCACAAAGTTTTGGTTTAGTGCTAATGGTATCAATGGCGATGGCCGCAATATACTTCTTCCATGTCACGCTAGCCGCGTTGCAACTCGTTGCTTTTTCAACAATGGCATAACTCAATTCGGCGTCCGTGATAAGATGACTTATTGTCATTGATGTTTCGCCCTGAAGTATTACAGGATTAACTAACTTGTTTGATACAACCAAATCAGCGGTCAAATACTCTGAAGGATTGGCAGGAAAGCGTTGAGTCTTGGCTTCGTCAACAAAGCACTCCCATTGTGTTGGATAACTTCTAGATTCAACAAACTGATGCCTGCCGTTATCACCTTTAGGGCCCCGCCAATTCTCTTCTGGTACACCCTCTTTTATAGCTCTGCAGGAATGTACACCTTCAATATCCCAATAGAATGTACCCACTTCACCTAAATCAAAGCGTGTTTTAGACCATTCAAAGCGCTTTTCAACCGGGACTACATCCATTCCATACACAACAAATTGTTGACTTGTACCGCATCCTGTACCTTCAGGGTTACAAGCGACTACCTCATAGATATTTTTACCTACACGAGAAACAGTTACTAGCGCGCTCCTAGCAGAGCTTCGTTGAACCTCTTTTCCATCTGCAAATACCACATAAACCACTCCTGGAACTTCTCCTCCCGCAGGACCCCAGGTGAGCTGTACCTGTGAGCCAACTCTTGCTGAGCTAGCAGAGCCAGCGAAGTTACTTACAGAGCCGGGCGTGGTATAAAAGAATATAGGGAGTGCTTGTGAGCGAGGCGCGCAACCTCCTTGATTACATGCTTCTACGCTATAAAATCGGCGACCATAGTTGTTATGACTAATACTCTTGCTACTACCACTACCTTGGTACACTAGAACATCGTCTTCGTAGAGTCGATATCTATCCGCTCCTGTTACCGCATTCCAGCGAACCGCTATTGGCTGATTAACAGGCTGATAACCGACATTGAAGGTAACTTGAGGTGAAGTGCTTGGAGGGTCAATCGTGCCTATTACAGAGTGGCGCTTGGATGTACCACACCCGGTTCCTTGTGGGTTACAAGCTACCACCTCGAAGTTATTGTTACCCACTAAGGTGACATCAACTGATGCAGTCATGGCTGAGCTTCGCTGCACTTCTCTTCCATTTGCAATTACCGCGTAAACCACTCCAGGAACTTCCCCTCCTGCATGGCCCCAATTTAACTGTACCTTTGCTCCGACTTTTGCAGTATTAACTGAGCCTGTTAAGTTGCTTACAGCGCCTGGCGTAGTATAAAAGAATATAGGAAGTGCTTGTGAGCGAGGCGCGCAGCCTCCTTGGTTACACGCTTCAACACTATAAAATCGACGACCATAGTTATTATGACTAATACTCTTGTTACTACCACTACCTTGGTACACTAGAACATCGTCTTCGTAGAGTCGATATCTATCCGCTCCAGTTATCGTTCCCCATCGAACCGTTATTGGCTGATTAACAGGCTGGTAGCCGGCATTAAAGCTAACTTGAGGTGAAGAGCTAGGTGGATCCATTGTACCTATTACCGTGTGGCGTTTGGATGTACCACACCCAGTTCCTTGAGGATTACAAGCTACCACCTCGAAGTTATTGTTACCCACTAAGGTGACATCAACTGATGCACTCATCGCAGAGCTTCGCTGTACTTCTCTTCCGTTTGCAATTACCGCGTAAACCACTCCAGGAACTTCCCCTCCTGCATGGCCCCAATTTAACTGTACCTTTGCGCCGACTTTTGCAGTATTAACTGAGCCTGTTAAGTTGCTTACAGCGCCCGGTGTAGTATAGAAAAAAACTGGAATTGCCTGAGATCTAGACGCACAACCTCCTTGATTGCACGCTTCAACGCTATAGTAGCGATGCCCATAATTGCTCAGTTTTACGACAGTGCTTCTACCACTGCCACCATAGATATAGGTTCCGTCTTGATATAATCGATAAGAAGTAGCGCCAGATACTGCCCCCCAACTAATAGTAAGAGATTGATTTACCGGTTGGTAACTCGCAGCAGGACTCGCCACTGGTGAATATGACGGCCTAGGAGGAAGTGGCTCTCGAACGACCCTTGTTGCTCTTAAATCTACACGATTCCCTTGGTAGTCCTCACAAAACCAATGCGTCGTGTGCGCTCCTGCACTCGTGTATCGGTGCGGTCCTGAACGCCCAGAGGTAGCCCTCGGACTCGTATTTCCACTGCTATGCGGATATGCCTGACAATACTTTGCCCCTTCAACACTCCAATAGAAAGTCGTACTTTCACCAACATCAATGACTGAAGGCGACCAGCTAAACTGCTTTACACTCATTTGCGCTTTTACTTGGAAGCTTCCGAGCAACAGTACAAACAAGAGCTTTTTAATGTCCATTCTCAATTGTCCACAATTTTAAAAACGAAGAATTGTATAGAAAATAGGGAATAAATAAAAGTTTCAATGATAACAAACATAACAAAAGTTAAAACTAATGGAGCCATTTAGGGATCGTGGAGTCCAAATCAAAGCGTTTAAAAACGTGTCGTGAATTGACAGCGAATACCTAACCAAACGCTGAACAGAATGAATTTATGCAGCTGGCTATAATGTGAGATTAACGTAGGGAGTATTAAATCAGATAGCTAGAAAGGTAATAATGAGTCAACGCTCAACTCATTAATAGAACAGGAGCCATATATGGCTCCTAATCATCGCGAATATTAACCTAATAGTTCACCTAACTGTTTGCTTACCGCATCAACAGCTTGTGTACCATCTAGTTTGTGATATTGCGTGTTACCAGCATCCGCTTCCGCACTGTAGTAGTCTACCAGAGGTTTAGTTTGCTCATGGTAAATCGCCAGACGTTTACGTACTGTCTCTTCAGTGTCGTCATCACGAATGATTAGGTCTTCACCCGTTACGTCATCTTTGCCTTCTACTTTAGGCGGGTTGTAAACGATGTGGTAAACACGACCAGAACCTGGGTGTACACGACGACCGCTCATACGCTCCACGATGATCTCATCGGCCACGTCAAATTCGATAACATGGTCAACTTTAATGCCATTTTCTTTCATTGCATCTGCTTGTGGAATTGTGCGAGGGAAGCCATCAAGCAAGAAGCCATTTGCACAATCTTCTTTAGCGATGCGCTCTTTTACCAAGCCGATAATGATTTCGTCAGATACTAGTTGACCTGCATCCATGACTTTTTTCGCTTCAAGACCCAACGGAGTCCCTTCTTTGATAGCAGCACGTAACATGTCGCCTGTAGAGATCTGAGGGATCCCATATTTGTCCATTAGAAATTGAGCTTGAGTACCTTTACCTGCACCCGGCGCGCCTAGCAAGATGATGCGCATAATTGAATCCTCGTTTGGAGTTATTGGTGTTTGTGTGGTGAATTTTTCCATATACGGTGCCGATCCTCAAGGAACTTATACTAATTGATAAGGAAGAATGGCAATTTTTCCGTCAAAAACAAAAAAGCTCCGCGATCTGCAGAGCTTTTGGTCAGAAATTAATCCTGATTATAAAAATGCACCTAGTGCTTTAACTTGGTCTAGCATGCGGCAAGAGAAGCCCCATTCGTTATCATACCAAGCCATCACTTTTACCAGCTTTCCATCTACTTTGGTTTGTGTAGAGTCAAACACTGAAGAAGCTGGGTTGTGGTTGAAATCGATAGAAACCAAAGGTAATTCATTGTACTCAAGGATTGCACTCATCACGCCCTCAGCAGCCGCTTTGATTGCTGCATTCACTTCTTCTTTTGAAGTGTCACGCTTAGCAACAAACGTTAAATCAACCAGTGATACGTTGATGGTTGGCACACGAACCGCCATACCGTCTAGTTTGCCAGCAAGTTCAGGAAGCACTAAGCCAACCGCCTTTGCCGCGCCCGTTTTCGTCGGGATCATTGACTGAGTAGCACTACGCGCACGATATAAATCCGGGTGGTAAACGTCTGATAGATTCTGATCGTTGGTGTAGGCATGAATGGTTGTCATGCTACCTTGCTCAATACCAATAGTATCATTCAATACTTTTGCAATAGGCGCAAGACAGTTTGTGGTACAAGATGCGTTAGAGATAATGGTTGATTCAGCATTTAGTACTTCGCTGTTAACGCCATGAACAACCGTTGCATCCATATCTGTGCCCGGCGCAGATACAATCACTTTTTTCGCACCAGCTTCAATGTGTTTAGCCGCAGCTTCACGAGAAGTGAACAACCCTGTACATTCAAGCACGATATCAACGTTTAGCGCTTGCCAAGGAAGATTTGCAGGGTCACGCTCTTGCGTTAGCGTGATTTCGTCACCACCGATAACGAGTGTGTTGTCGTTAAGAACAACCTGCTCTTGAAAGCGACCATGTACAGAGTCAAATTGAGTCAAATGCGCGTTTACGTTTGCAGGTGCGAGATCGTTGATGGCAACGACTTTGATGTCTTTATTCTGACCTGACTCGTACAGTGCACGAAGTACGTTACGACCGATACGTCCATAGCCATTAATTGCGATATTAATCATGATAACTGTCCCCTAATCTATTTTACTTCACTTGCTTGTTTCGCAAGCGCTTCAATGGCTTGCCAGTCTTTGTTTGCGATAAGTGCTTTATCAAGCATCCAAGTACCGCCCACACATACCACATTGTCGAGTGCAAGATACTTAGGTGCAGTTGCCAACGAAATACCACCCGTTGGACAGAATTTTACTTGTGGAATTGGTCCGCCAATGGATTTAAGCATTGGTGCACCACCTGCTGCTTCTGCTGGGAAAAACTTTAAGAATTCAAAACCGTGACTTGCAAGCTTCATCACTTCGCTTGGCGTTGCAGCACCTGGAAGAAATGGAATACTTGACGACTTAGCCAATTCTAATAATTCGTCATTAACACCAGGACTTACCATGAAGTCAGCGCCGGCTTCTACAGAGGCATTAAAGGTTGCCTTATCCACTACCGTACCAGTACCAACATAGGCGTCTGGTAAAGCCGCTTTAATGTCTTTTACCGCTTGCGCTGCCACCGGTGTACGAAGTGTCACTTCAAGTGCTTTTAAGCCACCATTAAACAATGCCGTAGCAAGCGGCACCGCGTCTTCTAGGTTATCAATAACGATAACCGGAACCACTGGTGCTGCTGACAATATCTCTTTAATACTCATGCTCACCCTCATTCCCACTGTTATTATTCTTCGATGCCAAATGAGCATGCACCTTGATCTGCACTGCTCACTACGTGTCTAAATCCTGAGAATAGCTCTCGACCCGTACCAAATGTTTGAGATTGCGGTGAGAGCTGTAATTCGCGCTGTGCCATTTCTTCATCAGAAACATGTAGCACTAATTCGCCTTTTGGTGCATTTAAGGTGATCAAATCACCTTCGTGTACTTTTGCAATTGCACCACCTTCAACCGCTTCCGGCGCAAGGTGGATCGCCGCAGGTACTTTACCCGAAGCACCAGACATACGACCATCTGTCACAATCGCCACTTTAAAACCTTGGTCTTGTAATGTAGCCATGACAGGTGTCAGTTTATGTAACTCAGGCATACCTTTCGCTTTAGGGCCTTGCTCTTTGATCACGGCAATAAAGTCTTGGTTAAGCTTGCCAGCACTAAAGGCTTCTTGTAATTCGCTTTGAGAGCTGAATACTTTCGCCGGTGCAGTCACCGTTTGGTGCTGCTCTTGTACCGCAGACACTTTAATCACCGCTTTACCCAAATTACCATTAAGTAGTTGCAAGCCGCCTTGCTTGTTAAATGGATTTGCTACTGGGCGAAGTACTTCTTCATCCAGTGAATTCTCAGGTACTGGTACCCACTTCACTTTGGCAGGGCCTTGATTGTCGCTGATAATCACATTGCTGTTGATATCCAGTAGTGGCTCCATCGTGTAAGCATCAAGTCCTTCACCCACAATCGTCTTTACGTCATTGTGTAAGAAGCCGCCATCTCTTAATTCACGCATTAAGAAACCCATGCCACCAGCCGCTTGGAAGTGATTTACGTCGGCATGACCATTTGGATAGATACGTGTTAACAAAGGCACTACTTCAGACAAATCCGCCATGTCTTTCCAAGTGATTTGAACACCAGCCGCTTTTGCCATTGCGACTAAGTGAATGGCATGGTTGGTAGAGCCACCAGTAGACAACAGCCCGACCAAGCCATTAATCACGGTTTTTTCACTCACGATATCCGCAAGTGCATTGCCGCTTTTACCGTCAAGTAGCTGAGTTAGCATGGTCTCAACCGCACTCGCCGTTAAGCCATCTCTTAATTCTGTGTATGGATTGATAAACGAGCTACCAGGTAAATGAAGACCCATGATCTCCATTAGCATCTGATTCGAGTTTGCCGTACCGTAGAAAGTGCAAGTACCTGCACTGTGATATGAAGCACTCTCAGCTTCAAGTAACTCTTCGCGGCTGACTAAGCCCTGTGCAAACTTTTGACGAATGCGCGCCTTTTCTTTGTTCGGGATCCCAGATTGCATTGGGCCTGCTGGTAAAAAGAAAATGGGCAAATGACCAAAAGACAAAGCACCGATTAATAGTCCTGGGACGATTTTGTCACATACACCAAGACAGAAAACCCCATCGAAGACATCGTGTGATAACGCCACCGCTGTTGACATGGCAATTACGTCACGAGAGAACAACGACAGTTCCATGCCATCGCGACCTTGGGTAACCCCGTCACACATAGCAGGTACACCACCCGCTACTTGTGCAGTCGCGTCAAACTTGTTTGCCACTGCTTTAATTAAATCTGGATATTCTTTATAAGGTTCGTGCGCAGACAACATGTCATTGTACGAATTGATAATTGCTAGATTCGGTTGCTCGTCTTCTTTTAGACGAGTCTTATCACTGCTTGAGCAAGCAGCCATTACGTGTGCTAGGTTTCCACAGCCCAGTCCTGCTCGTACGCGCGTTTGTTTTTTTGCTTGTTGGATTCGAGCTAAATAGGCTTGACGTGTTGCTTTGCTTCGCTCAATGACGCGTTCGGTGACTTCCTGAATTCGTGGATGCAACATATTACTGACTCTCTAGTGTTAGAGGAAAAAGGCTCTGCACGATTACCAGCATTCGTGGTAATCCTTGTACAGAGCTGCTTTGATTTACCCGTTCAAAGGTACGCTATCAGGTTGTCTCTCACCCCAACCTGACACCGGTGTCACTATATTTACGCATAAAGCTGACACCGGTGTCAACCCTTCTTATAAATTTAGTCTAACTTTTTAAAATGACCAAATTATAACCACTTAAAACTTTGCCGATATCTGTAGTCTTAAAATCATTACCTAGCTGATTTTATTAGTAATTATTATGACAAAAAGAATAATATTAATGATTGAGCGAAATCATTATTTGATAGCGAAGTTATCAATGAGCCTTAACTTGGCAACATGACCTTTAATCTATGGGTCAGCGAGCCTGATTATCGTGACATAAATCTGCGCATTTATTTAGTCCGCAACATTTTCCCTAGTAGCTGCGAAAATAAAAAGCCCAACGGCTAAGCGTTGGGCTTTGGGGCAAGTATAAAAATTGAAAAAGTTATGAATTCGAGCGCGCTTTCGTCGACTCTCGAGTGATGAGTTTAGCTTCTAAAACTTGCTGAAACGGTGCTTCTTGCGGCTGAGATATATGCTTAATCAGCTCTTCTACCGCTATCCGAGTCATTTCTTCCACAGGTTGTGCTATCGTCGTCAGACCCGGCCAAATATGCCTTGCGATAGGTGCGTTATCAAACCCAGCAATAGATAACTGCTCGGGCACTTTGATTTCTCGCTGCGTAGCAAGTTTTAACACGGCCGCAGCCATATAGTCGTTTGATGCAAATACAGCCGTTGGCCTTGGCTCTAAGTCCAATATGGCTTTTGCACTGTCTGCACCTGAGTGATAACTAAAGTTACCTTCTGCAACTAACCGCTCTCGATATTCAATACCATGCTTCGCTAGTGCTTTTTGGTAACCAGAGAAACGATTTTCCGTGGCACTGTGATCAGGGTGACCTTTAATAAAGGCAATTTCGATATGACCTAAATTGATCAGATGCTCAGTTAACTCAAAAGCGCCCTGCTCGTCGTTACTGCGAATTGAAATCGAATCATCGCCTTCAATGGCTGAAGCAACGCGTGCATAGGGAATATTACGCTGCTTTAAAAAAGCAATAAGCTCGTTGGAGTCTGAAAACGGCGGAGTTAGCACAATACCGTCAAGTCTCGATGTGGTAAGCAATTGATCAACATTGTCGATAAGGTCTTGGCCGCGCAGCTCACAAGGGTGTATCAATAAATTGTAACTATGCTTCTGACACGCTTCCAGCGCACCACTTTGCACTCGCGTGATATAGCTTTTTGATGGGTTGTCGTATAAACAACCGATGATAAAGCTACGATTTTGTGCCAAACCGCGTGCAATAGGATTAGGCTTATAATTCAGCTCTTCAAAGACCTTCAGGACTTTTTCCCGCGTTGCTGGACTAACATTTGGCTCGTTATTTAATACCCGAGATACTGTCTTTTTAGACACTCCGGCATATTCGGCGACGCTATTAATAGTTACTTTTTTCATCGATTTTCCCTTAAGCCCGGCGTCGCTCATGAATGCATGCTGCTGCGCCAATCAGTGGGATATTATCTTGTACCACCAAAGTAACTGGAATTTGGCTCGTGTACTGTGACATCATGCCTTTTTCGGTAAAGCGTTCAACAAAGCTACTTGCTTGTAATCGCGCTTTCATCCGCGGCAAGATCCCACCACCTATATAAACACCACCTAAGGCACCAAAAGTCAGCGCTAAATCGCCGGCCACACTCCCCATCCAGTCACAGAAATGACTCAATGTCGCATCGCACACTTTGCACTCTTTCGCAAGTGCACTGATCTGCGCCGCATTAAGATCTTTAGCTCGCTCACCACGCACTTCTGCCATGGCTTTGTAGAGTCTCGCAATACCTGGGCCCGAAAACACCGTCTCGACTGAGACATGTTGAATACTCGCGCGCAGTACCGTTAACAGCTCTTTGTCTAAGGCGGTAACCGGTGCAAGTGAGATATGTCCCGCTTCACAACTCATCACCGCGCTGCCATTAATATCTCTAGCAAGACAAGCCGCACCAAATCCAGTGCCAGGACCCATTACACCGATATTTGCACCTAGCTCAGGCTGGCCTTGCTTAATCACTAGGTTTTTCTCTAGTGCTAAGTAGGGCGCCGCATAGGCAAAAGCGGCAAAGTCGTTGATCACGGCAAGTTCGGTAAAATCGAACTGGGCTTTGATGTCTTCGGAATTAAAATGCCAACCTAAATTAGTTAAATGAACTTGCTGAGATTTGATAGGACCGGCAACCGCGAGACAGGCTCGGCTTGGCTGCGCTACAGGTAGCTCAGTTAAATATTTTTGGATAGCGGATTCAAAAGACTGGAATTCAGCACTAGGAAAAGTGGCTTGATGCGTAATTACAAAATGGTTAGTTCGCGTATCAAAATCTGACACGATTGCAAATCTGGCGTTTGTTCCCCCGATGTCGGCAACGACAATCGGCTCAAACGGCACGGATGAATGGCTTGTTGTCTGGCTCATATTATTATCTCTTTATCACTGCGATTATGCTTGGGCTAACATCAGAGCTGCCAGCACACGTCCTGCAATTTATTGTCTCAACTAGCCAAAATTTGCACGCCTTGGCTTTTGTTCTTACCTGTTATTCTGTTAATTTGGTAAAAAATGCTGCCCTTGGCATAGGGCAGCCAAATACGTTTTGACAACAAAATGATAAAACATCGACATTATGACACCGGTGTCAGACTGTATCAATAAAAATTTGCAAATTCGGTGAAATTGGTTGAAAAAAAAATTGAATGGCTGACAATGTCACTGTCTTAAGCGTTGAGAAGAACATGAAAGGTAAAGCAACTTCATTTGATATCGCCCATTATGCTGGCGTTTCGCAATCTACGGTGTCGCGCGCCCTAAGAAATAGCCCTTTGGTTAACGAAGAAACTCGTCGTCGCGTTCATGAGATTGCTAAAAAGCTTAACTATAAGGTCGATAAAAACGCGAGTAATCTGCGCACTCAGCAAAGCAGTACATTAGCTTTGCTGTTATTTGAAGATCCCACAGAAGATGAGTCGCAAATTAATCCTTTCTTTTTAAGTATGCTTGGCAGTATTACCCGAGCGTGTGCAAAAGAAGGCTATGACCTTTTAGTATCGTTCCAATCGACGAGCAGTGATTGGCATGCCGATTACGAGGATAGTCACCGTGCTGACGGGTTAATTTTACTAGGCTATGGTGATTACATCGATTACCAGTCAAAGTTACAAACTCTACTCGACAACCACACAAAGTTTGTTTGTTGGGGGGCAACGGTTGATAACCGTCCAGACCTAACTGTGAGCTGCGACAATTACGGTGGTGGTGTATTGGCTGCAAAGCATTTAATCGATATGGTCAGAACAGATTGTGCGTTTATTGGCGATGCTTCGGATCACAGCCCAGAATTTTTTGCGCGCTTTAAAGGCTTTAGAGACACCCTTAAAGCAAAAGGTATTGAGGTGAGCGACCGTAAGATGGCAAATGCTATTTCCACAGAAGACTCTGGGTATCATGCAACTCGCTCCTTAATCGCCAACAATGTTAAATTTAACGCGCTTTTCGCAGCTAGCGATCTCATTGCTATTGGCGCGATTAAGGCGCTTCAAGAAGCAGGTGTTCGCGTCCCTCATGATGTACATGTCGTTGGCTTCGATAACATTGCCGCAGCGGGTTATGTTTCTCCCTCTTTAACTACTGTGCAGCAAAACACCACATTGGCAGGACAAATGCTGGTCGATAACTTACTTACGCTTATCCGAGGTGAAGCGGTAGCCTCTACCCTCTTACCGCCCAAACTTATTATTAGACAATCTTCGCGATAGCTAGATCTTCAGCGGAATCGAATAAAAAATGCCGAACTCATCTTCGGCATTTTTTATGTGTTTACTTACTGTATGTTATTTCAGTTTATTTTCTACGATTGGGTAGTGATCCCATACTTGCTTTTCATTAAGAGAGCGTACTAACTTTACGTATTCAGCATGTGTCCAAGCCAAAGGCGTCGCCGAGTTCGTTCCTTCTCCAAGTTGATAGCCAAAGGTATTTTTACCCACACCATCCCATACTTGCTCAGGTAACATCATGCCTTCATTAGCAAAGTGCTCCATCCCCTTCACATAAGTATTTTGTATTTTGCTCTGTTCATCCGCACTCAACTCACCATCGAGCAGCGCCAGCGCAATATCATAGTGACCACGCTCTCCGGTAAAGAAAGGCCACACTCGACCGCGTTGGCCATCGGTATTCTGACCATTTTCGGCATAATTGATACCACGCTTCTCGTCTTCACCATAACCGTCGTTACCGTAACGGCGGTACCCCGGATAACTATTAACATCGCCATCAAATTTAAAGCTATATTTTACTCTTAAGTTTTCAGCTATCGACTCATCATCGTATTCAGGCATGGTAGCCACGATGCTCGGAGCGTCAGCCCCTCTAACCCCGTAACGCACAAGTTCTAAGAAGCCACCGTCGATGATTTGCTTCTTATCCATTCCGCTGCGGCCATTATTGGCATTTAAGGTCGTACTGGAATTAGGGTTTTCGTCTTGTCCAATACGGAAGAAATATTGACCGTCACTGTGTTTGCTTTGCAGATTACCTTTGGTTGTGAACATGAATGACTCAACATCACGATTGTACTGCTGCGCCGTCGCAAGGAATTTCTCTTGTCCCGCTTTATCACCGGCCAATTTAGCAATGTCGCTCGCCGTCACAAGGCCTGCAATGATTGCCGCGGTAGTCGATGGTGAATAGCCATTTTGCTCTTCCCAACGCTCTTGTTGCGTCGCAGGCGGTATGATTTGCGTGTCATTCCACAATATTTTAGCCAGCCCTCCTTCAACTAAAAAGTTAGCCGCGGGCTTTAACATCTTATTGTACCAATAAACCAGTCTATCATCGCTTAGCACACCCGCTTGCCACAATTTCCATGCCAGCATAATCGGCATTGCTGTTTGGTCAAGCTGTACTCCAACCCACTCAAGCTCGCCATCTACATGCGTTTTTTGTAAGAACCAGCCGGTATCACCATGGTTACCCGGTGTTTTATCCGTAACTTGCA
Source organism: Pseudoalteromonas sp. L23 (assembly GCF_021728455.1). Classification (NCBI taxonomy): domain Bacteria; kingdom Pseudomonadati; phylum Pseudomonadota; class Gammaproteobacteria; order Alteromonadales; family Pseudoalteromonadaceae; genus Pseudoalteromonas; species Pseudoalteromonas sp. L23. The sequence continues at coordinate 37,980 of NZ_JAKKCW010000022.1, read as the reverse complement.
CTTTTTCTAGATACTCAAAAGCAGTGAGTGCTGTTTGTGTATCTCCCATCGCCAAAAATGCCATCGCTACTTGATAAAAATCACGCACCCATACTGCTTTATAACCGGTATGGCCTTGCTCTGCTGGTACTGTGTCACCCCACGGATTCGACAACGATGCTATCAGCGCACCGGCATGGGTTTTATCTTCTTGCGCCTTAAGCACTAGCGCACTGGTGTAAAGTAACTTGCCGTTGTCTGCGGTATTTGCCGTCATGGACTCTAGTGGCGCTAAACTTTCGAGATAATCTTGCCAGCCCACCGCAGTGCCTTGACCATTATAATCAGCCAGTACTTTATCGTAACCTTTGGCTAATGTGGCTGCCCCCTCAGCAAAGCTTTGCTGCTGAGAATGACCAAAACTCAAGGTAAGGTCAAAGGTGCTGCTGCCCTTTACTTCTCCTAAGTTTGCCAACCAGTTAACGTTGCCACTCTCTTTGCCTGTAGATGCATAAGCCAGAGCTATATGTCCTGTAGTCTCAAGTGCCGCTAAATTATCGCTGGTGCCAGTAAAACCGACAGATGCTTCAACAAAGCCGGTTTTGCTCTGCAATGAGAGATAGTTCTTACCTTCCCATGCTAACAAACCTTGCTCTGTCACTTTTGCAAAATCGTTTAAGCCATTGTTATTCACGTATGGATTAACGTTCACAAAAGCCTGTACATTTTTGAATTCAGTATCTACTTTTGCTCGAACAAACAAGGTTTGTCCATCAGGGTCGGTAAAAATATGCTTTTCAAGAGTAAAACGGCCTTGCTTATCCTTGCTTAATATTTTGTAAGCCAGCGATAACGGGCGCCCACTGGCATCTTTATAAAGGTAGTCAATCGTGACATCTAGAGCGTCAGTATCAGATTCTTTCACTGCAAAGCCGTCACCCACGATGATAAATTGCATGTCTTTGATCTGCGCTTGGTGAATAAGTCCAAACATGGTCTCTGTGATCATCCCTTTTGCAACAGAAAACCATACCTTTGAAACTGCTTTAGTAGCCGTAGAATCGCTGTACTTGCCGTCTTGGTACGCTTCGTACGACGTACCAATCCCCGTTTTTCCAGAGTATGACCAATAAGGTTTAACGCCAGGTGCACCTGGTGCCGTCAGGGTTTCATTGCCAGATTGCTGTGATCCGCAACCCATGAGGCCAGCACTTACCAAGGCAAGTGCGATTGTTGATAGTTTAATCATCTCGTTCTCCTTATTGAGCCTTTATCGTGACTCTTGAAACAGCTAATGCAGCGAGTAAAAATGACACGCCTCCGATGACGAGTGCGAATATCGGTTGGTTATCAAAACCATGACGCAGAATTAGACCTAGAATACTGGCGGCGAGTAATTGTGGGATCACGATAAAAAAGTTAAAGATCCCCATAAATACACCCATTTTGTTGCTTGGCAAAGCGTTACTTAACATCGCGTAAGGTAATGACAAAATAGATGCCCAAGCAAAGCCAATGCCCACCATTGGCAACCAAAGTAATGTGGGGTCAGCGATAAATTTGAAGCTAATTAAAGACACTGCGCCAAAAAACAAGTTAGCTGCATGTGCCCCTTTGAGACCGATGCGCTTAACCATGAATGGGATCACCATCGCAGCAATAGCAGCAAAACCATTGTAGGCTGCAAATAACACCCCGACCCAATCAGCACCGTCGTTATAAAGCTTGCTCGTTACATCTGACGTACCATAGTGATGGCTCGTCACCGCTGAGGTGGTGTAGATCCACATGGCAAATAGCGAAAACCAGCTAAAAAACTGCACCACAGCAAGCTGCTGCATGGTCTTTGGCATCGTAAATAAGTCAAAAATAACATGATAAAAACCATTACTTACGCGCTGCTTTTGCTGCATCACATGCGCAATGACAAATACAATTGCAAAAGCGATGAGCAGCCCGCTAAGCAAATAAAGCTCTTTTTCAAGGCCAAGAAGTGCAACGGCAAGCAGTACAATAACGCCAATGAAACCGCTCACCGCACTGCCTTTTAAAAAGTTCACAGGTAAGTCTGATTGAGTTGCGCTCTGCGTATTCGTTTGCGCTTGTTCAAAGGCTGCGAGTTGCTCAGGGCTATATTCTTTCGTTTTTAGAATCGTCCACAATACGGAGATGAACAAGATAGCTCCCCCCCAGTAAAATGCGTATTTTACCGAGTCAGGGATTTGTCCTGCAGGAGCTGTGTTACTCACCTCAAACCAATTTGTCATCATCCAAGGCAGCGCAGACGCGACCACGGCACCGACACCAATGAAAAAGCTCTGCATCGCATAACCTGTAGCACGTTGCTTTTCATTCAGATTATCACCTACTAATGCTCTAAACGGCTCCATCGTGACGTTGATCGACGCATCCATGATCCACAGCATACCCGCCGCAATCCAAAGCGTTGGAGAATTGGGCATAATGAAAAGCGATAGCGTGGTGAGAATAGCCCCCCACAAGAAAAATGGTCTTCTACGCCCAAGTTTTCCCCATGTTCTATCACTCCAGTAGCCGATAATTGGCTGCACGATTAAACCCGTTAAGGGCGCTGCAACCCACAATATAGGGATGTCATCGACCTTGGCACCGAGGGTTTGAAAAATACGACTCACATTGCCGTTTTGCAGTGCAAAACCAAATTGGATCCCAAGAAACCCAAAGCACATATTCCATATCTGCCAAAAACTGAGTTGTGGTTTTTGTTGTTCTTGTTGCATAGCTTACTTCTCTACTTGATAAACCGCGCTGGCAAGCGGCGCTAGCGCAATCGTTGCGTTGACGTGCTCGCCATCAGTCGTTGGTTGTAATTGTAAAGTCGGGTGTGACTCTAAAATATCGTTATAAGCACCATGCCAGTCTTTAGGCAGATTTACGGTGACTATTTGTTCTTGTTCCGCATTAAAGTTGCTCACGACCAACAACTTTTGTTGACCTAATTTACGGCCAAATGCCATAACTGTTTCAGCATTGCTTGGCATCTCAGCACTCAGGGTGACTTGCTGGTATTCACCAGCCGCAATCGCCGGCTGTTTTGCAAGATTGAGTAATTTGACGTAGTAATTACGAAGCGCCTTCTGCTCATTTGAAAGAAGCGCGCCATCAAACTTCCCGTCATTCATCCATTTCTGATGTTCGGGTACACCAATATAGTCAAAGATACTGGTTCTGCTTGGGCTGCCGAACCCCGCCTGCTCAGAGCCATCCTCCCCTAATGTTTGTCCAAAATAGATCATCGATGGCGCTGTGCTTATCAGGTGACTAACCACCATAGCGGGTTTACCTTTTAGCGGATCGCCTACAAATTCAGGGCTTGCGATACGCTGCTCATCATGGTTTTCTAAAAAGTGCAACATATGTGGGGCAATATCGGCTACCGATAGATGACTATCCAATACGGCTTGGGCACTACCTTTGCCTTGCATTAACACCTTTAACGTGTCGTAGAAACCCACTTTGTCGTAGAGGTAATCCATCTTCCCTTGCTTGATATACGGGCGATATAAAGTGGGGTTATAGACTTCTGCAAGCAAGAAAGCTTCAGGATTTTTTGTTTTAATCGAAGAGTTCAGGAAGCTCCAAAACTCCACTGGCACCATTTCCGCCATATCGTAACGGAAACCGTCTACGCCCTTTTCTAACCAAAAGTGCGTAATGGCTTGAAATTTGTACCAACTATCTGGCAATTGCTTGTGTTGCCAAAATTCAAAATGTGCACGGTAATCCTGCTGAGCATAATCGTCAGGCAGGCGCTCGAAATCGTAGCTACCGTCAGGCTTCACCCCGTAATTCACTTTGACGGTTTCATACCAATCATTAATATCAGGCTTTGCCGCACGAGCACCGTTACCGGTCCACTTTGCTGGATTTTCTGCAAATTTGCCATCCGCCAATGGATGAGATCCACCACCTAACACCTGATAGCCTTCACTCGTTGGTACTGTAAATTCCTCACCAACCACGTAATAAAAGTTATTGTCCCTAGCATATGCAACTTGCGTGTCGTCATTCGCGCCAAAATCGACAGTTCCTTTAGGCGCACCGAGTGACTCATAGTTACGAGCGACATGGTTTGGCACAATATCGATGATCACTTTCAAGCCGGCGTCATGTGTACGTTCAATTAAGGCTTCAAATTCAGCCAGTCGCGCAGAAGGATCGTTCGCAAGATCAGGGTTAACGTTATAGTAATCTTTTATTGCATAAGGTGAACCCGCTCTGCCTTTTACAACATCAGGATCATCTTGGCTGATCCCATACTTACTATAATCCGTCACTACTGCGTGATGGAGCACGCCGGTATACCAAACATGGGTCACACCCATAGCCTTAATTTGTTGTAATGCGGTAGGAGTAAAATCAGAAAACTTGCCTACGCCGTTTTCCTCTATTGTTCCCCAAGGTTTGTTCACCGCTTTGGTGTTGCCAAAGAGCCTTGTGAATACTTGATAAACAACAGGTTTGCTCACTGGCGCCACTTCCGATTGCAATGTCATTTGTTCGGTTTTTTTATCAACTGGCTTGGGGCCACAGCCGCTTAAACTCACTGCACCACCCAAAAGCGCTGACACAGCCAATAGTAGAGATTTATTTTTCATAGTGTTGTCATAATGCTGTTTTAAAAGAGTCTACTTGCGTAAACGAACGTACTGAACCCATCACATATGTATTCAGAGAGACCCTTAATTAGATTTTATTTATAACGATTAATACCAAGTTACTTGTGAACATTTGCCGCAAAGCTTTCTAGCTCCATTCGGTGATCTTTAAAATTCAATCCACATCGTCTGATGAAGTCATTCACTTTTTCGATGCTATGTTGGTTTGCTAGGGCATTGCCTGACTTAAGCTGAGCTTGTTCTGGGTAGATACCATAACCTGCCAATAAACAATGCCAGCTGACTGAAGGGTAATATTGGTCAACGTTTTGGCGAACTAATTCATCCGATAAGTTGTTACCAGAAACCCAAGTCTGTAAAATTTGATAGAGTGACCGCGATAAGTGGTTATTGTTGGCATTATCAAGCCAGTAGTTGGTGTCAGTACGACTATTCACACGATAATGAGCGACGATATAGTCTCGAATAGCCTGATACCGTTCGCTCAAAGCGCGGTTGTGTTTATCTCTGTTACCATCGGTAAAATCCGCATCTTGGTAGCATTCAATGAAACTTTGAACGGTTTCTTGGACTATATGCAAAGCGGTTGCTTCTAATGGCTCTATGAAGCCCTGAGATAAACCAATCGCTATGCAGTTTTTACTCCAGTGTGCTTTAACTTGCCCGACTTTCATTTTTATATGTCGAGCTTCTACTTCTGAGTCCAACAAACCCAAAGCAGCTCTTAGCTCGGTTTCGGCTTGATCCGCATTACAGTAACGCTGACTATAAACATAACCGTTACCGATACGATTCGTTAATGGAATGTGCCAAGACCACCCAAATTGACGCGCAACAGATTGTGTTTCGGAGCGGATAGTGTCAAGTTGCTTGGTAGGTATAACGACCGCAGCGTCGTTAAATAAATTGGACTCGAATGACTCGAACCCCACGCCTAAAGTGTGTTGTAGCAGTAAACTTTTGAAGCCCGAGCAGTCAATAAAAATATCACCAGCGATTTCCGTACCATCAGACGTTATCAGTGCCGCAATATCACCATCAACGTGTTTTCGAACGTCAGTAATTGTGGCATCAATGTGTTTTACATTAAACTCAGCCGCTTTGCGAGCCAACAACTGGCCAAGCAAAGCTGAGTCAAAGTGATAACCATAATTAATTTCGAATGGGAAGCTTTCTGCAGCAATTGGGGATTTATTTAAATCAGCCAAGTGAGTTGCTAAAAAAAAGTGGTCTGGGTGGCCCTCTACGTCAATCGCCTTACGCCGAACAAAGCTGTTATGAAAAAAAGCCGGTGCACTGTAGTCGTCAGGTTGTGCAGGAAATGGGTGAAAATAGCTAGAAAACCCAGGTTTTGTCGACCAATCTATAAACCGAATGCCATTTTTATAGGTCGCATTACAAGCCGGCATCCACTCGGCTTCCGAGATACCTAAATAGTCCATAAATCCTTTGAACTGCGGAGTAGACCCTTCACCAACACCAATAGTTCCGATGCTAGAAGATTCAACCACAGTGATTTCTATCGCTTTATCTGCCCAGCTTTTTGCCATCATATTCGCGGCCATCCAACCTGCAGTTCCACCACCTAAAATCACTATTTTCTGATTTTTCATCGCCTTCGCACCTTAAACCTATTAAAAACCACGTATTGAAAGTGAACCAAACATATCAATTTAGATAATTGATGATAACCACTCATTACACAGTGAGCGACTATAAAAAAGCCACCAAAGCAGGCGTTACTTTGGTGGCCATGAATGCTTGCTAATAATTAGAAGCTATAGTTGAACCCTAAATAATACTGGCGACCAAACTCTTTGTACTCACCAGTGGCAAGTGCAGTACCATAATTAGTAGTATTTGGCTCATCAGTTAGGTTATTAACCTGTAAGACGGCTTCCAAACCATTCTCAAAGTTGTACGATGCCTGCCAATCAACAACAGTATATTCATCAGCCCAAGCTAGAGAAGAGCCTCCTGGTGAAGCCCCTTCATATACATACTCATCACGGTAACGGATATTCAGGTGCGTTGTGAACGAATCTATGTTCCAAAATACCGTAGCACTCCATACATTTTTTGATAGACCAGGGAGTGGCAGTTGCTGATCAGGGAAGTTACCACCGCCATCTACCGTTGTTTCGCTCTCGGTATATGAATAGTTAGCGTTAAAACCTAAGCCCGAAAAGACACCCGGTAAATTATCAAACATCGTGGTATAAGCCAGCTCAATACCTCTTATGTATCCACCTTGATCATTGTTCTGAGTCGTTTGGTATTGACCTGCAACAAACCCATCTGGTACCTCTAGGCCAATATCAGCCCAGTCAACCTCACCTTCTTGATAAGTAATACTTTCAATCAAAGATTCAATATCTTTCCAGAATATCGCGGCAACAAAAGCACCACCATCTTCAAAGTAACGCTCATAAGATAAATCAATTTGAGTCGCTCTAAACGGGTCTAAATTTGGGTTACCTTTTGACCACACATTATAACGAGGACTAGTACCATCATTTGCGGTGTCAGCCCAAGACCCTGCACCACCTCTAAGCTGGTAGACAGGTGGACGGCCAATAACTTCTGCAGCTGCAAACCTAATTTGGTCCGTGTCACTCACTCTGAAATTGAGGTTTAGTGAAGGCAATGTGTCCGTATACTCAGGGCCGTAATTAACATGGCGATAATCGGTTCTTTCAACGCCATTATCATCGATGATTGAGTCACCAACTTCATCGCCTTGGATCTGTTGAATACCTATTGATTTCGTATCAGTTTTTACTACTCGAACGCCAAAATTACCCGTCACTGGTATGTCGGCAATTTCGGTATCTATATTTGCCATAATATAACCGGCTAATACTTCTTCTCGAACAGCGCCACTTTCAATGAGCGTCCAATTGTGACCCCAAGTTTGCTGTGCCTCATAATTGCCCGGACCAAATACTTCGTTAGCGATACCTTCAAGGTCTAGTTCCAAGTATTGGAAACCTCGAGTATCTCTAACCGAAACATATCCCGTCAAATCGTGAGGAATACACGGGTGGTTCTGATCATTAAATTCACAGCCTTTGTTCGTGACGATGGTGCCATCCGGTAACTGGTAACCATTTTGGCCTTCGCGTGCGCCCCATCTAAATGTCGAGCGTTGATCCGTAAATTCACGGTCAGACCAACGCGCACCAACTTCAATCGAAGAAATAAAGCTGTTCTCAATAAAATACTTAAAATCAACCTTAACGCTATCTAACTCGTCTGTGTACTTGTGAGGAAATTGTTCCCAATCACCCAGTCGCATATTAGATAGGTCGGTATACCCATTGCCAAGTGTTAACAGTGGTGAGTCTTTCTCTCTTTGTTCGAAAGAAAAGGTTTGATTTCTTAATTCTTGCCAAGTGTTAACTAACGTTCCATCTTCCAGTGTAGAAGTACCGTATTCATATGCATGCATTGAAGCAATCATATCTCTACGCGTTTTTTCCCCTTCACTATGAGCCCAGTCGAACTTTAATTCCCACGAATCTGTCGTGTATTGCAAGTTTAAGCCAAAGCTGTCGGTGGTTGAATCCGTTGATTGGTCTTCAGAGCGCATCTCAACCCATGGGCCATTGGGATCAGTAATAGTCACATCCCCAGCAACTAGAAAACCGTCTTTAACAACTGCATTATCAACCGAATACAACGAGTTAATATCTTTTGAGAATCCTTCAATATTTAAGCCGCTCTTTTTATCTTCCGATTCAAACTTAGAATGGAAATAATCAAATTGGACTTTGAATGCGTCTGTTGGCTGATACACCAAAGTGCTTAACAGGCCAAGTCTTTCATCGCTGCCTTTGGCTGAACGATATTGAAAGCCATTGACCGAACGCTCTTCTGTACCATCACCATCAAAATCTTGAGAGCGTGTAGGAGCATGCGCTGAGATATCAATTGCGTTATTTGGTTGGTTTAGATACGCCCCACCAATAGCAAAACCAAGTGTCTCATTTAGGAATTTACCTCGGTATGAAAAACTAATACGTTCGCCTGTTGAATCCGCGCCCACATCTGATGCAGCATCATTGTAGGAATATCTTACCGAAGAATTAAAATTATGTTCTTTTTCAGCATCGAGAGGGTTTGCCGTTTTAAGTTCAACCGTAGCCGCAACACCGCCTTCAATCAGCGACGCTTTTGGTGATTTATACACTGCGGCTTGATTAATTAATTCTGACGGATATTGGTCGAATGAAATCCAGCGACTACCTGCAGTATATCCACTGGTACTCGCCTGCTCACGTCCGTTTAATGTGGTTTGAATAAAGTCGCCGTTCATCCCGCGAATATTAAGTTGCGAAGATTGCCCACTTGCTCTTACCGCGGTGATCCCAGGTAGACGGCTCAACGAGTCAGCGATTGACACATCAGGTAAGGAAGCTAAGTCTCCAGCATCAACTACTTCTGCAATGGTGTCGCTAAATCTTTTTTTATCGATTGAGGCGATGATACTGCGCGAGATACCTCGAACTTCGATCACCTCAACGTTTTTTTCTTCATTATTAGCAGTGTTATCTTCAACAGGAGCAGCATGGCTCACACCTGCAGCAATCAGCGCAAGCGTTAGCATACTCGGTTTGAACTTAGACATAATGTTTTATCCCAATTAACCATATTATATTGTGCGATTTGTTCATCTGGCGTGCAAACTAATGAAAAAACAAACGAGCACAGTTGTTGTCAGTCAAATACTAGCGGCTGATTAAATTTGTAAACAACTTTATGCATACGTATTCAAAGCTAGTGCATTTCAACGAAATTTACAGGTTTTTTACAGGAATAAAACTCAACTCAATGATATATAAATAGTTTTATTGGGTAAGGTCAAAAGGCCGACCACATTTATTTACCAGCTTTAATTTCACTAAATCTTAACTTTCACGGGCTATTATTGTCGACTGAACACCAAAATATCCTCAACATGTAATCTATAGCTATACTTAAGTTAAATTGGTCTTACCAAAAATTCACTCTTACAAAGCTTTATTTGTCTGGTTATTCCCTTTTAAAGGTCAATATTGGTAAATTTATTTTATAAAATAAAATTATGTGAATGAGTTATCATAAATTCACCTCACAAAACCTGCATACGTATGCAGGTTTTTTACACCCCACCGAGCATGACGTATTCTTTGGCAAAATTAGTGGTGAAAGTGCCCAGCATAGTATTTACTTGATACTCAGCACTGCCACAGAATAAACACGCACATAGTCTGGAGAAAGTGCATGGCAAATAATGAATGGTGGAAAGGCGCGGTTATCTATCAAATATATCCGCGTAGCTTTCAAGACAGTAATGCAGACGGTATTGGCGACTTACAGGGTATTATTCAGCGACTAGACTACATTAAATCGCTTGGTGTTGATGCAGTATGGATTTCACCATTTTTTAAGTCGCCAATGAAAGACTTTGGCTATGATATTAGCGACTATCGCGATATCGATCCTATGTTTGGTACACTCGACGATTTTGATACGCTTATTAGTGAAGCACATAAACGTGATATTAAGATCATTATTGATCAGGTACTTAGTCATACCTCAAATCAACATCCGTGGTTTGTCGAAAGTCGTGAAGACAACACAAATGATAAAGCAGATTGGTATGTATGGGCCGATGCCAATCCAGACGGCAGTCCACCAAACAATTGGCTATCCATTTTTGGTGGTGTTGCCTGGCAGTGGGAGCCTAGACGTTGCCAATATTACCTGCACAACTTTCTAACTGAGCAGCCGGATCTCAACTTTCATCACCCTGAAGTACGTAAAGCCGTACTAGATAACGTCGAATTTTGGCTTAAAAAAGGCGTTGATGGCTTTAGACTAGATGCCATCAACTTCTGTTTTCACGATAAGCAGCTTAGGGATAATCCAGCTAAACCCATTGAACTTCGTCAAGGTCGTGGCTTTAGCGAAGACAACCCTTACGCTTTCCAATACCATTATTATAATAATACGCAACCAGAAAACTTAGCGTTTATGGAAGAGATCCGTGCCTTATTAAATAGATATCCAGGTACCGTTAGCTTAGGTGAGATCAGTTCAGAAGACTCTTTGCAAACAATGGCAGAGTACACAGCCGATGGTAATAAACTTCATATGGGTTATAGCTTTGAGCTCCTTACTAACGACTATAGTGCAAAGTACATCAGAGAAACGGTTTCTCGGCTAGAGTCAGTCATGACCGAAGGTTGGCCATGTTGGGCGTTTGCAAATCACGATGTAGAACGGGTAGCAAGTCGCTGGAGTATAGATGGCAAGGTAAACGATGCACAGGTCAAAATGCTCACAGCCCTTCTCGGTTCATTGCGTGGTAGCGTCTGTATGTACCAAGGCGAAGAACTAGGGCTTGGCGAAGCCGCCGTTGCCTTCGAAGAGCTGCAGGACCCATATGGCATTACCTTTTGGCCAAACTTTAAAGGCCGTGATGGCTGTAGAACGCCGATCCCGTGGACACAGGCAAAAACTAATGCTGGCTTCTCAGAGTCTAAGCCTTGGTTACCAGTTTCTGAAGCGCATGCCCTACGAGCTGTAGACAAACAAGCAGTAGATAGCAATTCAACGCTCAGCTACTATCAAGCATTTTTACAGTGGCGAAATGCGCAACCTGCACTAAAAACAGGTGACATTGAGTTTATTGACACTCCAGAGCCAGTATTAGCTTTTTACCGTAGAACCCAAACCCAAACATTGCTGTGCGCATTCAACTTAGCAGCTACTCAACAAAGCGTGACACTTCCTGAAGTTGCATTAACGCAGTGCGACCTGAAGCACCTAAGCGGCACGGCGAGCGCAAATGCACTAATACTTGATGCATTTGGTTGCTACTTCGCTGAGGTTTTATAATAGTTAGGTCTTTTTCTGAGCTTTGGTTAAATAAGAGCGGTTAAGCCGCTCTTTTGTTATCTAACACTTTATCTATCTCACGCTGTAGTTGCGGCAGCTCTAGTGCTTTGAAATAAAGCCAACCTTGATGAATATTCACCCCTCTACTTTTGAGATAACTAGCTTGAGCTTGAGTCTCTACCCCTTCAGCAATCAGTTTCTTATCCAGCTTTTCCGCCATATCAATCACTGCCGATAAAACCGGGGATTGCAAAGTATCTAGGCCAATTGATGCTACAAAGCTCTGATCTATTTTCAACAGGTCGATCGGAAAACTTTGCAAGTACTGTAAACCACTATACCCCGTACCAAAATCATCAATCGCGATTTCTATTCCAGCACGTTTGAGCTCGGTTAGTACCGTTTTCGTTTGAGCCTGCGTCAGCACATCACGTTCAGTTAATTCAATAGTTAATGAAGATATTTGGTTTTTTGCAGCAAGTAAGGCATCGATATAGCGTTTAGAGCCCAAAAGTAAACCATTAACGTTAAAAGACACCTTAAAGTCTGGCTGAGCGACTAAGATGTCCGTCAAATCACGCACAGCGTTTTCGACTTGTGCTATCGAGATATCTAAAATAGTACCATCACGCTCAGCTTCAGGCACAAAGTAAGCGGGGCCGAGCACTCCTTCAAGTGGGTGACGCCAACGAATGAGTACTTCCACGCCCACTATCGATGGTATCTGTGCATTAACGAGAGGTTGATACACATTAAATAACTCATCATTTGCCAATGCTCTTAATATTTGTGTTTTACTGCTTAGCTGGCGCTTGTCATAACTGATTAATAACAACGTGAGGCCAACCCAAGAGGCACAATACAACACACTCCAAAGTACTAGCCACAACCACCCTAGACTCACTAGTTGCTCATCATTTTTTGCAATAATTAAGCTCATCTGCGGCAAACTTGGAATAGCTGCAACATACGCAAACTTTACCTTTGCATCATCAAAGAGCCCCTCTACTGCGCGGCTATTAGCCACTGGAAATAGTTTTTGGCGGATTGGCAAAGCGTATTTACCATTTAAAAAAACCGGCACACCCGTGCTATTGTCGACCAAAGCGGCAAAATCGGTATTATGATGAGCTGAGATATCAAGCATACTCTTTAGCCAATGATCCGGCATCAACACATTTACCTCATAACCATCGTCTCTCGTGCGCGCTAAAACAAAAGCAGGAAGTTCTAAATAGTCGGTAATGATTGGGCCATAGTATCTAAGCCCGGGCTTTTTTATTGGGGCGCTGGTATTCACAGGTGGAGTGAGTTGCCCAAAAGAATTGCAGACCAATTTCCCTTTACTATCTACGATCCCTATCTCGCTCATGCCTGGGTTTTCAAAAACCAATCTACGCATGTAGTGTAGACCCTCAGGGTCGCAATTTGGAGAAAGATGGATAGCATGTTTTAAGGTATCGTCTACAACGACAAACTCTTTGTTGATGTCAGATACGATTCGACTCGCTACGGTGACAAGATTGGATTTAGCGGTCTCTTTCTGATGCACATAAGTGAAAGCGGCCACAATTGAAAATACAAAGGTGCAAGACAACCAAGCAATAAAGATATTCTTAAACAACTTGCTTAAGGAGTGTGCTCCTCGCATAAGCTCCTCACTCCACGGAACGCAAACAGGCGCAGAGTGTAGCTTGAATATGTGACAAAACTATTTCAATATAAAAAAAGCCTTGGTATCACCACCAAGGCTTTCTTATATTACAAGTTTTTGCTTGTGCCGACCTCAACACGAGTTTTTAACTTTTGGCCAGGCCTAAAAGTTACCACGCGTCGCGCAGAGATAGGAATATCTTCCCCAGTTTTTGGGTTCCTACCTGGGCGTTCCTTCTTGTCGCGAAGGTCAAAGTTACCAAACCCAGAGAGCTTTACTTGCTCGCCGTTTTCTAGCGCTGAGCGGATTTCTTCAAAAAACGCTTCAACTAAGTCTTTGGCATCTTTCTTATTGATCCCCAGTTTTTCAAATAGGTGTTCAGCTATGTCGGCTTTAGTAAGCGCCATATCTAGTCCCTCAACGATGCATTGAATTGTTTGGCCAGTTCGGCCACCACGTTTTCTACAACCGCGTTGATGTCTTTCTCTTCGAGCGTTCTATCAACCGCTTGTAATGTTAGAGCAATGGCTAAACTCTTATGATCAGGTTCAACCCCTTGCCCTTTGTACACATCGAATAAGTTTAGGTCAACTAATTGATTTCCGCCAACTTTCTCAATGCACTCTAAAATATCGCCTATTTTTACGTCATCTGCAACTAAAATAGCAATATCTCTTCTATTTGATGGGAATTTCGAGATACTAACCGCTTCTGGAAGCAGGCGATTTTCTAAAGCAGCCATGTCGATTTCAAATACATATGGCGTATCTTTAAGCTCTAACGGCTTTAATAACTGAGGGTGTACTGCACCGATGAAACCAACCTTTTTACCGTCTGCATAAATTGCAGCAGATTGACCAGGGTGCAAACCATCGCTCACTTCCGCTTTAAAGCTAAAGCGTGCTTTATCGTTACAAAGCGCTAGTAATGCTTCTACATCGCCTTTCACATCAAAGAAATCCACTTTACGTGAAGGCACTGACCAATGTTCGTTATGCGTATTACCATACGCGATACCACCGATCACAGCGGTTTGACGTACGCCGTTTTCCGCGTTGTCGTCTTTGATGAACTTAAGGCCCGTTTCGAATAAGCGAATACGCGATTGTTGACGATTTTGATTATAAGAAACCGCATTGATCAAGCCTGTCATCAGGCTTACACGCATTGCAGACATTTCAACCGAAATTGGGTGTGGAAGAATTAATGCATCTGCTTCTGGGTGTAGCTGCTGTTGTGCTTTTGGATCAACGAAGCTATATGTGATGGCTTCTTGATAACCACGGCTTACTAACTCATCTCTAAAGCGCGCTACAGGCAAACGTGCTTCTTGATGATCTGTCATCTTTAACGCAGCAGTTGGTGCCACATTTGGAATATTGTTGTAACCGAATACGCGCGCAACTTCTTCAATTAAGTCTTCTTCGATACTAATGTCAAAGCGATAGCTTGGTACTTGAGCTTGCCACTGGCTGCCTGCAAATGTTACTGCTAAGCCCAGACGCGCCAAGATGTCTGATACTTTAGCATCTTCGATATGATAACCGATCACGCGGTCTAAACGCTCACGGCGTAAAGTCACTTGACGCTCTTTTGGTAAATCCGCTTCTGACACAGCTTCAACAATCGGTCCGGCTTCACCGCCAACGATTTCAAGTAGCAAGCCTGTCGCTCTTTCCATCGCATCACGCTGCAGTACCGGGTCTACACCACGCTCATAACGGTGCGATGCATCGGTATGCAAACCGTAGCTACGTGCCTGACCTGCAATCGCAAGCGGTGCAAAGAACGCGCTTTCTAACAAGATGTCTTTTGTCTCGTCACTAACACCTGACTGTTCACCACCGAAGATACCTGCCATCGCAAGTGCTTTATTATCATCAGCAATCAGAAGTGTTGATGGATTAAGCTTCGCCGTGTTGCCGTCTAACAATACTAGCTCTTCATTCTCAAAGGCATTACGTACTTTAATTCCACCTTCGATTTGGCTTAAATCGAACGCGTGCATAGGGTGACCTAGCTCAAGTAATACGTAGTTCGTAACATCAACTACTGGGTCAATTGAGCGTACACCGCAGCGGCGTAGTTTCTCTACCATCCAAAACGGGGTTTCTGCTTTAACATTAACACCCTTGATCACACGACCTAAGTAGCGTGGACATGCTTCACTGTTTACCAATTCAATAGAGATTTTATCATCAATCGTTGGCGTAACTGGCGTGATATCAACTTCTGTTACGTCGATGCTGTTTAGTACCCCAACTTCACGAGCAAGACCTTTGATCCCTAAACAATCGCTACGGTTAGCCGTTAAATCGACATCAATAGTTACATCGTTCAAGCCGAAGTATTCACGAATATCTTGACCGATTGGCGCATCCATAGGGAGTTCTAAAATACCGTCTGAACTTTCCGCCATGCCAAGCTCTTCAAACGCACACAGCATACCATGAGACGGTTGACCGCGAAGTTTAGCTTTCTTAATTTTGAAATCGCCTGGAAGCGTTGCGCCCACTTTAGCAACCGCCACTTTTAAACCGGCACGGCAGTTAGCGGCACCACAGACAATATCTAGTAGTTCGTCTTCGCCTACATTTACTTTTGTTACTCTAAGTTTGTCAGCATCTGGGTGTTGACCACATTCAACCACTTCACCGATAACCACACCTTGGAAGTCACCGGCAACTGGGTCTACACCATCAACTTCTAAACCCGCCATTGATAATTGCTCAGATAGCGCATCAGTATCAATTGCTGGATTGACCCACTCGCGTAACCACTTTTCACTGAATTTCATACTTTTGTCGCTCTTATCTGAATTGGTTTAGGAATTTTAAGTCGTTTTCGAAGAAAGCTCTTAAGTCAGTTACGCCATAACGTAACATCGTCAAACGCTCAACCCCCATACCAAAGGCGAAACCAGTGTATTTTTCAGGGTCAATGCCTACCGAGCGCAGTACGTTCGGGTGCACCATGCCGCAGCCTAGTACTTCAAGCCATTTACCATTTTTACCTTTTACGTCCACCTCAGCTGAAGGTTCTGTAAACGGGAAGTATGAAGGACGGAAGCGAATTTCCATATCTTCTTCAAAGAAGTTGCGTAGGAAATCGTGCAAAATTCCTTTAAGTTCTGTAAAGCTCACGTTAGTGTCGACCATCAAGCCTTCAACTTGGTGGAACATTGGCGTATGTGTTTGATCGTAATCGTTACGGTATACACGACCTGGCGAGATAATTCGCAAAGGCGGCTGCTCAGCTTCCATAGTACGGATCTGAACGCCACTGGTTTGTGTACGTAGTACCAATTTAGGATTGAAATAGAAAGTATCATGATCGGCACGCGCTGGGTGGTGCTCTGGAATATTTAGCGCGTCAAAGTTATGAAAGTCATCTTCAACCTCTGGGCCAGATTTAACAGCAAATCCTAGCTCACCAAAAAACTGCTCAATACGCTCAATGGTGCGAGTAACTGGGTGAAGGCCACCAGCTGGCATTGTACGACCCGGCAACGTCACATCAATCGTCTCAGCTGCTAGCTTCTGCTCAAGTGCTGCATTGGCTAACGCTTCACGTTTTACCGTAATCGCATCTTGTACTTGGGTCTTCGCTTGGTTAATCACCTGACCTGCGTCTTTACGCTCTTCTGGTGCTAGTTTGCCTAGCGTTTTAAGAAGACCTGTGATCTCACCTTTTTTACCAAGGTAGTTAACTCTAACTTCCTCAAGGTGCGCAATTTCGCTTGCCTGCTCAACGGCTTCAAGCGCTTGCGCTAAAATATTTTCTAAATTCATTGTCTACCTGATCTTTGCTGAGGTAATTTGCTGTTATTTAATCTCTTATGATAACTGAATTGCAAGGCGATATTCTAGCCCTGTTACAGCTTTAAAGTGGCTTTTATAAAAGGAATTGTTAACTTTCTTTGCGCAGCCATGGATGCGTGATCGAGTTTATCCAATACATCAAGTAACGCACGCATATCACGACTCAATCTCGTGAGCAAAAATCGCGCACATTCATCGGAGAGCTCAAGGCCACGCATGTGTGCTCTTTTTACTAAGGCTTCGGCTTTATCATCATCACTCATCGAGCGGATCTGAAAGGTCGTTCCCCAGGTTAGACGCGATTCTAAGTCTGGTAGTGACAAATTCAGCATGTTGGGCAACAGATCGGCAGTAACCACAAGGCATTTGCCTTTTTCATTAAAGCGATTGAAAAAGTTAAATAAGGCTTTTTCCCACGCTTCATCTCCTGCAACCAAATGCACATCGTCTATACAAACTACATCCAGTGCATCGAGCCCATCTAACACTAACGGGCCAAAATCCAACACTTCTCGCATTGACAATAAAATAGTCGAGAGTCCAAGTTCTTGCGCTTCAATGCACGTGGCATAAAGCAAGTGCGACTTGCCAGAATCTGCCAACCCACACAAGTAAGTGTACTGAAAACCGATTAAACGACGGGCAAGGCCATTTTTTAAGTGGCTTACTTCCAATGACGCTTCACCGCCAAAATAAGAGGCAAAGGTTTCGTCATCAGGCAGCGTCACTGGCAACGCCATTTGACGTGGCGATTCCATCCTATTTATCCACCCAATTGTATTTAAGGTTGTTATCGTCTGCGATTTGATAATAGGCTCTTGGGTCTTCGTACGCCTTAAAGCTTTGCTCCAATGCAATCGTTTTACGCAAGTCTGATACGCTAGAGGTATGTTCAATCGCAAACTTCACAGCTGTTTTCGCACGGTAGATCACATCAACATCCACCACGGTACTCATAGATAGCAAACGACGCTTCGCCATTTCTACATCCCTAAATGACTGTAATTGCTCAACCACAATTTCAGTTCGATGGGCTTCAAAAGTGAGATTAGGGTCAATAACATATTTCTGAGCTAAAGTGCTAGATAGCTGATTCACCATATCAATAATAACTTGCTGTTTGTCACCGACATATTGCTCAGGCTCAAAATATTCAGCGTCAGTGTAGCGCCAGTCTAGCTGCCAAGAATTTGTATGGGGCGGCTGAAACAAACGGGCGGTGATAACGCGCTCCGCCTCATAACGCAATGACGCATCTTCTACTTCGTTAGAAAAGTTTCCCCACACCTCTGCGATACTCACATTACTGCGATCTTCAAGATCCATCAGAGGAACAACGACCGGCACGCCCCACTCGTCCGCAGTGTCATAAATCAAGCGTTCGAGCTGAGGGTAACTTTCTTGCGTAACAAACTCTCGGCGGAAGTTATCTTCGATCACCATCCAAATCGCGACCATAGGACGGCGGTTGCCCCAAAGCGGTAAGCCAGCTTCTCTGACTAGATCTTCGACCTTACCAGGCTCAAACTCCACCTTTATTTTGGTTACGCCTTGTCGATCATAATATTCATATCTCAGCATGTAATCTGAGATGCGCTTAAGGCTCGCTTGGATAGAAGGGTGAGAAAAATCATCGGCTTTACCTGTGAGCTTTTGCAACACTTTTAATAATGCCTGTTGGCTCGCTTGCGCTCGCGTTGCGCGAGATTTGTCGCTAACACTCAGCGAGGCTTCATATAAATTTTGAACTTCTACTGCTTTTGCCGTCATGGCAAAACAAAACAGTGCAATAAGGATCAGCCTGATGATCATAATGTCCATGTTTTTCTGACTATAAAGCCTGATCCTAAATCAATCATCTGCTTAAAGCAAAGGACAACGAACAATATCATGAAATTTTATAAAAACATGATAAATAACAAAATATTAATCTTATATTCAGTGTTATTTAAAGCTAAATGAGACCCGATTCTTACCCTTTCCTTTCGACTCATAAAGCGCTTGATCAGCAACTTTTAATAACGATTCCGCACTGAATTCCACGCCCTCAGAAACCGCCATGCCGATGCTGCATCCGACATTTACCAACTCACCATTGGTAAGCAAGATATCTTCATTTATCACGCTCAAAAGGCGATTTGCTAAGCTTTCAAGCAAGTCTCTGGCAATTTTTTCATTAATCACAAAGACAAACTCATCTCCACCAATACGACAAACAAAGTCATACTCTCGTAACGCTTCTTGTAGACGTCTTGCTACATGAACCAAAACCTCATCACCACTATGATGGCCGTGATTATCATTAATCGGCTTGAAGTTATCTAAATCGAGATACCCTAAATACACATTTACTGGCTGTCGCATCGAGCGAGCAGACATTTTATTTAGCTCGTTAAATAGGTATTTTCGGTTCGCCAATTGCGTAAGGTTATCGTGGTAGGCATCAAACTCTAGCTTTTCTTGAAGTGATTTGCGCTTTTCGACCTCTGTTCTTAATTCTTCTAAACTCGCACTAAGTTCATGGGTGCGTTTTTCTACCATTGCTTCCAATTCAAGCTCATGTGTTTTAAGCGCTGTATTCGCTTCAATGAGTGCTTGCTGGTTTGCAAATGCATCCATCGCAGAGGCAATAACATGACTGACGGTATACAACAAATCCACCATGGCTTCTGAATATTCATCGCTACGACGGTAGGATTGGATCACAAACGCGCCTAAATGCTTGTCGCGATTGATTAGCGGAAAGCACAGCCATTGCTTGGGGAAACTGCCTAACATTTCAATAACCCCTTTCTCGGTCAGTGCCATCAAAGCATGCTCAGAATAGTTCTTTACACTGTCAGAGCGCAGCGCATAACTAGTAAGCGTTTTGTCTATTTCTGTGCTAGTTAGGCTATTTAATTCCTCGAGCGAAATACTGTCTTTGACATCATGGAAATAGGGAAACTCAAACTCGCCATCTTGTCTTTGCAAAACCACATAGAAATTGTCCGCGTAAGTAATTTTTTGCACAATACAGTGCACATTCAACAAGAAGTGCTCCAAAGATTCGCTGGTGTTTAAGCACGAAACGATATCTGTCATGCTATCTATTACTTCAGGAAGTTCTGCCATCGTTGAGCGCCCTTTTGAATCGTTAATTCTCAATCTCACAAAAGCTTAACTAGCAGTGCTAAAAATTACCAGAAATCAATTACTTTTTTATCCGCTCATCAGGATGCCTGAGGTCTGTTGACCTTTCAATCTGATGTGTAACACTTTAAAATTTGCTGACTAGAGTCTAAACGGAATACATAATGAAATACTTACATACTATGGTACGTGTACGCGATCTTGATGAATCCATGAAGTTTTATTGCGACCTCTTGGGTCTCGTTGAAGTGAAACGTTATGACAGTGAACAAGGCCGTTTTAGTTTAATTTATCTCGCCGCCCCTGATCAAGTTGAGCAGGCGCAGCAAAGCTTTTCTCCTACTATCGAACTTACCTATAACTGGGATCCGGAAGAATACACTGGTGGTCGTAATTTTGGCCACTTGGCCTTTGCCGTAGAAAACATTTATGCACTTTGCCAAAAGCTGCAAGATGCCGGTGTGGTGATCAACCGACCACCGCGCTGTGGTCACATGGCATTTGTTAAATCTCCAGATGGCATTTCGATCGAATTACTCCAACAAGGTGATGCATTGCCTCCAGCCGAGCCTTGGCAGTCAATGGAAAACACGGGTAGTTGGTAATAATTGCTGGTAATCGCTAAAGCACCGGAGCGATGTATCTAACCTGAAATCAGAATAACTACCGCTCCTTCCCCCTTACTTCAATAAGCAAGATGGTAGCTTTTAAGCAATTTCACCAGTTGCTTTTTGAAAGGCTTGGAATCTAACACCTGTTGTAGCGCCTCAAAATCCGATGCTGAATTTTTAGGCGCCAATATTGCTCTAAAATAAGTTTCATGAGGATTTTGAGAAAAGTGAAACACTCGCTTCCAACCATTTTTAGCAACAAGATATTCTGTCGTAGAGCGACTGACGATCGCAATACTCACCCGCCTTTTGAGGATCATCTCCAATAGAGCTTCTTCGGAATTTACGTTCACTCGCTGGATATTGGCTTGCTCTACTCCTTGATCTAAGTGGCGGTAGTAGTACCCAGCAATAGCGCCAACTTGATTACCGTACAATGAGCTTGGGTGATAATATTCAAACGGTTGCTCTACATGCGAGACGAATTCGTCCGTGTCATACATTAACGGGCCGCTCCACAAATACTTTTGTTTTTTGCGGTCATCAAACCAAGCTGGGTTTACCCCTAAAATAAAACCTTTGAGCGTTTGCTGTTCGAGCTGCTTATCTAAGCGTTTACGTGGTACAAAACGTACTTCTACCTGCAGCTCTTTTTGCACGGCATTAATCAGTTTGGCTAAATCAAAATAAAGACCTTTTTGCGCTTCTAGATCAATAATATAGGGCGGCTTATGATGATATACGTAAAGAATTTGGGTTTCAGCGGCTGTCACTGAAAAGGCTACCATTAACCAAGTGGAAATGGCAATAAAGTACTTTTTTAACACTGAGTGCCTCGTGTCTAACCTAAACTTTTAATACAGTCTAAAACTACAGCCTAGCTCCTTCTCGGCACATCAGTTAATTCCTTTTGCATGTTTTTAAATGAGCAAAGGGACCAAAGGCCCCTTATTTTACAAAAATATAACAAAAACAAATTATGAACAAGTAATAACTGTGATCTGTATCACCCGTTTAATTACTTTCCATTATTTCTGCCTTAGTATTAGGCAATTACTGACAACCATCTTTATTATAAGACACCTTCAGCGCTGCCCCCGTTGGTGCGCCTGACACTTTCAAGTATCCCCAATATTCAGATTGCGCACTTATCTCAATGCACTCTTGGTTACCTTGATTGAACGAGCTTGCGTCCACATTAGTGCCGTTTGGCCATCCTGCATTGCTGTATTCAAGCCCAAGATCACCACTACCATGGGCTGTTTTGATCACCACCGATTGTTGACCACTTACATTCTCAAGGCTAAACCACATCGGCTCTTGGCTTCCAAGGCAAATTGTTTCATCCGCTGCTAATTTACCATTAGAGACACTACCCTGCGACTGACATACGTCCTCTATTGTTGAATTTGTTACGATTTCCCCTAACAACTGCACACTTTCAAAGCGATTATAACCATGTAGCATAATGTAATAGGTGCCAGCGGTAGGTGTAGTGATTTCACATACCTCTTCGTTACCGGATTGGTATGGTCTGCAATCATACTCGCTGAACGTTGGCGTCGAGCCTAACTTAACGTAAAGATCGGCATCACCTGTACCTCCAGACGTGCTGATGACTAATTTATCAGTGCCAGCAGCGACATCGATTGAAAATGCAACTTGTTCATCTTGCTCGCCCGCAACCGTGACAGGTACGCCAGACTGTAGTTTGTTTGAAGTCGTTGCGTTTACAGTAGCCACTGTATTACTAGTGTGATTCAAACCGCTAGAATCGCTCACCGTTAAGCTAATTTGATACTCGCCTGCTTGCACATAACTGTGCGTAGGATTGGCTTCATTACTTTGACTGCCATCACCAAAACGCCACAGGTAAGTGAGTGCATCACCATCAGGGTCGATACTACCTTGGCTTGAAAATAGTATCGCTTGATTAACGTCACCAGAGTATGGGCCATTAATCACTGAAGTTGGTGCGTTATTCTGACCACCAGCGGCAAGCTCGTTGCACCATTGAACAAACTCTGATTGATACTGTGATGCGAGGCGGTCCATACGGGCTTGGTACGCATTCCAATTTGCTTGTCGCGTTTCCTGTCGCATTGCGAGCACTTCATCAAAGTGTTTTTCATACAGGAATCTCACCCCTAAATAACCCCAACGGTAAATTCTATCTTGATCAAAACCGTCATACGTCGTGCTGAATATTTCGGCTAGCGTATATACTGAGCCATCTTTGATTGTATCTATTGCGGCTTGATTATCATTGAGGTTTGCAATGTACTCAGCCACCCCTTCACTCCACCAGACGATAGGCTTAGTCGGAGCATTAAAGTCACCATAAAGATCAAAACGCCCATCAAGATAATGTACGTATTCATGCTCTAAGTTCCAGATGTAATGATCCGGCTTTGCATAACTGGCCTCGTATGCAACAAAATTAGCAACGTTATTCACATCGCTAGGATTACCCTCTAAATACATACCACCGTTGTCGGTGCTGATTTTAAAAATGGCTTTGGCATATTTTTTATAGTCTGCACTGCTATTAAAGATATTCACTTGTAGAAAATCATTGTTATCATCGGCAACCGGTAAGCGGCCAGTTTCCAGCATGGTGTGGAATCGTCCTTCTTCCGCTTCCATGGTTTGACACGCTGAAGTCAATTGCTGAGCGGTGAGCGCTTGTGCTCTAATCTTTATTGTATCGCTACAACTATGTTGTTGAGAAAGTACTTTGGTCTCAAGTTCTTTATCAAAATTACAAATACCAAACTGGCCACAATCAGCATAATAGGTCGCGACATCAGCCGCAGCTAACCAGACACCATCGCCAAAACCATAACTATTATAACGCGAGAATAAAGCGGTTAATTGCGTGTCGACTGACTCTTGAATAGCTGCACCACTGTATAATTTAAGTCGAGCCAATTCGCTAGCAGCATTGATGATTAGATATTCAGAGTCTGAATTTACCATCCAAGTTTGTGCGGTAAAACTCCCTAGTAAACTCACCAATTGTTGATCGTTTTTAATCAAAGCGACAAAGTTATCATTCCACTGACCACGATATAAGATAGTGAAAATGCCGTTTACCGCACTGCGCATATTCCACTTTTGAGCGTAGCTTTCATTCCATTTAGATAGCCATGCTTTTACAACTGGCAGATAGTGCCCTTGTAGTTCCGATGAATCCATTGTAGTAATAGCCTCACCGAGTACTTTACCATGAGCATCATTGTCGTCGTAGAAATGGCTATTACTAACAAAAGCATCCAATGCATCTTTCACCGCAGGCTTAACCCAAGTAGCGAAAGTCACCTGATCATTGTAAAACTCAACATAAAAGCCAGCGCGAATAAATAAATAAAGCGCTTCGAGGTCGGCACTGCCGTTGCCTGAATAGCTTTGCGAAAGCGACTTGGCATTTTGCGCCGCAGCGTACATTTTATCTGAAGTGAATACTTGTGTTTGGATGCTGCTGTCAGCGGAGAACAAAGCATTGATACAGCTCGTACCCTGTTGCTTTATTTCAGTAACAATTTGGCTACTGCTCGCACTTGCTAAGCTATTTAAATCACATGCAGCAATCGCTTCACTTTGGCCCACTGCCAGCGCTTGCAATAATGGCGTGTGTTTAGCAGATAATAGCGGCATACTCCTTGTTGGTGTATGTGCAACGGGTGCTCTATCATGCAAATCTTTGTGCTCATGGCCATGGGAAATGTTCGTTTCCACTTGAACCGATGCATCGAGCGGCTTAAAGAGTCGCTGTGATTCTTGATGTGCGTTGGCTGAATTTATCGCTGTAAGCGCTGATAACGCCAAAGTGAGTTTTGTAATTTTCATCATTTACCTTTCCTGTTGTGTATCCAAACCCGATTGGGTTATAGGTTTTTAACACTAAAATTACAATGTATACAATATATTTTATATAACTTTATGGAATAGTGGCTCGACGGAAAAGCCATCATAATCTTAAAAACGGATATCCAAAGGGAAGGTCGTAGCTTATACATACACCCAATTGGTTGATCTTTATGATTAAAAGTCCAACCAATTGACGAAAAGAAGGAATAAAAATTTATAGTGAGTGGAATAAATTAGATCTTATCAATATGGGAAATAGCGCCAGAAGTGATTTTTACTCTCACTCGATAAGTGGATAGCGTGATTGAATAAACACCGTCATTTGGTTTTTGTGCTAATAAATGCTGTAACCCTAACAGCAACTCATCTGTATCGTTACCACAGCTGGTGTTTCTTGAATCTAGGTATTCTTTTCCCTGCTTCATGGCCTTATCCAATACCACTGAAGCGACTTGCTGAGTAGACTTATTTTTCAACGTCTTAAACAATGCGCTTTTTAATAAACTCATGGTTATTCTCCTGATAAAGATACCGGCTCATACGCACATATCATTTATGAACCGGTGCCTGATTGGTTTTGGGAACAATCCGAGTGTAACAAGCTCGCACTAAAAGTCTAAATCAAATTCGTTTCAAACTATGTCAGATGTGTATGACCCCTACGCTATCTCAGCTAAATAACCTGAGGTTTGGATAAGGAATGAGCCAACTCATTGTTTTTTAACTACATCAAATTATTTCCTAATCTAGCCAGAGAGTTTTAGGGATAACCAGGCGAATTTACGCACCAATAGCTGGCTATTGGCAGTGAATTCAACGCAGTTAGCGCTAAAACTAGCTGCTAGAAAGGCATTAATTATTCGAAGCTCAGGTTAAATAATTTATTTGCTCGGCAAGCTGCTTACCAGAGAAAAGCTTCGGTACAAAGTGTAATAGGTTTAAGGAAAGCTGGTGCTCTGAGCGGGTGGTATTTACTAAGCTGGGTAAAGTGCCTAATTCGCTGCTTATATCGTGCCAAACGGGATTAGCCTCATTGAGCTTGTCATAAGCAATCGTATTGAACTCAAAATTTTCAAAATATTCATCAACCAAAAACAAGGGCTGAGTGAGCTTGAGCGAATCAAGTAACTCACGAGAAAAACTGTGTCGAGCTTCTGAGCTTTCACTGGTAAAAAAGTGGCCTGGCAGGTTATAACCAATGATTAAATCAGAGCTTGCGTATAAGCTGTTGGTATACAACAAAGCTGTAAGAATAAGATAGGTATCGTATCTCGCTAAGCTCACACCTTGCAAAAGCTCACTCTGCTTACTAAGGTCAATCGCACAGCGACTACGCATGGTACGCCAAAAACAATGTTGATTCAGGGAGAGGTTCCGCGCACCAGCGCCTGCCAACTTAGATTTCCAACTCGATATAAACAATTCAAACCCTTCTGTTTTGAATTGATCGACTTCAAATGACATCCATTTCTCCTAAAAATGTTTGTTCCAAAAATACATAGGCATCAAACAAAGCTATAAGAATTTAGAAAAATGGCAATTACACTGCATTACAGCAGAAAAAGTAAAAATAAAAAGCAGTTAAGACTGTTATAGTAAAAAGCCCGCGGATGCGGGCTTTAAAAGAAAGGATTACTTGTATTCAACTTCAATGATTTCATATTCAACAGCACCATTCGGTGTTTGAATATTCACTGTATCATCTAGTTCTTTACCGATTAATCCACGCGCAATCGGTGAATTAACAGAAATCAAGTTGTTCTTAAGATCGGCCTCGTCGTCACCAACGATACGATAAGTTACTTCTTTGTCTGTATCTACATTCACAATAGTCACAGTACTACCAAAAATAACCTTGCCGTTGTTCTGCATTTTGGTCACGTCGATGATTTGCGCTGTTGACAGTTTAGCTTCAATTTCTTGAATTCGGCCTTCACAAAAACCTTGCTGCTCACGTGCAGCATGATATTCAGCATTTTCTTTCAAATCACCGTGTTCACGCGCTTCTGCAATATCTGCAACGATTTTCGGGCGAACAACTTTTTTTAAATGATTCAGTTCATCACGAAGCAATTCTTCGCCTCGTACTGTCATCGGAATTGATTGCATAAGTATCTCACTCATTGCCAGAGCTGACGCTCTGGCCTTGTTCTTTTTAGTTCAAACGCTGGTGTAGTTCTTGAACAGAGTTTACAGAACTTCTGTCGTCAGCTTCATTCGCTGTACAGTTTGCAAACGCTGCATTTAGCGTAGTGGTGTAGTTAGTCTTATGCTGAAGTGCACCACGACGTAACACCTTCGAGTCCTCAATAGCTTGGCGACCTTCGGTAGTATTAACGATATAGCTGTACTCACCATTCTTGATACGGTCAAGAATATGAGGACGGCCTTCGAATACTTTGTTTACGCGACGTACTTCAATACCCGCTTCTTCAAGCGCTTTCGCCGTACCATTCGTTGCATCTAACTCAAAACCAATTGCTTTCATTGTCTTAGCTAGTTCAACTACGCGTGCCTTATCACCATTACGCACAGATAGTAGCGCGCGGCCGCCACGTGGTAAAGTGTTTGATGCACCTAATTGGGCTTTTGCGAATGCTTCGGCGAAGTTTTCACCAACCCCCATCACTTCACCCGTCGAGCGCATCTCTGGACCACGCATTGGGTCAACACCTGGGAACTTAGCGAATGGCAATACCACTTCTTTTACACTGTAATATGGAGGGATAACTTCCTTCGTTACTCCTTGGCTTTCAAGAGACTGGCCAACCATACAACGTGCAGCAACCTTTGCAAGTGCCACGCCTGTTGCTTTTGAAACAAATGGTACTGTACGAGCAGCACGCGGGTTAACTTCAATCAAGTAAACTTGACCATCTTTCACTGCGAACTGGGTATTCATCAGGCCAACAACACCTAGCTCCAGCGCCATGTCACGGACTTGCTTACGCATCACGTCTTGAATATCTTGCGGCAGCGTGTGTGCTGGTAATGAACAAGCCGAGTCACCCGAGTGAACACCCGCCTGCTCGATGTGTTCCATAATACCGCCGATGATAACGTTCTCACCGTCACAGATAGCATCTACGTCTACTTCAATTGCATCATCTAAGAAACGGTCAAGTAGTACTGGGGCTTCATTAGAAACAGACACCGCTTCTGTCATGTAGCGACGTAAGTCGTCTTCATCGTACACGATTTCCATTGCACGACCACCAAGTACGTATGATGGACGAACAACCAGTGGGAAGCCAATTTCTTGTGATTTAGCAACCGCTTCTTCTAGTGACGTTACTGTTGCGTTTTCTGGTTGTAGTAGGTTTAGACGCTCTACAAGCTGTTGGAAGCGCTCACGGTCTTCTGCGCGGTCGATAGCGTCAGGGGAAGTACCAATTACTGGTACACCATTCGCTTCAAGATCTCGGGCCAATTTAAGTGGAGTTTGACCACCGTACTGAACGATCACGCCTTTTGGCTTTTCAACACGGACAATTTCTAACACGTCTTCAAGTGTAATTGGCTCGAAGAATAAGCGGTCAGACGTATCGTAGTCTGTTGAAACCGTCTCTGGGTTACAGTTAACCATGATAGTTTCATAGCCATCTTCACGCATCGCAAGGGCTGCGTGTACACAGCAGTAATCGAATTCGATACCTTGACCGATACGGTTAGGACCGCCACCGATAACCATGATTTTGTCTTTGTCAGAAGGATTCGCTTCACATTCTTCATCATACGTTGAGTACATGTAAGCGGTGTCTGAGCTAAACTCTGCAGCACATGTGTCTACGCGCTTGTAAACTGGCAGAATTTCAAGCTGGTGACGCTTCTTGCGAATTTCTTTTTCTGATACGCCTGCGATTTCGGCAATGCGAGCATCTGAGAAACCTTTACGCTTCAAGCGGCGCAGGAAGTCTTTGTTTAGACCTGCCATGCCCACTTCAGCGATTGTCGCTTCATCTTTTAAGATGTCTTCGATTTGAACTAGGTACCAAGGGTCAACTTTAGTGAGTTCAAATACCTCTTCAACAGACATACCGTGACGCATCGCATCAGCAATGTACCAAATACGCTCAGCACCTGGCTCGCGTAATTCACGGATGATCGTTTCTTTTGCGTTTGGCGCGTCTAGTGCAACGATTGGGTTCAGACCCGTTGCACCCACTTCTAGGCCTCGTAGTGCTTTTTGTAATGATTCTTGTTGGTTACGACCAATTGCCATTACCTCACCAACCGACTTCATTTGCGTAGTTAGACGGTCGTTTGAACCTGCGAATTTTTCGAAGTTAAAACGAGGGATCTTAGTCACTACGTAGTCGATTGACGGCTCAAATGATGCTGGAGTTGCACCACCTGTGATGTCGTTTTGAAGCTCATCAAGCGTATAACCTACGGCAAGCTTGGCAGCGATTTTAGCGATCGGGAATCCCGTTGCTTTTGACGCAAGTGCAGAAGAACGCGATACACGCGGGTTCATCTCGATGATAACCATACGGCCATCAACAGGATTTACACCAAACTGAACGTTTGAACCACCAGTTTCAACACCAATTTCACGAAGTACCGCCATCGAGGCGTTACGCATGATTTGATATTCTTTATCAGTTAGCGTTTGTGCTGGTGCAACTGTGATTGAGTCACCAGTGTGTACGCCCATTGGGTCGAAGTTTTCGATTGAACATACGATGATACAGTTGTCGTTTTTATCACGAACCACTTCCATCTCATATTCTTTCCAGCCTAATAGGCTTTCATCGATAAGCAGCTCATTTGTTGGTGATAGGTCAAGACCACGAGTACAAATCTCGTCAAACTCTTCCATGTTATACGCAACACCACCACCGGTGCCGCCCATCGTGAATGAAGGACGAATAATACATGGGAACCCGATACGAGTTAAGATATCGTGCGCTTCATCCATTGAGTGTGCAATTTCAGCACGAGGACATTCTAAGCCAATATTTTTCATCGCCGCGTCAAAACGCTCGCGGTTTTCCGCTTTATCGATTGCATCTGCAGTCGCACCAATTAGCTCAACGCCATGTTTAGCAAGCACACCGTGCTTATCTAGGTCTAGCGCACAGTTAAGAGCTGTTTGGCCACCCATAGTAGGCAGCACCGCATCAGGCTTTTCTTTTTCGATGATCTTTTCTACCACTTCCCAGTGAATAGGCTCGATGTAAGTTGCATCCGCCATTTCAGGATCAGTCATGATAGTCGCAGGGTTAGAGTTTACAAGAATAACTCTATAGCCTTCTTCTCTAAGCGCTTTACAGGCCTGAGCACCAGAGTAATCGAATTCACATGCTTGGCCGATAACGATTGGGCCTGCGCCCAAAATCAGAATGCTTTTTATGTCGGTACGTTTTGGCATTATTACTCCGGTCTAATTAAGCGTTGCGAGATTGCATTAATTCAATGAAATGGTCGAATAGCGGTGCCGCATCATGTGGACCAGGACTTGCTTCAGGGTGACCTTGGAAGCTAAACGCTGGCTTATCAGTACGGTGAATACCTTGCAGTGTGCCATCGAACAGTGACTTGTGCGTTGCACGTAGCGTATCAGGAAGCGTTGCTTCATCAGCAGCAAAACCGTGGTTTTGTGCAGTGATCATCACGACATCACGATCTAAGTCTTTAACCGGGTGGTTACCACCATGGTGACCAAACTTCATTTTTACTGTTTTCGCACCAGAAGCGAGTGCTAATAACTGATGGCCTAAACAAATACCAAAAATAGGTGTATCTGTTTCTAAAAATGCTTTGATTGCTTCAATGGCATAAGTACATGGCTCAGGGTCGCCAGGGCCATTTGATAGGAAGATACCATCAGGGTTTAATGCAAGTACGTCAGCAGCGGAGGTTTCTGCTGGAACAACGGTTAACTTACAGCCTCTATCAACTAACATTCTAAGAATGTTCTTTTTCACACCAAAATCGTATGCAACAACATGGAATTTTTCTTCTTCAGCAGAAAGCGTTTTAAAGCCCTCGCCTAGAGTCCAGCTCGATTCACGCCATTCAAACTGAGATTCTGTTGTTACTACTTTTGCTAAATCCATCCCTTTCAAGCCAGGGAATGCTTGCGCCGCTTCTAGCGCTTTTTGCTCGTCTACTTCGTCGCCTGCGATGATACAGCCGTTTTGAGCGCCTTTATCACGTAAAATGCGAGTTAGTTTACGAGTATCAATATCTGCGATCCCTAAGATATTGCGTTCTTTCAAGTAATCACTCAATGATTGTTCGTTACGGAAATTACTCGCAAGCAGTGGTAAGTCACGGATCACTAGGCCTTTTGCCCAGATCTTGTCCGCTTCCTCATCTTCGCTGTTAGTACCGGTGTTGCCGATATGTGGGTAAGTAAGCGTAACGATTTGTTCCGCGTATGAAGGATCCGTTAAGATCTCTTGATACCCCGTCATTGACGTATTGAATACCACCTCACCGACTGACATACCGTCAGCACCGATAGCAGTACCGCGAAACACCGTGCCGTCTTCAAGGACTAACAGAGCGGATTTAGTCAAGTTAACCTCCTAATAGTAAAAAACGGGCGAAAGCAAAACGCTCAACATCCCGTCTACAAAGCGCTTGGTAACACGCAGTTATTAAAATTTTGGCAAATTCGTTATAGTCTACAGCATGAATGCCTTTTCGTCTAATACAAATCACAAAAATTATAAAAATAAGCCATTAAACTCTTTTTTTGCTTTAAAGCCTCAAAATGTTATACTTACTTCTTTAAATCTAGCACATCTTGCATATCATAAAGGCCTGCTGGTTTATCTTTTAGCCACTGCGCAGCCCTTACAGCACCTGATGCAAAGGTCAATCTCGACGCTGCTTTATGTGTTAATTCAAGCCTTTCCCCCATTGTCGAGAAGTAAGCTGTATGTTCACCTACTATATCTCCCGCTCTAAGGACCGAATAACCGATTTCTTGTTGAGATTTCGCTTCATGGCTCTGACTTCGGTCGTAAACCGCAACCTCATCATGTTGCCAGCCTTTTGCTTCTGCAATCGCCTCTCCGATAGCGAGCGCAGTACCTGAGGGCGCGTCGATTTTGTTGCGATGGTGTGCTTCGAAAATTTCAATATCCATGTCGTCAGCCAGCTTTTGTGCGGCTGTTTGTACTAAGTTAAGTAGCAGGTTAATACCAACGCTATAGTTGCGAGAAAACACAATTGGGATATCTTTTGCGGCCTCCACCAACAGCGCCATTTCACTTGCTGTCAGTCCAGTCGTACCGATCACCATCGGTTTTTTAGCGGCAATTGCAGCTGATAAATGCTGCTTCATGCCCTCTGGCAAAGTGAAGTCTATTAATACGTCAACATTTTCAAGCTTACTTTGCTCGGAGCTAAAACAGATATTTGCGTCTGCTTGAGGCTGCAATTGATTAACTGCTTTATCAAGATATTGTGAATTATCTCGTACAAAAGCGTTGGCCAGCTCTACTTGTTTCGACAAATAACAGGCTTCAATCAATGCTAACCCCATTCTGCCATTCGCACCGTAAATACCTATTCTTGTCATACGTTACCCTTTTTATTTGCGATGTTGATTATCCACAAGGCAGCAACGATGGCTAACCGGATAATAGAAATGTGTTTTTGCGGGAGTAGAGTTTACCGTATCTGTGTGTCATAGTCAGTTAAGTTGAAAATAATAAAACATTAGACTTTAGACGTCTAAACATATAAACTGCCGCGCTCGCTCACCTATTGAAGTTGAGAGATTTTCATCTTATACCAATTACATTAAGTAAATGGGCTATTTTGAAGCGGAGAAATAGCTTTAGTAGCTAGGCAAAAATTTTGCTATTTAGTTGTTCTAAATGAGAAATTTTTAACGACGCTAATATGCTAACTCACCCTTCAAATTGGTTGGAG
Organism: Pseudoalteromonas sp. L23; assembly: GCF_021728455.1. NCBI lineage: Bacteria > Pseudomonadati > Pseudomonadota > Gammaproteobacteria > Alteromonadales > Pseudoalteromonadaceae > Pseudoalteromonas > Pseudoalteromonas sp. L23. The sequence goes on along the minus strand of NZ_JAKKCW010000022.1, from coordinate 5,477 downwards.
AATTAATACAATTGGTATTAGGTGTGTTGTGCGGTTTTACAGCTGGCTATTGGCTGTGCTTTATTGTTGGGGAGTGCTATGCAACCAAATTACAATCAAACAAAGGCAAAACTATCATTATTGCCGCTGTTGACCTTTGTAGGAATTTTTCTTGGCGCAGGATTGTATTTGCAATCGCAAGGCGTTGACTATGCGTTTTATCAATTAAAGGCTCCTGTTGCGATTTTACCAGCCATCGTTCTCGCTTTTTTACTTAATAAAGATACTATCAACCGCAGCGTCGAAACTTTTATTCAAGGCGCAGGACACAGCAATATTATCACCATGTGCCTCATCTATTTATTAGCAGGTGCTTTTTCTGCGGTTGCAAGTGCCACTGGCGGTGTTGACGCTGTGGTTAACGCCGGTTTATCACTTATTCCTCCGGCATTTTTATTACCCGGCTTGTTCCTTATTTCTGCTGTCGTCTCTACCGCAATGGGAACCTCCATGGGCACAATTGGTGCAATTGGACCTATTGCTGTTGCCGTCGCGATGAAAACCGGAATTGATCCAGCACTTATGGCTGGTACCATCGTTTCGGGCGCAATGTTTGGCGATAACTTATCCATTATTTCTGATACCACAATTGCAGCAACGCGAACGCAAGGCTGTGAAATGAAAGATAAATTTAGAGAGAATCTAAAAATAGCCCTACCAGCTGCACTGCTGACTGTTTTACTCTTGGTGTTTTTAACACCAGAGCCGCAGATTGTAGAAACCAAGCCGTTTGATTGGTTATTAGTTTTACCATACGCATTTATTTTGGTCTTGGCGGTGATTGGTATCAATGTTTTTGTTGTGCTCTTTAGTGGTATCGTTTTTGCTGGCTGTATGGGTTTTGCCGGTGACTATCAAGGCGCTGCGTTCTTAAACGATATCTATAAAGGCTTTAGTGATATGCAGGAGATTTTCTTGCTGTCGATGTTCATTGGTGGTTTATCTGAATTTATTCGTATCAATGGCGGCCTAGATTTTTTAGCCAAACAGATCCAAAAAATTACCAGCATTATCGCGAAATGGCACCGTCAAGTTGCTGATCAACTCGGCATTGCTGCACTCGTGCTAACAAGTAACTTGTGTATCGCAAATAACACGGTAAGTATCATAGTTGCAGGCCCTGTTGCTAAAAAACTGGCTGAAGATGGAAAGATCTCAGCTAAGCGTTCGGCAAGCTTATTAGATATTTTTGCTTGTGTTATGCAAGGCTCTTTACCCTATGGTGCACAAGCACTGTTACTCGGGGCCACTTTTAAAATCAGCCCTTGGGACGTATCTAGCTCTTCTTATTACTGTTTCATTTTGGCTTTCACCGCCATTACCGTTATCTGCATAAGAAGAAATAAAGCATAATTTATTCGGTTTACGCGCCCAACTTTGGGCGCTTTTGTTATACTTTCATTTTTAACGCTATCCGAATTAATAAATGAAAATCAACACGCTCATCATTTCCTCCTCACTCGCTTTTAGCACATTTAGTTATGCTGCTGATTGGAGTACAACGCAACTACATATAAACCATGGTGATTTCAAAAACCCGTTTAGCAGAAACGAAGCAACGGCAACGGTTTACTCATTACAACATGCGTCTGGATATCGCTACGGCGATAATTTCTTCTTTATCGATTACAGCAAAGATAACCTTCGTGATGGTTACCAAGATGGTGACTTTTATGGAGAGTGGTATTCAAGCTTGTCGATGTCAAAGGTTGCTGGCTTTAAGTCTTCTTTCGACGCCATAGCTGACGTTAGCTTAACGATGGGTTTCAACGCAGCCGGAGACGCTAAGGTGATGAAATACTTGCCTGGTGTCAAAGTAAATTGGAATTTTGACGGGTTCAATTTTTTCTCTTCTACATTCACACTTTATCAAGACGACAGCCAAGGTATTAGTCATGGCGGTGCGCCTAAAGAAAGTGATAGTTGGATGATAGATCTCGCTTGGGGTTACCCCTTTACAATTGGCGAGCAAAAGTTCTATCTCACAGGTCACGTAGAATATATTGACGAGCGAGAAAACGAGTTGGGTAATGACGTAAAAGGCTGGTTGCTCGCGCAGCCAATTCTACAATGGGATCTCGGCTATGCAATGGGCATGCCTGACAATCAATTAATGTTAGGTGTTGAATGGCAATATTGGCGTAACAAACTTGGCACAGATACCAATGAATCTGTTCCCCAGCTACACCTAGCGTGGACTTTCTAACTCTGAACTCGCTTTTGACCTTTGATTTTACTCTGTGATGGTTGAGTCAAAGGTACTCATTATTTATCAGCCTCACCTGATACATCTACTATTCAAAGTATAAAGAGTAGTGCTGTGGTAATAGTTTTTTGTGATGGATTAGTGTTCACACCAAGATAGCGCAACTTCCAATAGCGAAGTATCCGTCGATACACTGGCGGCCACTTTTTGCTGCTCAGATAACAGCGCATTATAAGATGCAATCAACTCTGGGAGCTGTAATGTATAAACATATTTCTCCATATTGCTGCCGTAATCACTTTGGAGCAATATGGGTAAAGTCGAAATAAGAAACTCAACTTGATCTGCTTTTGGCTGTATGCCATTTCTACTTTTTTGAAAAATTAGCTCCTGCCAAGTAAACACAATAGATAATTCTTTATCCTCTACCGCACTTAGCTGAGTTTTCACTGTATTTATATAGCGCCTATAGTTTTTCCACTGATTGGCAAGCAGGTAAACATTTAATAAATTTAACCCAGTATAACTCGCTTCGTATGCTTGCTCTGCTTTTTGATGATAGAGGAAAGCTTGCCTATATAGTCTTGCAGCATGCTGATACTTACTCATGTCAAAATAAACATTAGCTAAGTTATTGTTAAGTGCCGCTTCCAGTTGTTCATCCTTCACCTCAGACAATGTCGGCGCTAAAATATTGATTGCTTCTTCTAACTGCCCTGTTGTTCGATATAAAACGGCAAGATTATTAACGATAAGTGGCCTTTGCTCGTGAGTTGAGTACTTAAGTGCACATTCATAGTTTTTTTGCGCAAGCGCAGGCTTACCGATCCGGCGATAATAAATCGCGAGGTAATTTGCAATTTGCCCCTTTTCTGACTGCAAATACGCAAGCCACTCAGTATTGTCGGAAAATAGCGCTACTATTTCACGAATTCTGACCGTATCGTTTGTTTTAATTGCAGCTTCTAAACCGGCGCGATGTAACTCATAGATACCTTTAGAAGGCTGTTCTGGAAGTTTGGGTAACGCTGCTTCATATACTCGAGTTGCTTGTGTTGGGTTAGAGATGTTTAAATCTTGAATAACCTGCAATGTCTTAAACAATTCATCAGGGGCGAGTACTGTCAGAGAAGAAACTATAATTAAAATTGGTAGCACTTTCGCTCTCCGATTTCCTGATTTAAAGTAATCATAGTGAAGCTTCCGCTGGTTGGCAAAATGCCTGAGCGTGCAGCAGTATAAAATTGCTAGCGACTTCACATTAAACACATCAAATCCATTTGGGTTATCAAAACATGGACTCTGTGACTACAAAAACTAAAAGCAGCACAACAAGGTATTTAATCGATGCAGAAAGACACAGTAATTACACAGTCACAGCTTAATAAAAAGATGACACAGGCTATCGAGTATTTTATTTCGGGCCAAGACCAAGCAGCAGAGCAAGCATTTCAGCAACTATATCAACAACAGCCTACTCAGCAGGTTATTTTATATCTCGCACAATTGGCACAGCGTAGACAAGCCGGGAGTGAATGGATTGAACAGCTTGAAGCACTGCTGCATAAACACCCAGATGTACCAGATAGCTATTATATTCTCGCTCGCAGTTATCAACAAAACAGACAACTACCACTCGCAGCTCAAACCTTCTATCAAGCGCTAGGGTGGCGCTTGCAGCATGACGCACTGACAAACATTGCAGCAGTTCAATCATCCGAAGTACCAATACATGAAAGCGCGAGCTCAACTAAACTAGCTCCTGAAAACGCATTACACCTATTACTACAAACATTGTCATCCTTAAAAAAGGCGGGATTTTATGCTTTTCCTACGGCTGGTACTTTGCTTGGGTTAGAGCGTGAAGGTCAACTCTTAGAAAATGATAAAGATGTTGATATTGGTATCGACTGGTCTCACATGGAAAGCGTAATCGAACATTTACAGCATCTTGGCTGGCAGGAAGAAGCGCAATCCTATGGACTTATAAACCCTCGATGTTTTCGCCACCAATCAGGCTTAGTGCTTGACCTTTGCGGTTATGCCACAGAGCAAAGCACTGGAGACACAATATCAGGTTTATGGATGCAAGACGTACCTTTTACTTGGAATAGAGTGACGCGTTTCTCTGCTATTCAAGTTGTGAGCATCAGCTCACCTGCTGGAGAAATTTGTTATCCCCAGTATCCAGAGCAAATCTTACAAGCATTATATGGGCTGGATTGGAAAATACCTGACACAAATTTTGATACCATCGTCTGCGCCCCGAATATTACGCAAGATTCCTACTTATATTACTGTTATGCCTACTCTCACCTCTACACTGAGTGGAAAAAAGGCAACTTCAAAAAAATGCATGCCATGATTAAGGTGCTATTAACGTTCAAACCTCATGACGGTCTTTTAAAAAATCTTATGCAGTTCGTACAAAAGCAGATGAAATCACAACAACCGTGCCGTGTTTTAGCACTTGGTTTTTTTGATCTGCTTCACCCTGGTCACCTAACGTATTTGTCGTTAGCGAAATCACACGGAGACTACTTAGTTGTTGGGGTCGCACCGGATGCTTTTGCGTTAAAAAGTAAGGGACGACCGCCAATAATGGATCAAGACGAGCGCTTAAGTATTATTAAGGCATTGGCATGCGTAGATAAAGCGGTTTTAGTCGGTGCACCAATGGCTGATACTGAGCGAGCAGCGTACTGGATCGCACAACAAAGAGTAAACCTTGTGATCTGCGGTGATGAATGGCAACACACGCCCCGCTGGCAGGCATTGGAAGCAGCTTTAGCACCACAAAATATTCAGGTTGTTTATATCCCTTATACCCAAGGAATTTCTAGCTCTAAAATTAAAGAAAGAATACAAAACTTCAATGGGAGTTAACGCTGTGTATCTGCTGGGAGCGAGTGTTGAAACGGGTTTTAATGTACATGTTTTTTACTGGAACTTCATTACAACCCATCGGCGGGTAAACCGCCTTCCACCATGTTGCACTGTGCTTATATGTTTTACTGTGCAAATACTGTGGTGGGAGCGAGTTCACCTCGCGATGTGTTGATTGGCTTGTGAGGTTTTTAAATCACACATAGCAAAAAACCCGTCGCATCTCTGCAACGGGTTTTGATGTACATGGATGTTCGAATGTCGATGAAGTTCATGGATGAACGCTTTTCATCAACCTCTTATTTGGCCCTGGCTCGCTACGAAGTAGGATGTTCTCATTTTTTAA
>NZ_JAKKCW010000021.1:0-58293 GCF_021728455.1 Pseudoalteromonas sp. L23 | reverse complement strand
ATCCTACTTCGTAGCGAGCCAGGGCCAAATAAGAGGTTGATGAAAAGCGTTCATCCATGAACTTCATCGACATTCGAACATCCATGTACATCAAAACCCGTTGCAGCAATGCGACGGGTTTTTTGCTATGTGTGATTTAAAAACCTCGCGAGGTAAACTCGCTCCTACCACAGTATAGGCACAGTGCAACATGGTGGGAGGTGGTTCACCCGCCGATGGCTTGCAATGAAAGTTTCGGCTCAAAAATAATGTGGAACACCCATGTACATCAAAACCCGTTGTAGCAATGCGACGGGTTTTTTGCTATTTGAGGTATAGAAATTTGAGATATAAAAAGCCTCGCCAGATTTTCTAAACCTAAGTAAATGCGCTCCCACCACAGTATCAGCACAGTGCAAAATGGTAGGAGGTGATTTATCAGCCCTAAATCTTAATAATCCTTATTTCGTAGAGTCGTAGGTTATGCTCTGAAGCACAGACTTCGATTCTTGTTTAATGCTGATCTAATTAATGCTATCAATAAATACACTTAAAATATGGCGAAGAAAGAAACATTTGCGATTTTTTTTGAGCTGTATATACTTACAGTAAATAAACCACTGTATGGAATACCAGTTAATGCGTCCTCTAACAAAACGACAAGAACAAATCTTTGAATTAATAAAAGTATTCATAAAAGATACAGGCATGCCTCCAACTCGTGCTGAAATAGCTGATGCTTTGGGTTTTAAGAGTGCAAATGCAGCGGAAGAGCACCTGAAAGCGCTTGCGAAAAAGGGAGTTATCGAAATGGTCCCAGGCGCAAGCCGAGGGATTCGACTTGTAGAGGATGAATCAGAACAACTTGGTTTGCCTATTATTGGTCGTGTTGCTGCTGGTGAGCCTATTTTGGCAGAGCAACATGTAGAAAGCCACTGTAATGTAGATGCTAGTTTTTTTAAACCTAATGCTGATTACCTTTTGAGAGTTAATGGTATGAGCATGAAGGATATTGGTATTATAGATGGTGACCTATTGGCTGTTCACAGAACTCAAGTGGCAGAAAATGGGCAAGTGATAGTTGCTCGTGTAGAAGAAGATGTGACTGTTAAACGCCTTGAAAAGAAAGGAAAGAAAGTTTTTTTACATGCTGAGAATGAAGAATTTAAAGCGATTGAAGTAGATCTAGAACATCAAAATTTCTCCATTGAAGGGTTAGCTGTCGGTGTTATCCGAAGTGCAGACTGGATGTAGTTTATGAGAGCGAGCGTAGCGTTAAATATAAAGTTGCGCTTGCTTTAACTATATTTTGTTTAGAAAGTAATAATTAACTTTTCTAACTGTGTGAAAGTTAGATAATTATAGTGACTTTAATCATTTAGTAATATTTTTAGTTTTCTGATCTTTATACACTATTTTTCATCATTCTTCGTTTTACTCCCTATAGTCCCCAGTTTTGATTCTAAAGTCGGTCTTCTCGAAAATCTTGCAATTTGTTTGTTTTTTGACTAATTGGTTAATAGTCGTGCAGTAAGTCTATGTACAAATAGACAATATGACAGTCATCCAATAATAACAAGAGACAACCACGAGTTGTCTTGAAGGAGACGTCAAATGAAAATTTGTCGATTAGTTGTAGCATTCATCGCGGTGCTAATCGCCATGCCCTCACTTGCTAACAGCGCTTACAATATGAGGCAAGGTGTTACAGACATTAGTCATCAAGTGTATGAGCTTCACATGACCATATTTCTAATATGTTGTGTCATTGGAGTGATTGTATTTGGGATTATGTTTTGGGCGCTTATAAAACACAGAAAGTCAAAAGGCGTTGTTGCAGCGCAATTTCATGAAAGCACCAAAGTGGAAATACTTTGGACTGCAATTCCCTTCCTGATACTCATTGGTATGGCAATACCAGCCACAAAAACGCTTATTGCTATGGAAGACACGAGTAAAGCTGATCTGACCATTAAGGTCACAGGCTCTCAGTGGAAATGGCACTATGAGTATATGGGGCATGATGTTGAGTTCTATTCTTTGCTCTCTACTTCGAAAGATGAAATTAGTGATCTTAAAGAAAAAAATGAAAATTACCTGCTTGAAGTTGATAAGCATTTAGTTATTCCTACAGATAGGAAAGTCCGCTTTTTGATGACCTCGGATGATGTCATCCATTCTTGGTGGGTGCCTGATTTTGCGGTGAAGAAGGATGCCAATCCGGGATTTATAAATGAGGCATGGGCAAAGGTAAACGATGAGGGAATTTATAGAGGCCAATGTGCTGAATTATGTGGCAAAGATCATGGCTTTATGCCAATCGTCGTCGAGGCCGTAAGTCCTGATAAATTTGATAGTTGGCTTAACGATGCTAAAGCTGAAAAAGCAAAAGCAGAGGCGGAGTCACAGGCAGTTGCGCAACAAACTCTTTCGAAAGAAGAGTTAATGGAGGTTGGGGAACAAACTTACATGGCTTATTGCGCAGCTTGCCATCAACCAACTGGGCTTGGGCTACCAGGAGTCTTCCCTGCAATGAAAGGAAGTAAAGTCGTCACTGGAGATATTAAAGCTCATATAGATATTCTACTTTTAGGTCGCCCAGGAACTGCGATGCAATCTTTCGCAAAGCAATTAACAATTAAGCAGATCGCGGGGGTGATCACCTATAAAAGAAATAGCTGGGGTAATGACACTGGCGATGTTATTCAGCCAAGCCAAATACAGCGTGAGATAGATGCACTAGAGGAGGGTAAGTAATGAGTGCCATCGTAGACGAACATTCACACCATACAGCTCCCAAAGGCTTAAAGCGCTGGCTGTTTACCACCAATCATAAAGACATTGGAACACTGTATTTATTGTTCTCACTAACCATGTTTTTAATTGGCGGTGCTATGGCGATGGTGATCCGAGCCGAGCTTTTCCAACCTGGGTTACAGCTTGTAGATCCGCATTTTTTTAATCAAATGACGACCGTGCATGGACTAATAATGGTATTTGGCGCAGTAATGCCCGCATTTACAGGTCTTGCCAACTGGATGATCCCAATGATGATTGGTGCTCCTGATATGGCGTTACCGAGAATGAATAACTGGAGTTTTTGGATACTACCCTTTGCATTTGCAATTTTACTGATGTCATTATTTTTGGAAGGCGGCGGGCCTGCTTTCGGTTGGACTTTTTATGCGCCACTATCTACAACGTACAGCAATGACAATACTGCATTTTTTGTTTTTGCTGTTCATATAATGGGCATTAGCTCTATTATGGGTGCTATCAACGTTATCGTGACCATCGTCAATCTTAGAGCTCCAGGTATGACATGGATGAAGTTGCCTTTATTTGTCTGGACCTGGTTGATAACTGCATTTCTTCTGATTGCAGTTATGCCGGTACTTGCTGGCGCCGTAACTATGGTGCTGACCGACAAGTTCTTTGGAACGAGCTTTTTTGATGCAGCAGGTGGTGGTGATCCTGTTATGTTCCAGCATATATTCTGGTTTTTTGGTCATCCTGAAGTGTACATCATGATATTACCTGCCTTCGGCATAATCTCTACTATAGTACCGACATTTTCAAGAAAGAAACTATTTGGCTATGCATCAATGGTTTATGCAACCGCTTCAATTGCACTGCTGTCGTTCGTCGTTTGGGCTCATCATATGTTTACAACGGGTATGCCTTTAGCTGGTGAGTTGTTTTTTATGTATGCAACTATGCTCATTTCAGTGCCTACTGGCGTTAAGGTTTTTAATTGGGTAGCTACAATGTGGCGAGGTGCTATTAGTTTTGAGGTGCCTATGCTTTTTGCTATTGCATTCATCGTACTTTTCACAATTGGTGGATTTTCCGGTTTGATGTTAGCGATTACTCCCGCCGATTTCCAATATCACGATACCTACTTCGTTGTCGCGCATTTCCATTACGTGTTAGTTACGGGAGCTGTGTTCTCAATAATGGCCGCCGCATATTATTGGTTACCAAAGTGGACGGGGCACATGTTTGATATCAAATTGGCTAAATTTCACTTTTGGCTCTCCTTGGTTAGTGTGAACGTATTGTTCTTCCCAATGCACTTTGTTGGTCTTGCTGGCATGCCAAGGCGGATCCCTGATTATGCTCTACAGTTCGCTGATTTCAACGCGATCATTAGTATCGGAGGGTTTGCATTCGGTCTTTCTCAACTGTTGTTTGTTGCAGTGGTTTATAAATGTATAAAAGGTGGAGAGCAGGCCTCTGGGAAAGTATGGGATGGGGCAGAGGGATTAGAGTGGCAAGTACCATCTCCGGCTCCTTATCATACCTTTTCAACGCCACCGGAGATTAAGTAATGCAACATGGCCGCCTGCTTAAGAAGCTTATTTTGTTGACGCTAGGTATGTTTGCTTTTGCCTTTGCACTGGTTCCTCTATATGACGTTTTTTGTGATGTCACAGGCCTAAATGGTAAGCCATCCATGGAAATCGCAAAGCAGAGCGAGTCAATTGCACAAAGTCGACAAGTAGATGTGAGCTTCACAACGCATAGTCAAAGCCAGGCGCCATTTAAGGTCGATGCAGTCGAGCATTCGGTTAGTGTTCAACCCGGTAAGCTAACCGATGTCAAATTTATTGCAAAAAACTTGAGTGATAGTGAGCGTGTGTTGCAAGCGATCCCTTCAGTGTCCCCGGGGAAAGCTGCAAAGTATTTACACAAAATGGCCTGCTTTTGTTTTGATCAGCAATCAATGAAAGGCAAAGAAGAAGTTGAGTTTGTCTTGAGGTTTTATGTAGATACGGAGCTACCAAGTGATGTTGAGGAACTCACGCTTTCATATACGTTGTTTGATATTACAGAGCGAGTTAGCAAACAAGACAGTGATGGACTGAATATGCTAGTTGCTCGAGAGGAGTTCAAATATGAACCATGAACAAGAAAAATATTACGTGCCTGAGCAAAGTCCATGGCCAATCGTCGGGGCTTTTGCACTTTTCTTTATCGCTGTTGGCGCTGGCTTAACGATTATTCAACTTAAATCAACCAGTAATAGTGGAGTAATGCTACTGCTCGTGGGTATTGCTGTGCTGATCTATATGATTTTTGGTTGGTTCAGGAATGTGATCCAAGAATCTCAAAATGGGTTATATTCTGCCCAAATGGATCGTTCGTTCAAGCAAGGAATGGGATGGTTTATCTTTTCCGAGGTTATGTTTTTTGCTGCTTTTTTTGGTGCACTTTTCTATGCACGAATGATAGCTGTGCCGTGGTTAGGCGGTGCAAGTAATAATGCCAGTACCAATGAGGTTTTATGGCCTCAATTTGAAGCTGTATGGCCATTGCTCACAACTCCAGATGGAACTGTCACTCAAGCTATGGGTTGGCAGGGACTTCCACTGATCAATACGATTATTCTATTAGCATCATCAGTAACCCTTAGCTTTGCTCATGTAGCTTTAGAAAAAGAGCAACGGGCGAAAGTAAAGGCGTTCTTGGGATTAACAGTACTACTTGGCGTCGCATTCTTAACCTTGCAAGTGGAAGAGTATATTCACGCTTACCAAGATCTGGGGTTAACTCTCCAGTCGGGGGTTTACGGTAATACATTCTTTTTACTGACAGGATTTCATGGCTTTCATGTCACTCTTGGCGCGATTATTCTTTTCGTTATATGGATCAGGGTGTTGAAGGGCCACTTTACCGCTAAGAACCACTTTGCTTTTCAAGCTGGGGCTTGGTATTGGCATTTTGTTGATGTTGTTTGGTTGTGCCTGTTTGTATTTGTTTATGTGTTGTAACAACGGGTGAAGAGTGTAGTTTTATAAAGCCAAATTGAGCAGCAAGACAGATTAGAAGTACGACAGCTATTGATGCATAAACTCTTTGTTGCAATAGCCTCGCCATCGACTCTTGTTGCTCTGACTTGAGCATGACTAGCATAGCTCTAAATAGATTTAGAAAAACGAGTAGTAGCAGTACAACAATAATAATTTTAATCATAAGGGGTGTCCGATGGATTTAGGTGCACTTTTTAAAGGTAGATCAAAACCCCCCATATTGGCAGCATTAATAGTTGTTCTTTTATGTGGCTCGCTCTCTTATTGGCAGTGGCAAAGAGCACAGCAAAAACATGTGTTGCAGCATAAAGTTGAGATTGAAAAATCGCTAGGTGTAGCTAATGAGCAGCAAGTAACATCCCAGCAGCTAACGCAATATGTTAATGCTGAAGTGTCGATTACAGGGAATTTTGTAGGCGATGCGGTTTGGTATTTAGATAATCAAGTCGTGAAAGGCCGAGTCGGTTTTGATGTAATTGGCATTATTAAAATTTCCGAAACTGATGAGTATCTAGCTGTGAATTTGGGTTTTGTGCCACAGCAAGCTAGTCGCGTGCCTACCGTTTTCTCTCTTCCAAGTGGTACCGTTTCTCTACCTGTCTATATCAAATCTAGTGCTAGTAAGCGGTTCACCTTAGCTAAGTCTGCGGCAGAGGAGGCAACAAAACAATCTGTGATCCAATATATTGATGTTGATTACTTATCTGCGGAGTCAGGTAAACCTCTTTTACCTCTAATTGCCTACATGACTAAAAACAGATTTGCCGGGACTGAGCCCCATTATCAACCGGTAGTAATGTCACCGCAAAAACATGAAGCTTATGCTTTACAGTGGTTGCTTATTGCCTTGGCTGCGGTAGTAATTGGCTGGAAACTTTCAAAAAAGGAGAATAAAAATGTCTAAAAGTGCGGCATGGTTTATAGGGCTGTTCGTATTCCCCTTACTGTTGGCATTTGTTGCCCTGAAGGTAGGCTGGATACCACATAGCACGACTAATCACGGTGAATTTTTAAGTCAGGAGGTTCGCCAATCAGAGCTGGTTTTAGATACTGAGTGGAGTATCGTTTACCAGCGACCAAAACAGTGTAATAAGCAATGTTCTTTACTACTAGATAGCTTACCTAATTTGTATTTAGCGCTGGGGAAAAACCAGCAGAAAGTATCGCTTGTGGTATTACAAGAGCGAAATGAAAAAGGTATTGAGTACGCTACTTCTTTGCCGATATACCTCAACCAGTTAGACGAAAATTATCTCTATTTGGTTGATAAAACAGGGTTATTTGTACTCAAGTATGCACCAGTAGCAAGCTTAGAAGAAATGCGAAATGTGCAAAAAGGGCTACTGAGTGATTTGAAGAAATTATTGAATTACTCTCGTTCAAGTTAGGAGGTAAATATGTCCAAGGTAAAAATAAAAATCGCAATATTTGCCTGTTTCGTCGCAATAACTGTAGTGACACTTGGCGCCTTCACACGTTTAAGTGACGCGGGACTTGGGTGTCCAGATTGGCCTGGGTGTTACGGCTTTTTGACAGTACCAAATGAGACTCATGAACTATCTGCGGCTAAAGACAATTTTCCACATTTAGAAGTGGAAGCAGAAAAAGCTTGGATTGAAATGATCCATCGCTATTTTGCCAGCTTCCTCGGGTTACTTATTTTGGCACTTGCATGCATAAGGCTGTTCAAAAAGCAAAATACAGAAAGCCCTAACCGTCACTACTATCTACTGCTATTGCTTGTGTTATTTCAAGGGGCACTTGGGATGTGGACCGTGACGATGAATTTACAGCCAGTCATTGTGATGGGTCATTTACTAGGTGGGTTTAGTATTCTTGCATTGCTGGTGTTATTGGTTTTAAGGCTGAAATACAACACTATTACAGCTAGTGTAACCAGCCTTACCTGTCGTTTATGTTATGTGGCTCTTGGTGTGTTGATTATACAAATTGCGCTTGGTGGGTGGCTTGCAGCCAATTATGCTGCTCCACATTGTACAGGGCTGCCACTATGTGACAACCTTCAGCTTTTCTCTTGGCAGAGCTTATTTACGCTTCCTGAAGCTTCAGCGACCTACGAGTTTGGAGTGTTACCGTTTGAATCTAGAGTATCTATTCACTTTATCCATCGGGTTTGGGCAGTTGTTACCGTTTTAACGCTACTTGCTGCATGTTGGCCACTCCTTAGAGCTGGTCAAAACCACTTACTCCGACATTCAGCGCTTGTCGTTTTAGCTTTAGTTTCTATACAAGTTTTGGTGGGGGGGGCAATCGTACACTTCCAATTTCCTCTGTTGTTGACCTTATTCCATAACTTCATGGCAGCAATGGTGTTATTAGCAATGGTGAAATTGTGTTTCTTTATCAGCTTGGCGCAAAAAGTAGGAGTAAAACATGCTTCAATTAACTAGTTTTTCAGAGCTTCAAAAAGCAACTACTTTATTCAAAGCCTACTTTGGCATGTGTAAGTTCAAAGTAGTATGTATGTTGGTTATTACCGCTTGGGTCGGGATGATGTTAGCACCACAAAGTGATAAAACATTATTGGCACAATTAATGAGTTTGTTTGGCATTGGTTTGCTTTCGAGTAGTGCAGCAGCTGTAAATCATATCGTGGATAGAGAAATAGATAAAAAGATGGCGCGAACACGAAACCGACCGTTAGCGACAGACTCTGTTTCTGTATCATCAGCTTTAATCTTTGCGATAGGCCTCGCAATTTCTGGGTATGCTCTATTAACTATTTTCGCCAATCAGTTATGTGCGCTACTTACCTTAGCCGCGCTATTCGGTTATGCCGTGATTTATACGTTATTGTTAAAACGCGCAACACCTCAAAACATAGTAATTGGGGGGTTAGCAGGAGCGATGCCACCCCTGTTAGGTTGGGTCAGTGAGACTGGTCAGCTTGGTGCAGAGCCTTGGTTGTTAGTAATGATCATTTTTGCTTGGACACCTCCCCACTTTTGGGCATTAGCTATTGCTCGTAAACGAGACTACGAAAAAGCCGAAGTCCCCATGTTACCAGTAACGCATGGAAACGAATTTACAAAACTCTGTGTGCTATTTTATACCATCATTTTGACTTTAGTCTGTTTGCTCCCTTATCTAGTGGGAATGTCTGGTTGGATCTACTTGTTGGTCTCTGGTATGGCAAATGTCGCTTTTATTTACAAAGCGACAAAGCTTATGAGAACAAATAGTTTAGAGTATGCTATGAGGGTATTTTATTTCTCTATCTGGCATCTTTTGATAGTGTTCATTGCACTTTTTGTGGATAAAGCATTTATATGAAAAAATTTCTGTTAATTATCTCTATGTTAACTTTGTTTGGTTGTGGGCCTGCACCAGATGTGTCGGAAAAAGTGGTTTGGTACCCAAAGCCTAAGGACGTTAAAGCGTTTGAATTAAGGGATCAACACGGTGCGATAGTCTCAAACCAAGACTTTACCGATAAATGGAATTTGCTATTTTTGGGCTACACGAGTTGTCCCGACGTGTGTCCGATGACGCTGTTGAAATTAACTCACGTATATCAATCTGTAAAAAATAAAGGTGACTTACAAGTATGGTTTGTATCGGTCGATCCCAACCGAGATACTGAAGAAAAGCGTTTGGCCTACATCAAGCACTTTGATCCTGATTTTAAAGCGGTATCTGCCGAGCATTCTGCTTTATTTCCGTTTGTGAGAGATCTCGGTTTAATATACGCAATAAATCAGGAACAGACAGAAGAGTATTATGTTGATCATAGTGCGTCTGTAGCATTAATTAACCCAAAAGGTCAGCTTGAGGCTATTTTCAAACCTACACATACAGTGGGAGCTGTCCCTACAATCGATGACAAACTACTTCTTGCTGACCTTGAGAAGATCATCAATTAGTCTTATAGCGACACTGGTCGACCCTAGTGTCGCTGCACTATCTTACCTCTAACGCTTTAATTATTTGCGGATTTTTAATCAATCTTTGTGGCATTTTTACCATCACGGTCTAAGCTAATTTTATTACTCATTTTTACAAGGATAGTCTTCAGCTCATGTTGAAACTTCCACCTGAAATGGCGATTAACCATGTGGAAAGCCTGTACCATCAGATTTTCCAAGACTCTATGGAAACATCAGACATCACGATTGATATTAGTGAAGTGCAAAGGGCCGATACAGCATCTATACAACTGCTCTGTGCCGTACAGAAACACTTGCTCTCGTTAGAACATAAAATTGTATGGCATGGTGAAAGTGACGCTTTAGCGCAGGCTGTCAATGAGTTGGGATTAACCCATTATTTATTCCATAGTATTGAAAATTAAGAGGTGAATATGAAAAAGATTTTAGCTGTGGATGATTCGGCGTCAATGCGCCAAATGGTTGGCTTTACTTTGAAAAAAGCAGGTTTTGATGTTACGGAAGCCAAAGATGGCAGTGAAGCGCTATCTATTGCCAAGCAACAAGGGTTCGATGCCGTGATCTCTGATGTAAACATGCCTGTAATGGATGGGATCACACTTATTAAAGAGCTGCGTAGCCTACCCAACTATAAGTTCACCCCTTTACTAATGCTGACCACCGAGTCGGGGTTAGATAAAAAAACAGAAGGTAAAGCGGCGGGAGCAACTGGTTGGATAGTGAAGCCATTCAACCCTGAACAACTACTAGCGGTATTGAAAAAAGTCATAAGATAGATACAGAGAGGCGTCGATATGAGTATTGATTTAAGCCAATTTTTTGATGTCTTTTTTGAAGAAAGCTTTGAAGGCCTAGACATAATGGAAGCTGAGCTGCTGAATTTACAGCCAGGCCATGAAGACTCAGAAACGATCAATACTATATTTCGCGCAGCACACAGCATCAAAGGTGGCAGTGGAACATTTGGTTTTACTTCTGTCGCTAACTTCACGCATGTGTTGGAAACCTTACTCGATCAAATCAGGGATGGGCGTCGACAGTTGACCGCTGAACATGTCAATTTGCTGCTCCAATCCGTTGATTGTTTAAGGGCCTTACTAACCGCATTACAAGCCGAAGAAGAGCCAGATCTTTCCAATGCGAATGAGTTGAAAGTTAAATTTGAAGAGATTTTAGGTGGTAAAGAGAGTGTTAGCTCAGATACTGCCGATAGCATACTTCAAGGGCAAGAATCTCAAACCTATCAAATAGACTTTAAACCGCTCCCCCACTTGTTTAAAACCGGTAACGAACCGCTCTATATGTTAAGTGAGCTATCAGAATTGGGGGATTTAGAAACTCATGCGTTTTGTGATGCAATACCTGAAATTGATGACTTCAATCCAGAGGATTGCTACCTCAGTTGGCGGTTATACTTAACAACCAGTCATCCAGAGTCGGCGATTAAAGAAGTATTTGAGTGGGTTGAGGATGATGCTGAAATTTCTATCACCTTATGTGGTGGTTTATTTGAAGATGATGTGAGTGTCTCCACAACGCCAGCACCAGAGAGTGAGAAGAAAGAAGCGTCGAGCAACGACACTCAAAATATTGATGTACCAAAAACATCCTCAGCGACAGCGACAAAGGCTAAGCCTGAGGCTAGCAAGAAATCAGCAGAATCGACTTCGATCCGTGTTGGGATTGATAAAGTTGATTCGCTTATCAATATGGTAGGGGAGTTGGTTATTACCCAAGCTATGTTGACTCAATTAGGCGAGCAAGAACCGACCGAAAATACGCTTGCTGCGATGCAAGAAGGCCTCGCTCAATTAGCCCATAATACGCGAGATTTACAAGAAAATGTAATGCGGATCAGGATGTTACCTATTAGTTTTGTCTTCAGCCGATTTCCTCGTTTAGTAAGAGACACATCACAGAAGTTGAACAAACAGGTTGAGCTAAAACTGCTAGGAGAGCAAACAGAATTAGATAAAACCGTGATGGAAAAAATTTCCGATCCTATGGTTCATTTAGTAAGAAACTCTTTGGATCACGGTTTAGAAACACCGGAAGACAGAATAAAAGCCGGAAAAGATCCTGTGGGTACGGTGACACTGAATGCTTTCCACCAAGGTGGAAATATTGTGATTGAAATCATGGATGATGGCAGAGGCTTGAATACCGAAAAAATAAAAAGTAAAGCAATTGCCAATGGCCTAATTCAAGCAACTGATGAGCTGACTATTGAAGAGGTTAATGAACTTATTTTTAGGCCTGGGTTTTCAACAGCCGATGAAGTGAGTGATATCTCTGGTCGCGGCGTGGGTATGGACGTTGTTCGAAGAAATATTCAAGCATTAAACGGCAGCGTTGAAGTAACTTCAGCAAAAGGGGTTGGCTCAACGTTTACAATTAGATTGCCATTAACGCTGGCCATTCTGGATGGTCAACTGGTTAAAGTTGCAAAGCATACCTACATCATTCCACTTATTTCTATTGTTGAGTCTTTACAAATAGATATTAAAAAAGTGAGCAAAGTAGGTAATGGCTTAGAGGTGCTACGGTTACGAGATGAATACATACCAATACTAAGGCTATATCAATTATTTAATCATGGTGGTGCAATAGAAGAGTTGGATAAAACACTGTTAGTGGTTGTTGAGAGTGATAATCACAAAGTGGGGTTGTTGGTAGATGATTTACTGGCACAACAACAGGTCGTTATTAAAAGTCTCGAAGCGAATTATCAGAAAGTAAATGGGATCTCAGGGGCGACAATTTTAGGTGATGGTAGAGTCTCTTTAATTGTTGATATTAGTGGCCTTATCAAGCTAAGTGGCTTAAAGCGTCCAGGAACTCAAGAATTATTAGTAGAACAAGAGTTAGATGAGGTGGTGTCATGATCACTGAAAAAGCCTCGATTAATGAACAAGTCATGCTTGCAGACAGAGATGACGATACACAATTTCTCACCTTTATGATGGCGGGCGAAGAGTATGGCATGGATATTCTGGCCGTACAGGAAATCAGAGGGTGGGAAGAAGTCACTGCAATTCCAAATGCTCCTAAGTATGTGAACGGTGCGATTAATTTACGTGGCACGATAGTACCAATCATAGATTTAAGGATTCGATTCGGCTTACCGCAAATCGAATATGGAGCTCTAACTGTGGTTATCGTTGTCTCTGTTGTAATAAAAGAGGCAACAAAAATTATGGGGTTAGTTGTTGATGCTGTTTCTGACGTATACAGCATCAACGAAGAAACAGCGAAGGATGTTCCAGATTTTCAAGACTCGGAAAATAGTCAATTTGTACAAGGACTTGTAAATGTTGGTGAAAAAATGGTCGTACTTTTAAATTTGAAGAAGATATTAGATCTTGAAGTCAAGCAGAATGAGCAATTGGTTGTCGGGGGATAACATGAGCGATCAAGCATTAGCAAGTCAACTCAACAATAGGGTTCTGATTGCGGGTGCCATAATATTTGTGGGCTTGGCAATTAGTGTTCAAATGTTGAATATTAATATGTCTACACAAGCCTATGTGGCTATGGTTATAGCAGCTGTCAGTGTGGTGCTGGCAATTTTACTACTTAAGCAGAGCGCAAATATTCTGCTTTCTAAGTTACAAGATGTTGAGGAAATTGTTCCCGCGATAGAGAGTAAAGATGCTAGCTTACTCGATGCAAGTAATGCGTCACGTCAATCATCCTTATACAAAGCGGTTGCTAATTTATTAAATGGTGACGCAGTAGATAGTCAAGATCATAGCCATAGTTTGTTGCTAGCTTTAAAGGTCTGTCAGGCCAATGTTATGCTTGCAGATGCTTCTCTCAATATTGTGTATTTGAACGATTCCGTAACCAGTATGCTGCGTAAAAATCAGGCTAAGTTACAGCAAGAATTGCCTGGCTTTAATGTGGATAGTTTGATTGGTGCAAACATTGATACATTTCATAAAAACCCCAGCCATCAGAGAGGCATCCTAGCTAATTTGACCCGTCCATATGTCACACAAATCAAAGTGGCAGGTTTGACCTTTGATCTTATTGCCACGCCTGTTTTCGATGATGAAGGGCAAAGGATCGCGACTTTAGTTGAGTGGAAAGACCTTACAAGAGAATTAGCGCTAGAGAAAAAGCAGGCGGACTTGGCGAGTCACAATGCTCGTATATCGAGCGCGCTGGACGTTTGTCAGGCAAACGTAATGCTAGCGGACGAAGGATTGAATATTATTTATGTTAATGATTCGGTTGTGCGAATGTTGAGAGACAATCAAACGCAGCTTAGAAAATCATTACCGAACTTTGATGTGGATACGCTTGTAGGGCAATGTATTGATGTGTTTCATGCGAACCCTAGCCATCAAAGAAATCTGCTTGAGAAACTGAGTGATGTATACAGTACAGATATCAAAGTTGCTGGCTTCACCTTTGGTTTAATTGCGACCCCGGTGTTTGATGAAGAGAAAAAGCGGATTGGTACCGTTGTAGAGTGGGACGACAAAACAGAGCGTTTAGTTCGTGAAGAAGAAGAGAAAACTGCCGCAGCTGAAAACTTACGCGTCCGAAGAGCATTAGACAACGTTTCAACGAATACGATGATAGCAAATGAGCAGTTTGAGATCGTTTACTTGAATCGCGCAGTGAAAGATATGATGAGAAATGCTGAGAGCGATCTAAGGCGTGACCTGCCTAATTTTGACAGTAACCATCTTATGGGGGCGAATATTGATGTATTCCACCGCAACCCAAGTCATCAACGCAGTATGCTTTCTCGGCTCGAAACTGAGTATAAAACGGAAATCGTTGTCGGCGGAAGAACCTTTGGTCTAGTCGCCAACCCGATATTTGATGGCAATAATGAACGCGTGGGCACCGTTGTCGAATGGGAAGATAGAACCAAAGAAGTTACGATTGAGAAAGAGGTGAATGGCCTCGTTCAGTCGGCTAACGCTGGTAACCTTAGTGTTCGTTTATCAGAAGATGGGAAAGATGGCTTCTATTTAAGACTAACCAAAGGGTTAAATAGTTTAGTGTCTACTGTCGATGAGACTGTTACAGACATGGGGGATATGTTAGACGCATTGGCGACTGGTAATTTGACTAGGCGTATTGAAGGCGATTATCGCGGGGCTTATGAAAAGCTTAAAAAAGACGCAAACACCACTGCTGAGAAGTTAACCGAAATGCTTGGTCGCATACGTACATCTGCAAATCTAGTTGCCAGTGGTGCAGATGAAATATCTCAAGGAAACGCAGATTTGAGTCAGCGGACCGAGGAGCAAGCCTCCTCACTAGAGGAAACCGCCTCTAGCATGGAAGAAATGACGAGTACCGTTAGACAAAATGCAGATAACGCGAAAGTCGCGAATGAATTGGCTGAAGATACTTGTGACAAGGCGACTAAAGGTGGTGAAGTAGTCACACGCGCAGTTGAAAGCATGTCTGAAATTAATGATTCAAGTAAGAAAATTGCCGACATTATAGGTGTTATTGATGAAATTGCTTTCCAGACAAACCTATTGGCATTAAACGCAGCCGTTGAAGCTGCTAGAGCCGGAGAACAAGGTCGAGGCTTTGCAGTGGTCGCGGGTGAAGTGCGTAATCTAGCTCAGCGTTCTGCAGCTGCGGCGAAAGAAATTAAGGACCTGATCAGAGACAGTGTAAGTAAGGTTGAAGATGGTAGATTACTGGTTAATGAGTCTGGTGAAACGCTAAAAGAAATAGTTGAGTCTGTTAAGCGGGTGACAAACATGATTTCTGACATTGCTGAAGCGTCGATTGAGCAGAGTTCAGGTATTGAGCAGGTTAATAAAGCAGTGTCACAAATGGATGAAATGACGCAGCAAAATGCTGCCTTAGTTGAAGAAGCGTCAGCCGCAGGGGAATCGATGGCTGAGCAAGCAAATGATATGAGAAGATTATTAAACTTCTTCACTCTTGATGAATCTTCACACCGTAGCTTAGAAATAACTGAGTCGCCGAAGAGCTTTAAAGCGCCAGAAAAGCAGTTACCAAAACGGACAATGAACTCCAGTAAGCCCCCGCAGCAAAACTCGAGAAGTAATCAGTTTGCAGATGATTCGGAAGAGTGGGAAGAGTTTTAGGGTTAGGCAATAGACCAATTCCTTAGTGGGGTTGGTTGAAGGAATACGACGATGCGAGAGTTTCTGTTGACCGATAAGGATTTTTCCGAAATTTCGGCTCGGGTCTATGACACATGCGGCATAGTACTCGGGCCGCATAAAAGGGAAATGGTTTACTCAAGGTTGGCAAGGCGCATAAGAGCCAATGGGCTAAAATCATTTGAGGCGTATTTATCTTTTTTAGAAGAAAATCAAGATGTTGAATTTAGTCATTTTATCAATGCAATTACGACTAATTTAACTTCATTTTTTCGGGAAAATCATCACTTCGAATTTCTAACAAAGAAAATAGTTCCCGAAATTATTGCCAGACACAAGCACGACAGAAGAGTCAGGATCTGGTCTGCCGGGTGCTCCACAGGTGAAGAACCCTATAGTATTGCGATGACCATTGCGAATGCTTTTCCAAGTGGTTGGGATGTCAAAGTACTGGCAACAGATTTAGATTCCAATGTCTTGGGCAAAGCGAGTCTTGGAGAATATACGGCAAATAACGTCACGGGTTTAGATGAAGATAAGCTCAAAAAATGGTTTCTTAGAAGTGCTGATGGAGCAATGTATAAAGTGAAGCCTAAATTGCAATCCTTCATCCATTTTAAACGACTTAATCTTCTAGAACCATGGCCAATGAAAGGGCCCTTTGACGTTATTTTCTGTCGTAATGTCTTAATTTATTTTGATAAAGAAACCAAAGACAAACTCTTTGAGCAATATCATGACATGTTAGTTCCCAATGGTTACTTACTTATCGGGCATTCCGAAACGATGGGGAAAGAGCACCTAGAATTTAAAAACCTAGGTAAAACCATTTATCAAAAAGGCCAGTTGAATGAGAGAGTTTAGACCTGTTCTCAGAGGATTCGAACATGTAAAACGCTTTTGGGATTCAGGACGTTCTAAAGTCGTTGCAAAAGTACTACCTGGGGAGTTTTATGTATCTAAGCAGGACGAATTGATTTCGACGGTATTAGGGTCTTGTATTGCAGCTTGCGTATATGACGAGAAATTGGGGATAGGTGGTATGAATCACTTTATGTTACCCGGAGCGAAAGCGCTACGAGAAGTACATGCGGATGACCTAAATTGTCGTTATGGTAACTGGGCGATGGAGTATCTGATAAATGAAGTACTCAAAAATGGTGCGTCTAGAAGCAATTTAAAAATCAAACTTTTTGGCGGTGGAAAAATTATTAGCGCAATGACTGATATTGGGGAAGGGAACATCAGGTTTGCTCAAGCCTATGTGGAAGAGGAAAGTTTGAATTTAATTTCACAGGATGTAGGTGGCCCCTGGCCAAGAAAAGTTATCTTTCATCCTCAAAGTGGCAAAGCGCAAGTGAAAAAGTTACGAACCATGCACAATAACACAATTGAACAACGTGAAGTGCGTTACTTACATGACATTGAGGCTCAAGACAATAAAACGGATATTGAGCTATTTTAGGTGTGAAATATGATCAAAGTTCTGATTGTTGACGACTCGCCGTTAATTCGTGGGTTGTTAAAAGAAATACTAGGTCAGGCGGATGGTATTAAAGTCGTTGGCACCGCGGAAGACCCTTATGAAGCTAGAGAGCTCATTAAATCTACTTCGCCTGACGTATTAACTTTGGATATAGAAATGCCAAAAATGAATGGCATTAATTTTCTTAAAAACTTAATGCGTTTAAGGCCTATGCCTGTTGTGATGATCTCTACGTTGACCCAAGAGGGCTCACCCGCCACGATAGAAGCACTAGAGTTAGGTGCAGTTGATTTTATTTCTAAGCCCACCAGCAATGTTGCTGATACCTTAATGTCTTATTCCGATTTACTGGTTAAGAAGATTAGAGTAGCGGCTGGTGCAAGAGTGAGGGCTTTTAAAGCACCAAAACAGGAAAGCGAATTAGAAATTGGCCGTAATTATACATTTTCGCGTAATACTATTTTAGCCATAGGTGCCTCAACTGGAGGAACTGAAGCGATCAGAGAAGTGCTTATGCGATTACCAACACACGCGCCTCCTGTTGTTATCACCCAACATATCCCACCAGTTTTCAGTACCTCATTCGCGCAAAGAATGGATCGCACCTGTGCGGTATCAGTCAAAGAAGCGGAAGATGGTGATGTTTTATTACCAGGTCATGTGTTTATAGCACCGGGAGACAAACATCTCAAGGTGGCACACACTGCAACCGGATATGTCTGCCGATTAGATGATACTGAGCCTGTTAATCGTCATAAACCTTCCGTTGAAGTGTTATTTAACTCCCTTGTGCCAATGGGGAAGCATGTTTGTGCTGCTATGCTCACGGGGATGGGTAGTGATGGAGCAAAAGCAATGCTAGCTTTGAAAGTCGCTGGTGCTAATACATTTGCACAAGATGAACTAAGCTGTGTAGTATGGGGAATGCCTAGGGCAGCGTACGAGCTTGGTGCAGTGCAAAGTCTGGTACCTTTGAGTAAAGTGACTGAAACCATGCTGAGCGCGGTTAAAAAGTAAGGGTAAGAGCTAATTTGTTCCTACCCAAAGCTGTTATTTTTCAATAACCCAAGGTTGTGAAAACCAATAATACCGTCCTGTGTATTTGATTGAAGGCGCAGTACAGTTATATCGTGACCGTCCTATGGATAGTGCTTTCGGGGTTTGGATACGTACGCTGGTTTCTGATAGCCACGTCAGCTCAGCTTGCCCAACACCTGAAACGTAGCATGCAAATTGACTCTGATGAAAATCCTTATTGTTAAAATGCAACGTGATTGCTGGGGTTTTATTGTTCGTGACGCTATCAAGGTACTCTAATTTTTGTAGAGAGAACGCTTTGGTCTCGAGCTTAGTTTTTAATGTTTCTAAGTTGCTGTAGTTTCCCGATGCGGGAAAGCGAGCGATACGTGTAAAATCTGAAGAAATACCAACCGCACCAGAGTGTTGCCCAATACCAATAAGTCCAAGCTCTGCTACTAGCTTTTGTAATTCATGATTAAATTCGCCGTACGGGTATGCGAGGTAGGGGTAATCGTGGCCAATTTCTTCTTTAATTCGCTGTTGTGACCATGTGATATCGTGCTCAACACGCGCACGCCACTGTGCCACTGTTTCATTTTTTAGTTTGAGATGGAGGTAATCGTGCTTAGCACTATGATTTGCGATAATAGCCCCGCGTTTTGCTAATGCCCTCAGTTCATCCCACGTCATGACATAGCTTTTCTTTTCGTCAATAAGTTGAGGGTTGACGAAAATCGTATAGGGAAAGCCAAAAGATTCCAGGATCGGGGCCGCCGCAGTGATATTGTTTTCATAGCCATCATCAAAGGTGATAGCTAACGTTTTTTCTGGTAAAGACTTACCCGACTTCAGGCTATCTAACAAATGTGGTAAAGGTATCACCGAAAAACCATGTTCTTTAATGTGGTTAAGATGAGATTTAAAGGTTTCTTCACTCACGCTGGTGACCGCTGGGAGTTTCTCACTCACGTGATGATACTGTAAGATAACCGCACTCCAACTATTTGCTGAAAATAGGGCCAAACCAAAAATAATATGTTGTATCAATTTCTTAAATGCCATAAAGCGCAACATCTGAGCCTCTTACTACTTGCAGGTCCGATGATACTATCAAATATTACGGTGCCACTGTTAGGATTAGTCGATACGGCAGTAATTGGTCATATGGGGGATGCGCATTTTTTGGCTGGGATTGCGCTTGGCTCTAGCGCTATCTCGGTACTATTTTGGCTTGCAAGTTTTCTGCGAATGAGTACAACAGGAGTGATCGCTCAATCAAGCGGCCAGCAAGACCATGACAAGCTAACACGTTCACTATATACCAGTATGCTCATTGCGCTGCTCTTCGCCATGAGTTTGATTGTGTTATCTCCTCTGCTGATCCAAGTTATTGCTCAGCTTTCAAATGCTTCTAGTGAAGTATTTGAGCAAGCAAAATTATATTTTCAAATCCGTGTATTTAGTGCGCCTGCAGCAATGTTAAACCTTGTGCTGCTGGGCTTTATGCTTGGGATGCATTACGGGCGAGGGCCATTCTATCTGGTGTTGTTCACAAACATAGTGAATATAGCTTTGGACATTTTATTTGTTGTCGGATTTGAGTGGGGAGTAGCAGGCGCAGCTTGGGCTTCACTGATTGCAGACTATTCGGCATTAGGCTTATCCTTGTTTTTGAGCGCATTGGTCGCAAAGCGTCACGGTATTACGTTGAAATTCACTCTACCAAAGCGCGCACAGTGGATCAGTTTACTCACCTTGAATCGTGATATTTTTATTCGTTCCTTGATCTTACAACTCTGCTTTAGTTTCATGACTTTCTATGGCGCAAGGCTTGGTGAGATCACACTAGCGGCCAACGCTGTCTTACTGAATTTTTTGATGTTAGTCAGCTTTGCGATGGACGGTATTGCTTATGCTGCGGAGGCTAAGGTCGGCAGAGCAAAAGGACAAGGCTCGTTGGGGCAATTGCAATTATGGGTAAAAGTAAGCCTGTTTTGGGGGGCCGCATTTGCGCTTTTATACAGCGCTATTTTTTACCTAGCTGGTGGCTGGATCATTAGCTTATTAACCAATATCCCCGAAGTGATAACGTTAGCAGGCACTTACTTACCTTGGTTGGTGCTATTACCTTTGATTGCCATGAGTTGCTTTTTATTTGACGGTATCTTTGTGGGGCTTACTCGTGCTAAAGAAATGCGAAACAGCATGTTAGTTTCTGCGGTATTCGGTTTCTTCTTGCCGTTTTTGATTGCATTGCCACTCGGTAATCATGCGCTCTGGCTTGCGATGAGTTGTTTTATGGGGTTGCGTGGATTGACTTTGGCATATAAATATCATCAGCTCTCTCGAGAAGCTGCTTTACTCGAATAATGGAGCTGCGTTAAGCAAATGGGTCGTTATCTTTTAGGGCTTGGCGGCGTTTTTCTCTGGCTTCTATCACTTGAGAAAAGCGATTAGAAAAAATACCAATATAACCGTAAAAGGCACAGCACAAACCAGGAAGTAAAAGCA
This sequence comes from Pseudoalteromonas sp. L23, assembly GCF_021728455.1. Taxonomy (NCBI): domain Bacteria; kingdom Pseudomonadati; phylum Pseudomonadota; class Gammaproteobacteria; order Alteromonadales; family Pseudoalteromonadaceae; genus Pseudoalteromonas; species Pseudoalteromonas sp. L23. The sequence goes on along the minus strand of NZ_JAKKCW010000021.1, from coordinate 37,466 downwards.
CTAAACCTGCGATTTGAAAGCGATGATCTTGATAATAACCCAGTGCGATTAAAGCACCCGCGAGTAACACAATAACAAGGCCAAAAAGGAAAAATTTGAGGCTTCGCTTAGGGTGAGACCCTAAGCGATAAATGAGGGTTTTGCTCATTAATAGTAAGAGTGTTCGCCACGCGCGTGCTCTGTGATGTCACGTACGCCATTGATCTCTTCAAACTTAGCGATCATCTCTTTTTCGATGCCCTCTTTCAATGTGACATCAATCATTGAGCAGCCGTTACAACCACCGCCGAATTGAAGTACTGCAATACCATCTGCGGTAATTTCTACTAGGCTAACTTGACCACCATGATTGGCCAATTGTGGATTTACTTCTGTCACAAGCATGTGCTCTACGCGTTCAGCTAGGCTCGCATCGTCACGTAATCGTTTAGCTTTGGCATTCGGTGCCTTAAGCGTCAACTGACTCCCCATTTTATCGGTAACGAAATCGATATCGGCTTCTTCTAAAAATGGTGCACTTTCTTCATCAACGATGGCTTCAAAACCATTAAACGGTAAGCGGATATCGCTTTGTTCAACGGCATCTGCTGGGCAATATGACACGCCACACTCAGCTTGAGAGGTGCCTGGATTAACCACGAAAACCCTAATATTGGTGCCTTCAGCCTGATCGGCTAATAGTTTCGCGAAATGGCTTTGGGCAGAATCTGAAATATGGATCATAATTCGCTCTATACTTGACTAAATTACTCGGTTAATACGTATCATACTCTCCTCGTCGTGTTGTCGCTAGTGTTCGGCGTAAAAATTTGGCAATCGGCGGTGTGCTTGTTAGCTTGAAAAGTAATCGGAATTAAAGGACATTATCATGCGGTTAATAAGCTGTATTATCGTGCTGTTGAGCTTTAGCTTGCAGGCCAAGCCCATTGCCTATTATTTTGGCGATGAAGTAAAATTTGATCCCACAATAACTACGCCAAAACAAGCATTTGGATATGAAGTTGGGCAGTGGCATTTGCGCCACGATCAAATCGTTAATTATCTACATACCCTTGCAAGCGAAAGTCCAAGACTGAGTGTCGAAACAATCGGGTTTAGCCATGAGCGACGTCCTTTGTTACTCCTAAAAGCGAGCTCGCCACAAAACCAACAAAACTTGGCGCGTATTCAGCAAGATCATATTGCTTCATTGAGCAGTAGCCAAAACCGTTCAGACCAGCCAGTTGTGATGTGGATGGGGTATAGCGTGCACGGTAATGAGTCTTCAGGAAGCAATGCCGCGGTACTCATGGCATATTATTTAGCTGCGGCGCAGGGCGAGTCTGTTACGCAGCTCCTTGATAATGCGGTGATATTGTTAGATCCAGCTTTGAACCCTGATGGCTTATCACGTTTTGCTACATGGGCAAACGCCAATAAGAGCATGTCTCTATCAACCGATCCTGCACATCGTGAGCATAATGAGTCTTGGCCTTCTAGTCGCACTAACCATTATTGGTTTGACCTCAATCGTGACTGGTTACTACTACAACATCCTGAGTCAAAAGCACGGATCAAAGCGTTCCATCGTTGGAAACCAAACGTACTGACCGATTTTCATGAAATGGGACCAAATAGTACGTATTTTTTCCAACCAGGGATCCCATCAAGAACTCACCCAATTACCCCATTACAAAACGTAGCGCTAACCAACGAGATTGGTAAGTTTCATGCCAAAGCTCTTGATGCGCAAGGGGAGTTATATTTTACTCAAGAGAGTTTTGATGACTTTTATTATGGCAAAGGTTCTACGTACCCCGACGTAAATGGTGCGGTTGGCATTTTATTCGAACAAGCGAGTAGTAGAGGGCATGCACAAGAAACTCAGTATGGCGTGTTGAGTTTTCCTGAAACGATTAAAAATCAAGTCACGACGAGTCTCTCGACATTCCAAGCCAGCATAACGCATCGACGCGCTTTACTTGATTATCAGCAGCAGTTTTATCAACAAGCGAACGAGCTTGCGAGTAAAGATGAAATCAACGGTTACGTTGTTGCTCGCGGCAAAGATAACTACCGTTTTCAAGCGTTTGTGGATTTATTGAAACAGCATCAGATAGAGGTGAAATACCTCTCAAAAGCCAAAGAAGTTGATAACACCGAATATCAGCAAGGGGATTTATACATTCCACTAGCCCAGCCGCAATATCGCTTGATAAAAGCACTATTTAGCACACAGACGCATTTTAAGGACAACACGTTCTACGATGTTTCAGGTTGGACGATGCCGTATGCTTATGATTTAGCTTTTGCCGCAGTAAAAAGTGGCTGGGGTTTAAAGCTTCAAGATGAATCGAGCACTGACTCAAATATATTGACTCCCGTTGCAGGAAGTTATGCCTACACCATAGAATGGCACCATTATCTGGCGCCACAATTAGCAAATCGACTCTTACAGGCAGGAGTGAAAGTAGCAGCTGCAATGTCACCATTTTCAGCATCAACCACCTCAGGCTCTCATGACTTTCAGGCCGGTACATTGGTGATAGCAAGTGGTATTCAACAGCAAGCGGACTGGTTTACTGAGCTTGAAACAATCGCCAGAGAGCTTTCACTTCCAGTATATAGTGTGACTACAGGCATGACACAAAGTGGTGTCGATTTTGGGTCAAGACAAATGCTGCAGCTGCAAAAGCCAGAAGTCCTCATCATAGGTGGTGCGGGTGTAAGTCAATATGAAGCGGGTGAGCTTTGGTATCATTTGGATAGGCATTTAAAACTAGCCCCGTCGATTGTGGAAAAGCAGCATATCGAGAAACTCGATCTTACACGCTACACCCATATTTTATTGGCTGATGGTAAGTATGGAGATTTAAGTGACAAGAGCAAAGCCAAGCTCTTGAGTTGGGTTGCTAAAGGCGGTGTGATTTGGGGGCAAAAGCGTGGTGCACAGTGGCTAATCGAACAGCAACTACTAGACGCTAAAATGGTTTCAAGCAAAGAAATGCGAGCCCAGTTTGACAGCAAAAATCTCACCTTTGCAGATCAAGATAGCCTTTCGGCAAAGCAGCGGATTGCCGGCGCGATTTTTGATGCGCGTTTGGATTTAAGTCATCCCTTGTCTTTTGGCTTCGAGAACCGGGAATTACCTGTCTTTAAAAATAGTACTTGGGTGATGCATCGTAATAATAAGCCATTTATCGAGTCGTTAACGTACACTCAAAAGCCTTTATTGGCAGGGTATACTGATAATATCAACGTTGAGCAGATCGCAGGTTCCTCTGTCTTGATTGCGTCAAAGTCTGGACGTGGGGTGGCTGTTGGAATGACTGACAACCCGGTATTTCGTGGCTTTTGGTTCGGTTCTAGCCGGCTGCTAAATAACGCGTTGTTCTTTGCACACGGCATAAGATAAAGTCCAGAACATTTAGCAAGTTGATTGGTATCTGTTCTAGCTATATCAATTAAATAATACGCTTTTAAGCGTCGAATGGTGTGAGGCTGATAGCCATCGCCCACACCATTTTTGCCCTATTTTGTTTACACACTTTTGCCGCTGCATTCATGGTCGCGCCCGTTGTGATCACATCCTCAAGTAATACTATATTTTTTCCTTCAACAGGTTGGCTGAGCACAAAGGCATTGTTTAAGTTACGTTTTCGTTTAGCCTTGGTCAGCTCAGATTGCGGCTTGGTGTGCTTTGTTCTTTTGAGTATTGTTTGGGTGAGTGGTAGCCCTTGCCAAATTTGCTCAACTTGATTGTAACCTCGTCGGATTAACCGTCTTCGGTGTAGTGGCAAACAACAAACAAGGTCTACAGGGAAAGCATTTTCTTCACTGAAGCGCTGCCATAGCGCCTGAGCTAGCAGGTTTAAGGCACATTGATAGGCTTTGCTGTGGTTAAACTTTATTCCTTGCAACCATGTGTTTATAGGCGTGCGGTACCAACTCGCCACGGTTAACCCATCGCAGTCTTCAAGGCTAACCATGCGTTGGATATTGGGGTAGTTAAGTAGATTAATCTCTTGTTCCATAAAGTCTAAGCAGGCTTGTAAGCAGTGTGGACAAAGCAAGGCTTCTGTTGTGCGTTGTTCACAACATACACAAGGCTGACACCACTTTTTAGGTAATAACCGATTAAGTTGGATCATTGCTTTCCATCCCGGGTTAGCTATCATGGCGTCAAGTTTGGTATAGAGAACAGATAAATGCAAAATGAAGTTGTGCTGCTCCATGGTTGGGGGATGAACAAAGCGGTGTGGCAGTTATGCGAGGAAGCTTTTGCACCTACAACACTAATTAAAGCGGTCAATCTTCCTGGATTTGGTGGTACACCAAGCGCTGAGGGCGATTATTCTCTTGAGCGTAACGCTTTACTTATTGCTGAGCAGCTGATGCCACAAAGCGTGTTGATAGGCTGGTCTTTGGGGGGCTTATTTGCATTGTATTTAGCTGCTCATTTTCCAGACAAAGTTAGCAAGGTTATTTTGGTCGCTTCAACGCCATTTTTTTGTGAGCAAGCAGATTGGCCCGGAATAGCCCCTAAGGTGCTAAACAACTTTGAGACTCAACTGCAAACCAATAGCGCAAAGACGATAGAAAGGTTTTTAGCGATTCAAGCGATGGGCAGTGAACATGCCAGAGAAGACATCAAACAACTCAAAGCGCTACTAGGCACACTGCCGGAAGCGGAGGCGAAAGCACTAGCTGGTGGACTGGAGATATTGAAATCGCAGGACTTACGAGATGAATTTTCACGGCTGCAACTCCCCACAATAGGCATCTTCGGCCGTTTAGATTCTCTTGTTCCACAAGCGGCTGTAGAGAAAATGCAGGTACTCAATCCAAATTTTAAGGCTCATACGCTTGCAAAGGCCTCTCATGCGCCTTTTATCTCTCATAAAGAAGCCTTTTTATCACTCCTTAAATCAATTGTTTAAATATTTGGAGTAATAAAGCGGCAAAAAATTGCCGCTTTTACTTTTCTTTGTTGATATTTTGCGCAATAATTAGTCAGTAAGAAAAGGTTTATCTAGGTGCGAATATGCCAATAGGTGATGTGTTAAATAATGGAATTGACGGTTATAACCGCGCTGCTCAGGGGATTGCCCAAGCAAGTGCTGATATTAACCGCGCTGCCATCGAGCAACAAAGTGATTCTGAACGTGCATCTGGGCGGCAGTTGCAAGGTGCTAGTGCCGGTGAAGCTGTGACGGCTCCAGTGAGTGAGACGCCAAGCTTGACAGAATCCGTGGTAGCCTTAAAAGTTGAAGAGTTTAACGCGAAAGCCAATGTGCAAACTATTCGCACTGCAGATGAAGTGTTAGGTACGTTGATTGATATTAAAGTGTAATGAACATAGTAACGCCACCACCGGCGATGAATTTAAACACTGCCAACGTGTACACCGAAACGGTTGTACGCGATAATCAGCTGCGTGAAGCGATCCCAAAACCTGCACCAACTAACTCTTCATTTACTGAAAACCGCAACCTTTCCGATTCTGAAAAAGGCCGCTCTTCTAACGTAGACGATGCAAAAGTTTACGGCTCTGATGGTAAAACAGAGCAAAGCAAAACCATTCAAGGCAAAGAGCAAGGTGAAAAAGGCGAAGGCCAAGAAAAAGAAAAGAATGAACAAGAGCAGCAACAAACAGAGCAAGATGAGCAGGTCGTTCAAGAATTAAAATCTCGAGATAGAGAAGTAAGATTACATGAGCAGGCTCATGCCAGAGTAGGTGGGCAATATGCCGGATCACCGAGTTATGAATATCAGCGCGGTCCTGATGGCAATAACTACGCTATTGGCGGTGAGGTGATGATCGACGTTGCGCCGCTTGAAGGTGACCCGCAGGGCACGATTGAAAAAATGCAAACGGTGAGAGCGGCAGCGTTAGCACCAGCAGAACCATCTGGCGCTGACAGAGCCATCGCAGCAGATGCGACTCAAAAACTCTCGGCGGCGCAGGCTGAGTTGGCAAAAGCTTCTATCAGTGGTGAAGAGCAAAGTGATAGCAAGCGGGTACAAAACATTCAAACTCGCCGCTTGAGTGGTGAGCAGGCAAAAGCAGAGAGTGAAGAGGAGCAAGCCAAGCTTAAGCAGGATGCAGATCCTTACGCTGTTGCGATGCCAATTGAAGCTGACCCTGAAATCCAAGCAAGATCGCTCAGGATCTCAAATTTTTATCAACATGTAGCGATGCCTAACCAACCCGCATCGCTATCAGTGCAAATTTAACCGTAGGTATTGGCCTTCTCCTCCGCGGGTCATTGCAGTGAAAACGAGTTAAAACCCCCGACAAACGAAAAGCGCGACCAAGGCCGCGCTTTTCTTTGTTCACTGTTCTGTTGAGATTACTTCTTCAGCTTTGCGAAGGCTTCAGCAAAAGCATTACCCATCGCGGCGTTACCTGCATCTCGTGACTTTGGCTTAGAAGACTTAGGCGCCGGTTTTCCTTTGTGCGGCTTAGCGTTCTGTTTTTGCGCTGGAGCTTGAGATATTTCATCGTTTAAGCGCATGGTAAAGCTAATGCGTTTACGAGGCACATCAACCTCAATCACTTTGACCTTAACGATATCTCCCGCTTTAACGACTTCACGTGGATCGGAAATAAACTTATCCGTGAGTGCTGAAATGTGAACAAGTCCATCTTGATGTACACCTACATCCACAAAAGCCCCAAAATTGGCAACATTAGAGACCACACCTTCTAAAATCATACCGACTTTAAGATCTGTGATTGTCTCAACACCAGCTTTAAACTGCGCCGTTTTAAATTCTGGGCGAGGATCTCGGCCTGGCTTATCTAATTCTTTGATAATATCAGTGACCGTTGGTACCCCAAACTTATCATCTACATAGTCATTTGCCACAAGGCCATTCAAGACTTCGCGATTACCGATAAGGGTATTCACTTCTAGATTTTGTTTTTTACAAATCGCTTTGACAACAGGGTAAGCTTCAGGATGCACTGCTGATGCATCCAGTGGATCGTCGCCATTGGCGATACGTAAGAAACCGGCTGCTTGTTCAAATGCTTTAGGTCCTAATCGCTCAACTTTTTTAAGCGCTTTGCGATCCGTGAAAGAGCCATTTTCGTCGCGGTATTTTACGATGTTACTGGCTAATGTTTTATTCAAGCCCGAGACGCGCGTTAGTAATGGTATCGATGCCGTGTTCACATCGACACCCACTGAGTTTACGCAGTCTTCGACCACAGCAGTTAGCGTTTGCCCTAACTGGCTTTGAGAAACATCATGCTGATATTGGCCAACACCGATTGATTTTGGTTCGATTTTTACAAGCTCTGCTAACGGATCTTGTAATCTTCTTGCAATAGAAACTGCGCCACGTAGAGATACATCAAGATCTGGAAATTCGTTTGCGGCAAATTCAGAGGCAGAGTACACCGATGCGCCAGCTTCACTCACCATGATTTTATTAAGTTTTAATTCGGTGGCGCTTTTTAGCAGTTCTGCGGCCAGTTTGTCGGTCTCGCGAGACGCGGTTCCGTTACCAATAGCAATAAGCTCAACTTTGTATTGGCGACACATTTGCTCTAGTGTCTTCAGCGACTTATCCCACTGGTTTTGAGGGGCATGAGGGTGGATAGTACTCGTTGCAATCAGTTTGCCTGTGGCATCGACAATAGCGACTTTACATCCGGTACGTAATCCCGGATCGATACCCATTGTCACTTTTGCACCTGCAGGCGCAGCCATCAGCAGATCTTTTAGGTTTTTCGCAAAAACTTCGATAGCATCTAGCTCTGACTTTTCACGCATTGACCCTAAGAATTCGTTTTCCAAGTGCAGGGCGATTTTAATCTTCCATGCCCACTGGACTACACCCATCAACCAATCACTGGCAGCTTTACCAGAGACGGCTAGGCGGTAATGATCGGCAATGATCTGTGCACAAAATTGAGCGGCGTCTTCTGCACTTGGTTCCGGGTTAATAGATAACTGCAAAAAGCCTTCGTTACGTGCTCTTAGCATCGCCAGCGCACGGTGTGATGGAATTTTATTTAGTAGCTCATTATGTTCAAAGTAGTCACGGTATTTGCTTCCTGCTTCTTCTTTACCTGCGATGACTCTTGCTTCGATTTGCGCGTTGTCTTTAAGGTGTGCTCGGAGCTTAGCAAGTAGTTTAGCGTCTTCTGCAAAACGCTCCATGAGAATGAATTTAGCGCCATCTAAAGCCGCTTTGCTGTCAGCAACGCCTTTGCTTTCATCAATGAAAGGGGCCGCTTGTTGCTCTGGGTCTAATGTTGGATCTGCAAATAAAGCGTCAGCTAAGGGTTCCAAACCTGCTTCTATCGCGATTTGGCCTTTTGTTCTGCGCTTTGGTTTGTATGGGAGATATAAATCTTCGAGTACGGTTTTACTGTCGGCGGCTTGTATTTCTGCACTTAGCTCAGCAGAGAGTTTACCCTGTTCATCGATGGTTTTTAAAATAAACTCGCGACGTTCATCAAGTTCTCGTAAGTAACCTAACCTTTGCTCAAGCAAACGCAGTTGAGTGTCATCTAAGCCACCCGTTACCTCTTTACGGTAACGTGCAATAAATGGAACGGTTGCCCCTTCGTCTAGCAAACTAATAGCAGCATTAACTTGCTGTTCTCTGGCGTTAAGCTCAGTTGCTAAACGTTGTGTGATATTGCTCATGCAAAATCCTTATACTCTTCTTAATCGGTCTGTGTTGCCTAGATAATACTCATCTCGGGCAAACAAAATTTAGCTCAATGTTATCATTGTTCGGTGTTTCTGCGATATTCGATTTGGTTGATATACCAAAGTCTTCGGCCGTGCGGTGTGGTGACCGTAATTTCATCATCGACTTGTTTGCTTAGTAAGGCCCTTGCCATTGGCGCATCGATGGAGATGTAGTCATTGCGTTCGTATATTTCATCAGGTCCAACAATCCGAAATGCACGAACCTCGCCTTCTTCGCTTTCTACTTCTACCCAAGCGCCAAAAAATACTTTACCTTCTTGTTCGGGACTATATTCCACGACTTTTAGTTCGGGCATACGCTTTCGTAAAAAGCGCACCCGTCTATCTATTTGCCTTAATAAACGTTTATTGAAGGTGTAGTCGGCATTTTCGGAGCGATCGCCTAAACTCGCTGCCCAATTCACAATTTTGGTGATCTCTGGGCGCTTTTCAAACCACAGATGATCATGTTCTTGCTGCAGTTGGCGGTATCCTTCGGGCGTGATCAAATTCGTTTTCATGTTTCTCAGGTATTTTGGGTTAAACCCTTGTAATGTTCGGTAACAATCTAGTATCAATGTATGGTGTCGAAAAGCACCAAATTCAATTATATTTAAGCATAATAATATCATGGTCCATTATCGCCATGAGCGTTAAATGAACAGGATGATGATTTGTGCACGAAATGTCGCAGATCAGCAAGCTTTAGTAAATTAATAAATAGAAGAAATATAAATGGGAAATGAAACCACCAAAGTGCTCGTAGTTGATGACGATATGCGTTTACGCAGTCTTTTAGAGCGTTATCTCGTTGAGCAGGGATTTATCGTCCGCAGCGCAGCCAATTCTGAACAAATGGATAGACTACTTGAACGCGAAAACTTTCACTTAATGGTGTTAGATTTGATGCTTCCTGGAGAAGATGGCCTTTCCATCTGTCGTCGTTTAAGACAAAAAGAGAATGAGATCCCAATTGTTATGTTGACGGCGAAAGGTGACGAAGTTGACCGTATTATTGGCCTTGAGCTTGGCGCGGATGATTACATTCCAAAACCATTCAACCCAAGAGAACTGCTGGCGCGAATAAAAGCCATTCTTCGTCGTCGTGCCAAAGAAGTACCAGGTGCGCCTGCGGCAGAAGAAAATGAAGTGAGCTTTGGTAACTTTACCCTTAATTTAGCGACGCGAGAGATGCAACATGGGGAAGCGACAATTTCACTTACCTCAGGTGAGTTTGCGGTACTTAAAGCACTGGTGAGTCACCCTCGCGAGCCGCTTAGTCGAGATAAGTTAATGAACCTTGCTAGAGGGCGTGATTATAGCGCACTTGAGCGTAGCATTGACGTTCAGGTTTCGCGCTTACGTCGTATGATTGAAGATGACGCCTCTAATCCTCGCTATATACAAACGGTGTGGGGTCTTGGGTATGTATTTGTGCCTGACGGCGTGAAGTAGCCAGCATGTTACCTCGTAGTGCATTTGGGCAAACCGTCTTCTTTGTCGGCGCGTTACTATTGATAAATCAAGTCGTGTCTTACATTACCGTTACCTTATACGTCTTCAAACCAACCTTTGAACAAGTGAATCTGATGCTCGCTAAGCAGGTTAAAACGGTCTTCATTGATTGGGAAGATGGTGTTGAAGTGGACAATACACTATCTCGCAAATTTTTTGAGATAACCGGCATTGAGGTGATGACACAAAGAGAGGCGTATGTAAATGGGCTGGGGCAGGCCAAAGAATATACATTGCTGTCTCGTAGTATGTCGGAGCAACTTAATGGCTCTGCGCGAGTCAGGATAAGCCAAGGAGATCCGGTTGTTTATTGGGTTGAGCCACCACAAGCGCCAGGATATTGGGTAAGAGTGCCGCTTAGCGGACTCAGTGAAACAAAAATGGAGTTTTTAGTTTTCTACCTCTCCAGTATTGGTTTCTTAAGTGTGTTAGGGGGTTGGCTTTTTGCTCGGCATCTAAATAAACCGCTAAAATCACTACAAATTGCTGCTAGTCGAGTAGGGGTCGGGGACTTTTCAACCCGGCTTGTTGAAGAAGGGTCCACGGAAGTCATAGAGGTGACTCGGGCGTTTAATAAAATGTCTAAAGGTATCGCAGACCTAGAAAGTGATAGACGATTGTTAATGGCTGGCGTTTCACACGATTTACGTACGCCCTTAACCCGAATTCGTCTAGCAACTGAAATGATGTCGGATGAAGAAGACTACCTGCGCGAGGGGATAATCGACGATATTGAAGATATGAATGCGATTATTGACCAATTCATTGAATATCTCCGTCATCACAACGGTGCGGAAATGTCGCCAGATGATGTTAACACGGTTATTGAAGAAGTTGTTCATGCAGAGCAGCAGCATCAGCGACCAATTCACCTGCAAGCAGAGGAATACTTACCAGCGGTAATGATGAATGCCGTCGCGTTAAAGCGAGTGTTTACTAACATGATTGAAAATGCGATCCGTTATTCTGAACAAGATATTGAGGTGACGACAGAGTATAGCCCCAAGCACCGTGCTGTTATCGTAAAAGTAATGGATAGAGGGCCTGGTATTCCTGAGTCAGAGTTAGAGTCTGTATTCGAACCATTTAAACAGGGAGATCAGGCTAGAGGGAGTGAGGGGAGTGGTTTAGGGCTTGCCATTATCAAACGTATCGTGACCACACACGGCGGTAAAGTAAGACTACGAAATCGAGATGATGGTGGTCTGATCGCGGAGGTTTCTTTGCCAGCTTATCGGGGAAAGCTTGAGGAAGCATGATTTTCAATAGGGTAGGCGAGCAAGTTGAGCACAATAAAGCATAGGGATTTAAGCTATCAAAAGGGAGTGTTAGATACACAGTATTTAAACCAATTGAAGCGAGTGATAGCGACAAGCTTTTCCAATGTCGAGGTAGAGCATTACTTTGCTTTGTACTTTGAAAAAGGCGAAAGCACAAAGCGCAGACTCCGGTTGTTTTTATCAGGCGGTGACATTGTCGGCTATTGCTTATTGACCTTTGATGATAGCAACAAGGATGTTTGCATTGTTGGCGCTTCAGCTGCTTTTTTGCCTGATTTTAGAGGGAAAAACAGTACCTTTAGGTTTTCTCTTATCGAGGTATTAAAACGTTATATACGTAACCCTCGTAGAAAACTGTTATATGCAGATACCATGCTCAGTCCCGCCATGTTCAGGGCCATGGCAAAAAATATCGCCGAAGTTTATCCAAATAACTTGCCTCAAAATAGCGCGATAGCAACGCTCTATGACACCATCAATCCAGTTGGCTTGGTAAGCCCTCATAATAGCCTAAGGTGTTTGAAGGCTGTTGGACGCAAAACCAATTACAGCGAGGCTGAAATCGCACGCTTTAGAGAAAGCAGCAAAACTGAGATTGCACTTTACTGTTGTGTTAACCCTGACTTTGATAAGGGAATTGCGCTTGTGGCTATCATTCCAATCACAATGAAACAATTTGTATTAACCTTTAAAAAGTTGGTGCTAAATAAGCTTTGGAGTACGTCGTAATAGGGCGAGTTTTCGCCCTATTAAAGGACTTGGTTATCGCGTTATTAGCAGATATCTACTGAACGACAAAGTCCCATTGACTCACAAATCGCAACGTGAGTATCACAAATTTGCCAACTGCCACAATCAACTCTAGAGCCAAAAGTCGCGCCCGCGGCAGCAATTTTTCTGGTCGCCTGATTGTTTAGATCTTTCGCTTGCAGCGATTTTAGTTGTTTCTTTTTTAATTGTAATTTCATGGTTTTCCTTATACGTGCTGTTTAAATAACCAGCAATATATAAGCATGTATGTACCTAAATGTTAATAATAAGTTTGTTGAAAGATATTCATGTGTAAAAAATCAGGCACAAAAAAACGCCCAAACAAGGGGCGCTTTTGATAAAGGAATCTTTCTTAGGTTAGCCGCGAGGGCCTGCTGCTTTGATTGCTTCAGAAACATCGTATTTAGCGAAGTTTTCTTTGAAGTCAGCCGCAAGTTTAGCTGCATATTCCGCATACTTAGCCTGATCTTGCCATGTATTTACCGGATTAAGTAGCTTGCTATCAACACCTTCCACTGCCACTGGTACATCTAAATTTAGTGCCTCAATGTGCTGTGTCTCAACGCCCTCTAATGTATCGTTTACGATTGCATCAATCACGGCGCGAGTTGTTGGAATGTCAAAACGCTTACCAATGCCATAAGGACCACCAGTCCAACCTGTGTTTACTAGGTAAACTTTAGCGCCAAACTCACGCACGCGTTTCATTAGTAGCTCAGCGTACACGCCTGCTGGACGCGGGAAGAAAGGAGCACCAAAACAAGTTGAGAAAGTTGATTCGATATCAGAAGTTGAACCAATCTCAGTTGAGCCTACTTTCGCTGTGTAGCCACTAAGGAAGTGATAAGCCGCAGCTTCTTCACTTAGGATTGAAACTGGAGGTAATACGCCGCTCACGTCACAAGTTAAGAATACAACTGCACGAGGCTCGCCCGCGCGGTTTTCAACTTTACGCTTTTCAACATGCTCAAGAGGGTAAGCTGCACGCGTATTTTGCGTTAAGCTTGAATCGGTATAATCAGGAGTACGCGTTTCATCTAGCACGACGTTTTCTAAAATAGTACCAAAACGGATTGCATCCCAAATAACAGGCTCGTTCTTTTGTGACAGGTCGATACATTTCGCATAACAACCGCCTTCAATGTTGAATACGCTACCAGGTGCCCAACCGTGCTCATCATCACCGATAAGAAAACGCTTAGGATCCGCAGAAAGCGTAGTTTTACCTGTTCCTGATAGACCAAAGAATAACGTTGTGTCACCAGCTTCGCCAACGTTTGCACTACAGTGCATAGGTAGCACACCTTTTGCTGGTAGTAAGAAGTTCTGTACAGAGAACATCGACTTCTTCATTTCACCGGCGTAATGCATACCTGCGATAAGCACTTTGCGCTGTGCAAAGTTGATGATAACGGTACCATCGCTGTTTGTACCATCACGCTCAGGATCACAAACAAAAGAAGGAACGTTCATCACCTGCCATTCAGGTAAATCAGTTTTGTTATAAGAGTTAGGTTCGATAAACATGTTTTTAGCGAAAATGTGGTGCCAAGCAGTTTCAGTCGTTACAACGACTGGTAAATAGTGCTCTGGATCCGCACCGACTTCTAAGTGAGAGACGAAGTGGTCATTTTCAAGAACGTGCGCTTCTACGCGAGCCCATAAAGCATCAAACTTAGCACCTTCGAATGGGCGGTTTACGTTACCCCATTGGATGTCATTTTCTGTGCTTGATTCTTTTACGATGAAACGGTCGTTTGGTGAACGTCCAGTACGACGACCAGTTTTTGCAACAAAAGCTCCATTTGCGGCTAAAGTGCCCTCGCCACGACGGATAGCGTGTTCGACAAGTTCAGCTGCGGTTAAATCGACAAAACGAGTAGCGCTTGAAGTCATGTTTATACCTAAAAAGTGAGAGTTGAACGGGATAGCTCTGGGGTACTCTTGCCCTTAGCTAAATTTATAGTAACAGATGAAATTGAGATATTCGAGCCTTTAGAGTGCTTAAAATTACATAAAAACGTCAAAAAACTTGAATAATTTCAATGATACCGGTGTCATAACTTTTGTATGTTTTATGACACCGGTATCACCCAATAGCCATAAAAAAACCGCCAAAAATGGCGGTTTCATTTTGTAATTAAGGGCTAAAGCGCAACTTAATTAAATAACGATTTAATATCTTGCTCGTTAAAAACGTAGTTTTTCAAGCAGTAATGACAGCTAATATTGACCTCGCCGTGTTTTTGCAAGTCTTCCATCAAGGCTTCTAGTCCGACATTGGCCAGCGCATTCTCGGTTTTTTCTCGGCTACATCCACATACAAACGAGATAGCTTGCGGTTCAAAAAGTTGAGGATTGTCTTCGTGATACAGTCTAGTTAGTACGGTATTGGCGTCTAAATCTAGTAGCTCTTCATCTTTAATCGTGTCGCTTAGTGCTTCAAGATGTTGGAAATCGGCAACAGACTTTTCTTTATTGACGGGCAGTACTTGTAAAAACAGACCTGCCGCTTTCACTTTATCGCCGACTAGGCTTGTTGCGAACCATAAACGGGTTTTCAATTGCTCAGATTGCTCGAAGTATTCTTCTAAACATTCGGCAAGTGATTCTTTAGAAAGGGGAACTATGCCTTGATAGCGTTCGCCTTTTGTCGGTGTAATGGTGATAACCATATACCCTTTGCCCATGAGCTCAGGTATAGATGATCCCAAAACCTCAGATTGCAGCCTTGCCACGCCACGCATCTGTTGTTTGTGATTACCATTGATCACCGCATATTTTACTGGACCATCACCTTGGAGCTGAACCGCAATGTCACCTTCAAATTTTAACGTAGCGGTCAGTAAACTGGTTGCAACCAATAACTCGCCTAATAGCTGTTGCACAGGCTCTGGGTAGTTGTGACCGCTAATGATGTCAGTAAAAGTCTGTTCTATTTGTACAAGCTCACCACGTACGTCTAGCTTGTCAAAAATATAACGATGAAGTAAATCAGTCTGCATCAATGAAAATCCTAGTTTGATTTCAATTTAAGTAATTCACGGCGTTGTTTCTTGTCCGGCTTAGTGGCAGGACGAGGCGCAAACAAGCTATTGTTTTGGCGCGCCAACGCGTTTTGCGTTCGTTTTTCAATGCTTGCTTCAGACTCTTCATAAAGAGTTTGAGCAATTGGAGCCGCTTGTCGCTTTTCCATGATTTTGAGTATGGTTACTTCTTTCTCTTCATATCCTTGGGCTAATTTCACTACCGCGCCGACTTCAACCGTTTTACTTGGTTTACAGCGTTGACCGTTGTAATGTACTTTGCCACCTTGGACCATATCGCGAGCAAGCGCTCGTGTTTTGTAAAAGCGAGCAGCCCATAACCACTTATCAATACGAACTTTCTGTTCAGATTGGTTGTTTTCCTGTTGGAGTTTTGTCACAATTCGTTAACTATTTGCTAGTGTGAAATTTAACCTAACAAATTTAGCATATTTCGTTATGCAAACAAAGTAGATGACAGGCACTAAACTTGTGAGTTAATCGCACTTTACCTAAAAAATGAACTAATATGTGTGTCTATGTTCCAAGGTTAAGTTTAGATTCAGTTAATTGGCCTACGGTGTACCTATTTAATTAAAAGTTTAACAAATGCACGCTTGTTGAAAAAATTTCGAGGCGGTACACTGGGGCGTTCAAGAAAATAAGAAAAGTATTATATGGAATTACAGTTACAACAGCTTCAGAAGTTTTGGCTTGGTTTGCCTCACGCAAAATTGAGTCGTATCATTGTTGTCCTGTCGGTTGTTTACGTTGCGTTTCTCTTTTCGCAATTATTTTGGTTGTTATGGCCAGTGCCACAAACACAACCCTTGCTTCCAGCATCACAACTGTATAGTCAATCAAGTAGCGGTATCACAAGCCAAGGAATTGTCGCTCAAAATTTGTTTGGTGAGGCAAATGCTAAGCCTGATACCAAACCACAGCCCGTGGTTTCTGATGCACCAGAAACAACGCTTAACGTTAGGCTAACCGGTATCGTAGCGGTAAGCCAAGATGATGGTGCGGGTCTTGCTATTATCGAGTCTCAGGGTCGCCAGGAGACCTACTCAGTTGATGCACCAATCACAGGCACTCGCGCTAAGCTTGCCCGAGTGTTACCTGATCGTGTGATTTTGGATGTCAGTGGGCGTTTTGAAACGCTGATGTTAGATGGTATAGAGTTTAGTCGCACTGTGGCGATGCCAACAAAGTCAAAGAAAATCGTCAACAGCATAACTTCACCAACCCCATCTCGAAATGAACTAGCAAATCGTCGCCAGGAATTAATAAACGAGCCAGGTAAGTTGTTTGATTATATTAAAATTTCGCCAGAGCGCCGCAATGGAGAACTAATCGGTTATCGCCTTACACCAGGTAAAGATCCTGAGCTATTTAAACAAGTCGGTTTACAAGCGAATGATTTAGCAATCGCAATTAATGGGTTTCAGCTCACGGATATGAAACAGGCTATGTCAGCTATTAATGAACTTAGAACGAGCACAGATGCGAACATCACGATTGAGCGAGACGGTCAAGTGATGGATGTGCAGTTTAGCCTGTAAAGTTACTAATTTTGGAGTTTTAGAATAATGGGTAAAAAGCTACACCTCACAAAAACCAAAAAAGGGTTAGCTAAGTATGCAACGCTCTTGATTGCTGCTGGTATTTCACTTTCTGTTTCTGCGGTTGAATATGCCGCGAACTTCAAAGGCACTGATATTAATGAATTCATTAATATCGTTAGTGATAAGCTGAATAAAACTATCATCATAGACCCTAACGTGCGCGGTAATATCAATGTTCGCAGTTATGAGCTGATGGATGAAAAGCTTTATTATCAGTTCTTTTTGAACGTGCTGGAAGTGTATGGTTATTCTGTTATTGAAATGGATAGCGGTGTGCTTAAGGTAGTTCGTAGTTCTGATGGTAAAAAGTCAAATGTACCTTTGGTATCTGGTGAAGAGCTAGGTAATGGTGACGTAATGGTAACACGCGTTGTTCGCGTGAAGAACGTTAGCGTGCAAGAGCTTGGTCCACTTATTCGTCAGTTCAGTGACCAAAAAGATGGTGGTCACGTAACCAATCTAAATTCAGCAAACGTGATGATGCTAACTGGCCACGCGTCCTCGGTGAATCGCCTAGTTGATATAATCAAAACGGTTGACCAAGCAGGTGATAAACGTGTTGATATCGTTAAGCTGAAGCATGCCACTGCTGAAGACGTTGTTAAAGTCGTTGAAAAGATTTTCCAAGACTCAGGAAAAGGCGGTGTACCTGACTTCCTTATCCCGAAGATTGTATCTGATACCCGTACTAATAGCGTCATTGTTAGCGGCGAATCACAGGCCCGTAGCCGAGCTGCTGAGCTTATAAAGCGTTTAGACGACGAGTTGCAATCCCAAGGCAATACTCAGGTCTTCTATCTGAATTACGCAAAAGCTGAAGATCTGGTTAAGGTTCTTCAAGGTGTGAGTAAATCGATTGAAGAAGAGCAAGCCGGAGGTCAGCAAGCAAGAACTCGCAGTAGCAGCAAAAATGAAACCAGCATTGAGGCGCATGAAGACTCAAACTCATTGGTGATAACGGCGCAGCCAGACACTATGCGTTCACTGAGTCAAGTTATTAAAAAACTGGATATCCGTCGTGCCCAAGTATTGGTTGAAGCGATTGTTGTTGAGGTTTCTGAAGCCGATGGTATTAACCTTGGCTTACAATGGATCTCTGAAAAAGGCGGTATGCTACAGTTTAATGACGGTACAACTGCACCAATTGGATCCATAGCGGTTGCTGCTGAGCAAGCACGTGACAAAACAGTCACTAAAAATATAACAGGTACAGAATCTGGAAAAACAACGGAATATGATGAGACTGTTAAGGGCGATTTGACTGGGCTTGCCAAAGTTCTAGGCGGTATTAATGGGTTAGCCGCAGGTATTGTCAAGAATGATTGGGGTGCAATCATTCAAGCGGTAACTACTGATACCAACTCAAATATTCTTGCCACGCCATCGGTTACGACTATGGATAACGAAGAAGCGTCCATGATCGTCGGTGAAGAAGTGCCAATTGTTACGGGTTCAACGGCGAACGACAATAATTCAAACCCGTTCCAAACGGTAGACCGCCAAGAAGTGGGTATTAAATTAAAAGTAACCCCTCAGATTAACGATGGCACAGCGGTTCAACTGACGATAGAACAAGAAGTATCAAGCGTGAAAGGTGCGACGTCGGTGGATATTCGAGTGGCTAAACGTGCTATCAATACCACGGTTATCGCTGATGATGGCGGCATGGTTATCTTAGGTGGTCTGATTGATGAAACCGTTCAAGAAAGTGTATCTAAAGTACCACTATTGGGTGACATTCCAATATTAGGTCACCTATTTAGATCAACAGGGACTAAAAAGGAAAAACGCAACCTATTAGTATTCATTCGTCCGACTATTGTACGTGATAGCCGCAGTATGAATGAAATTAGCCATTCAAAATATAACTTTATCCGTGGTGAGCAGCATAAACAAAGAGAGGATGGCATTGAGCTAATGCCATTTGAAGACACGCCAATCTTACCTAAGTGGGATGATAAGCTTACTCTGCCTCCAACGTATGAAGAGTTCTTAAAAGAACAAAACAAAAAAGAGCGTGAAAATGATTGATGAGAAAGTCACGCCGGATTTAGGAGCTGAAGCTGAAGAGATGGCAGCGCAGCTGCAAAGCGCTGAGCCAATACTAGGTGAGGTGGCTGAAATGCCGCCCGTCCCAGCAATCACTTTACGTTTGCCATTTTCGTTTGCACGTCGCAAAGGGGTGTTACTCAGCCCTGATGGCGATCAGGCTAAGCTCTTTCACAAAGGTACGCTTGATCTTGAAACGCTGATGGAGGTACGCCGAGTTGCAGGAAAGACATTACATCTCGAAGCTTTAGATGAAGAACGCTTTGAGCATATGCTTGAGGCGTCTTATCAAAGAGACAGCTCTGAAACACAACAGATGATGGAAGACATCGGCAACGAGATGGACTTGTTCTCGCTTGCTGAAGAATTGCCACAAACAGAAGACCTGCTTGCCGCGGATGATGATGCGCCTATCATCAAGCTAATTAATGCCATGTTGAGTGAAGCGATAAAAGAAGGTGCATCGGATATTCATATCGAAACATTCGAGCAAGAACTAGTTATTCGCTTTAGGGTTGATGGTGTACTGAAAGAAGTCTTGAAGCCAAACCGTAAATTGTCTTCATTATTAGTTTCTCGTATCAAAGTAATGGCTAAGCTCGACATCGCAGAAAAACGTGTGCCGCAAGATGGTCGTATTAGTCTGCGGATCGCGGGACGAGCCGTGGATGTGCGTGTATCAACGATGCCATCAAGCTTTGGTGAGCGAGTGGTGCTGCGTCTACTAGACAAAAATAATGCGCGATTAGATCTCGAAGATTTGGGCATGACCCAAGCAAACCGCGATGCGTTTGCAGAGATCATAGCCAAGCCTCACGGCATCATACTGGTTACCGGTCCAACGGGCTCAGGTAAGAGTACGACCTTGTACGCAGGCATGACACAAATCAATTCTAAGGATCGCAATATTTTAACGGTTGAAGATCCGATTGAATATGAAATCCCAGGCATTGGCCAAACACAAGTAAATCCAAAAGTGGATATGACATTCGCTCGAGGTTTACGTGCGATCCTACGTCAAGATCCCGATGTGGTGATGGTTGGTGAGATCCGAGATTTAGAAACCGCGCAAATTGGTGTTCAAGCATCTTTGACCGGCCACTTGGTATTATCCACACTGCATACGAATACGGCCGCTGGTGCTATCACGCGTATGGAAGATATGGGGGTTGAGCCATTCCTTTTAAGTTCATCACTACTAGGCGTGCTGTCACAGCGATTGGTAAGAACGCTTTGCCCTAACTGTAAAGAAGCGCATTTGGCGGATGAACGAGAATGTGAACTACTGGGTGTGGCCAAAGACAGTGGCACGCAAATCTTCCGTGCAGTCGGCTGTGAAGAGTGTAATTTCAATGGTTACAAAGGCCGTACGGGTATTCATGAGCTTCTCATCGTTGATGAGCCCATCCGTGAACTTATTCATAACGGTAAAGGTGAGCAAGCGGTAGAGAAGTATATTCGTAAGCGTACGCCAAGCATCCGACAAGATGGCTGTTCGCGAGTACTTGCTGGCCAAACAACCTTAGAAGAAGTAATGCGTGTAACGCGTGAGGAAGGCTAATGGCTGCGTTTGAATACCGCGCCTTAGATGGTAAAGGCAAAGAGAAGAAAGGAATTTTAGAAGCAGACACGGCGAAGCAAGTTAGGCAGATGCTAAGAGAAAAAGCCATGATGCCACTTGAAGTTTTGCCTGCTGCGGAGAAAGATAAAAACCAAAGTAGTGGTGGTTTTACGCTTTTTAAAGGCTACCGTCCCTCGGTATCAGATCTTGCCTTGATCACGCGCCAGTTGGCAACCTTGATCCAATCCTCTTTACCTGTTGAAGCTGCGGTGATGGCTGTAGCTGAGCAATGCGAAAAGCCAAGACTAAAGCGTATGCTGATGGCGGTAAGATCAAAAGTCGTTGAAGGTTATACACTTGCAGATGGTATGTCGGAGTTTCCTCACGTATTTGATCACTTGTACCGCTCAATGGTTGCCGCTGGAGAAAAGTCAGGGCACTTAGATGAAGTACTAAATCGCTTGGCCGATTATACTGAACAGCGCCAGCATATGCGCAGCCAAATTACGCAAGCGATGGTGTATCCCATTATTTTGGTCATCTTTGCTATCGCGATTGTTTCCATTCTATTGGGAACGGTAGTACCAAAGATCTTGAAGACCTTTGAGAAATCTAAGCAAGCACTGCCTTGGACAACAGAGTGGGTTATGGCTGCCAGTAATTTTGTACAAAACTACTGGATGATCACATTGGCAGTGGTTGTCATTGGCACCTACGCGATTAAAAAAGCATTACAAAAACCTAAGATCCGCTTTTGGTATGATAGTAAGCTGCTGAGTTTACCAGGTCTTGGTAAGGTAACTCGCAGTGTCAATACTGCACGATTTGCGCGTACCTTAAGTATTCTCTCATCGAGTTCTGTTCCGCTACTTGAGGGCATGAAAATCTCAGGCCAAGTACTTGAGAACGAAAAAATCAAAGCCTCCGTTGCAGAAGCGGCGACTCGGGTGAGTGAAGGTGCAAGCCTTAGAGCGTCGTTGCAACAGACCAAAATGTTCCCACCTATGATGCTGCACATGATTGCCAGCGGTGAAAAGTCGGGTGAATTAGAACAGATGCTTGAGCGTGCAGCGAATAACCAAGAAAGAGAATTTGAAAGTATGGTAAATGTCTCGCTGAAGTTGCTAGAACCTGCGATGATAGCGACGATGGCAATTATTGTACTGTTTATAGTTATGGCGATTCTTCAGCCGATTATGGCGATGAACAAAGCCGTAGGATTGTAGTCAAAAAGGAAAGGCCATCGCATGTTTTTGCATGGTCATCAATAACAGCATTGAGGTAAACATTGTGAAAAAACAATCAGGTTTCTCACTACTAGAAGTGATGGTGGTACTTGTTATCATCGGTATGATCTTATCTATCGTTGCGCCTAACGTGATGGGTCAACAAGAAGAAGCAGCAAAAGAAAAGGCACGTCTAGATATTCGTCAGATTGAAGACGCAATGAAGATGTACAAACTAAAAAACAAACGCTATCCAACTACAGAGCAAGGCTTGGAAGCTTTGGTAACGCAAACCAATATTGACCCGGTACCAAAACGTTTCCCTGAAGGTGGCTTTATTTCTAAGCTTCCAGAAGATCCATGGGGTAATCCTTACCAATTAGTAAGTCCTGGCGAAATGAGCCAAATCGATATCTTTTCAATGGGTCCGGATGGCGAAGTTGGAACTGATGATGATATCGGTAACTGGGATACGGAAGACGAACGTTAATCTATGTTAGCACCTCTGCATAAACCGGCATTAGCTAAGGTAAAGGGCTTTAGTTTACTAGAAGTCCTTATTGTCTTGGTGATCATTGCTTTTTCAGTAAACCTCATTACTTATACCGTCAGTGATAGTGATGAGGAAGAGCTCGAAACCATGGCTATGCGTGTGCAGGGGACGATTAATCTTGCATCAGAATTTGCAGTACTAAATCAGGTTGAACTTGGTTTTCACTTAGATAAAGGTGTGATTGAGTTTTTGGTTTTTGACGGTGAGAAGTGGCGAACTTTCGAAGCCGACGATATCTACAAACCAATTGAGCTGCCTGAGCAGTACAAAGTGGAATTAATCTTAGAAGATCTACCTTGGTCTCAAGATAACTTACTTGAGCAAGCAAATTGGCGAGAGTTGATGAGTGGCGGCGACGACGACAATTTGCTTGAACTTAAAAAGCTCAAGATCCCGCAAGTACTTATTTTATCTTCCGGTGAAGTCAGCGCATTTAGATTAAGTGTGGAAAATAAAGAGCTTCAAGAGCCAATATTTTTTGTCGAAGGTGAATTTATGGCACCAGTAGGGCTGAAGCGGGAACCTGAAGAATGAACGCTAAAAAAAGCGTAGGCTTTACCTTACTTGAAGTCATGGTTGCGCTCAGTATTTGTGCTGTCGCTGGTATTGCTGCAATGCAAGCAACAAGCGAACATATAAACCATATCGGCTCGCTTGAAGAGCAGACCTATGCGTCGTGGGTGGCAGAAAATCGCTTGGTATTTTTGCGTGCGCAAGGCGATGACTGGCATGGGAAGAATGGTAACAAAGGCGAAGAGGAAATGGCCGGGGTCACTTGGTATTGGCAACAGCATATCCAACAAACCGCAGATCCTAGCTTTGTAAAGCTCACCGTGCACGTTTTCCGCGAACCTGAACTCAAAAACTCAGTGTATGACATCACCACTTTTATGTACCGGAGTAAGTAGTGACAGTGCGTACACCTCAGCGTGGTTTCACGCTAATAGAAGTATTGTTGGCACTGGCTATTTTAGCGGTGGTGGTGACGGCGACTCACCAAATTTTAGATTCAACGCTGAAGGCCCAAGCTGCATCAGCGGAAAAAATTGCCGAAATTGAAGGTCTACAAACGACTTTCCGCTTGATGGATCAGGATTTTAATCAGATCACTAAGCGAGAAGTCAGAAATGAAGCAGGGGATTTTAGCCCAACTTATATCATCCATGGCCGGTATGAGCTTGAGAGCCAATATGATGGTATCGCTTTTGTTCGTGATGGTTGGACTAACCCTATTAGTTTATTGCCTCGCTCTGAACTGCAGGCAGTGGGCTATCGGGTTATCGATGACAAGCTTGAGCGTATTTATCGAATATACGTTGATCAGCTAGATGGAACAGAGCCACGCGCGCAGGTCATCTTGGAAGATGTCGAAGAATTAAAGTTTGAATTTTTGGACGACAAACTAAAATGGCAAGCTGATTGGAAGTCGAAATCGTTACCTAAAGCGATTAAAGTGACGTTGCAAAGAAAAGACTCGGATCCAATAAGCCGTTTATTTTTAACGCCAGGCAGTGGTGTCGCTGATGATAAGGGGCAACAGCCATGAAGCAGCAAGGTGCAGCGCTTGTTATCGTACTTTTCATCGTTGCATTGGCAGCGACAATTGCCGCTGAAATGGCGAGTAGTTTAATGGTGCAGGTACAAAAGGCCTCGAATATTCAAACTCAGCAACAAGCCAAGTGGTATAGCTATGGTGCTGAGGAATTAGTCAAAAGAGCGTTGATACAAGCGAAAAAAGATGATCCTGATACCGTTAATCTAGACCAGCCTTGGGCTCGTGAAGAAGTGCCTTACCCCGTTGACCATGGTACGTTGAGCGGTAAAGTTACAGACTTACAGGCATGCCTAAACCTGAATGCCTTGAGAGCAAAGTCACAAACAAATGGAAATAACCAAGGTGGTCAGCAGATTGGTGGAAAGAATACTAACCCAGCCCATGCTGCGCTATTGGAGCTTTTGAAGAATATTGAGGATTTGCCGAGTAACGAAAGCGAGGAAGCCCTTGCTGATAGTGTCTACGATTGGCTTGACGAAGATAGCATTACTTACCGCTCAGGGGCAGAAGAAGACGAGTATATGTCTAATCAGACGCCTTATTTAACGGCTAATAATTTGATGGCGTCTGTTAGTGAGCTACGCGTGATTAAGGGCTTTAACCCACTGGTGATGGAAAAAATTAAGCCTTATGTTTGCGTGATCCCCGGTAGTGAGGAGCTCGCGGTAAACGTCAATACGATATTGCCAGAACAAGCGCTTTTACTCAGTGCGCTTATGCCTGGTTTATCGAAATCAGGTGCTGAAGCTATTATTTCTGCAAGGCCGAAAAAAGGTTTTACCGATATCAATGAATTTTACACGGAAGTCGCGAATCAAGGGGTCAAAGACCCTAACAAGACTTCCAAAATTTTTACGATTAACAGCAATTATTTTCAGTTGCGAGCAACAGCTGTGTTTGATGAGCGACGCTTTTCTCTCACATCAATTATAGAAACAAAAGATGGTAAAGCGTACGTGCTTGCTCGTAAATTTGGAGGCGTAGAGTGACAGAACAATTATTGATCCGTGTGGATCAGTCACACCAGGCGACAATACACTGGTTAGTGTGGTCAACAGAACAACAACAAATTATTGCCAGTGGTGAATTAGAAGGGAGTGAACAGCTTGGTAGCCTTGCCGAAAAAGCGCAAACGAGACCAGTTGTTTTGTTACTACCAGCGACAGCGGTGCAGTTACGCACGCTAGAATTACCAGCAAAATGGAATAGGAAACTAGAGCAAGCCTTACCATTTATGCTTGAGGAACATGTCGCGACCGACATCGATGCGCTATTTATCGCAATTGGTAAACCGGGTATGAAAGCCGACACACATACTATCGATGTTGCGATTTGTGATAGCAGTTGGCTACAAAGCTGGTTTAGTGCCTTCGATGACGCAGGGATCAGTGTAAGTAAAGCGCTACCAGACGCCTTATGTCTGCCGCTTCATGAAGAGATGACTAGTGCCGTGCAGTTAGGGCTGCAATGGCTATTCAAACACAATGCTTGGCAAGTTGGCACTGCTGAACTTAGCTGGGTTAACGAGTACCTCGCCATTGCGGGTGTTGAGCAGCTGGCGCATTTTAGCCCTGCAAGTGATTTCTCAGAAACGATAGCGCTCACTGCGCAACAACAAGATTACGATTTACCTTTAGCCATCTTCGCGAAATCATTATCAAATATTGATTTTAATTTGCGTCAAGGTCGGTTCGCTGCGAAGAAAAAGCAACCGCAGTGGTGGCGTGATTGGCGCAGTGGCTTAATAGCGGCGAGCGTGGCAGTAGTGAGCTTTATCGCAATTAAAGGCACTCAACTGTATGTAATAAGTCATCAAGCTAATCAGCTAGAAACCCAAGCGGTTGCTATGTATCAACAGGCATTTCCAAATAAAGTAGTGCGTCCGCACTTATTGAAAAAACAGATCCAAAATGAGCTTGATGCTTTATCTGGTACGGAGCAAGGCGGCTTGCTCGAATTAACAAATCATTTTGTGGCCATTTATGAAGAGGTTGATGCTTTCGCTCCTGAAACGCTACGTTACGACAAACGTAGGAATGAACTCAGAATTAGAGCGCGCGCAAAAGAGTTCCAGATATTTGGTCAGGTCAAAGCAATTTTAGAGCAACGCGGTGTAAGCGTTGAACAGGGGGCCCTGAACAATGATGGTGACTTTGTGGTGGGTGAAATTCGTATTCGAGGTGCAGCATGAAGCAGCAAGCAGTTAACTATTGGCGTGGTTTAAAAGAGCAAGAACAAAAACTGCTGATCGTTGCCGGCGTTATTTTTGTCGTTTTTGTTCTGATAATGGGTATATTCAAACCTTTAAATCAGGCTGTCAGCGATGCCGAAGCTAAGCTAAAACGTAATCACGAGCTCGTAAATTGGGTTGGTCAAAGCGTGAATAAGCTGAAATCTAACAGCCCTGCACAGGTGATTAGCGGCGGTAATATCAGCCAGATAGTCAATAACACCCGTGGCCGCTTTCAAATCGATATCAGTAAAATGCAACCTAGTGGCGAAAGCCTGCGTTTAACCATCGATGATGTGGAATTTAATAAACTTGTTGCTTGGATAGATGAACTGACAAATAAGCATGGAGTAAAAGTAGAAAACCTAGACCTTACACAAGGGAATTTACCTGGCTTTGTGCGTGTTAGTCGCTTGGTTTTAGAGAAATAATTATGAAAAAAACACTATCTCTACTCATTATATTTTTACTCGCATTTATTATTTTTAGTGCTTTTACTATGCCAGCAGCGGTGTTGCTGCAAGTTTTTAAAGGTCAATTGCCAGCTAATTTGCAGCTAGGTGCAGTAAATGGTTCTGTTTGGCATGGTCAAGTGAGCGGTGTGAGATTCAATAACATTCAATTGAATCAGGTTCAGTGGGAGCTTGAACCGTCGGCTTTACTACTCGGTGATCTGGCAGGCAATGTACAGTTTGGTAATGCGAGAGATAAAAATGAGATCTCAGGAAAAGCTAATTTCTCATCGAATTTAGTCAGTAAATCAGTGATGGTAAATAATGCCTCACTTCGTTTCAGTGTTGAGCAGGCTATGGATCAAGTAACCCTGCCATTGCCGGTTGATGCCAAAGGGCGTGTTATCGTCAATGTGAAAAAGTACCAAAGTGGTGCACCATACTGTGAAGGACTAAATGGTGAGATAAGTAGTCCAAATATTGATGTTAAAGGCATGAATGGTTGGTTTAGTATCGGCGACCTTAGTGGCCAGCTCGATTGTAAATCAGGAGATATTGCCGTGCTTGTTGACCCTGAAAATCGTCTGGGCTTACAGGCTGATGCGACACTTGCTGCCAATTTCCAGTTTCGCGTATCTGGTAATATTAAGCCAGATGCAAGTCTACCAAAAGAAGTACACGATGCGGTTAAGTTTTTGGGTAGACCGGATGGCGAAGGTCGTTACCCGGTAAATTTATAATATACTTCCGTCATATCAGACTTTAGTTATACCAATTTGCTTAATTAAGTGACCTATTTTGAGGCGAGAAAATCTTGTCGATAACACCGCTTACGCGTCCTGCTATCGCCAAGGTACCTACATCCATGTAGGCAAGGCGAAAATTTTGCTATTTAGTTGTTCTAAATGAGAAATTTTTAACGCAGTTAGCGTCAGATTTGCTCCTTCAAATTGAGCAAGTATTAAGACTAATTGGTATTAATCTAATCTCAGCTTAGTTATTAATATAAAAGTATTTTTGTAGGCGCTGATACGGCGCCTAAGTTCAAGGCAACACTATGCACGACTTCTCTTTTACTGCAGCTGATCAGCTGAATTTAGAAAACTACTTTTCTGCGCGCAAGCTTTCTATTGATATTGCTTTTTTACAAGGATATTTATTTGCTACCTGCATAGACCCAAACGGTATTGAGGTTGATAAGTGGCTTAAGACTTTAACCAATGCGGATCCAGAATTAGATGAGAGTATTGCGTTTGCATTGATGGCCTTACATCATGAGATTTCTGAGCAGGTATACGAAACTGAATTTCAATTGCCTTGGAATGGTGAAACACCACTTGAGCAAAAAATTAATTGGGCCGAAGGATTTTTAATGGCGGCAACGCCCTTTTACGAGCAATTGATGTCCAGTCCGCTCGCCGACGATATTAAACAAGCTTTGCAAGTGAGCACAGAACAACTAGGACTTTTTGCACTTGGTGAGCAACAGTTAACGATTTACTGTGACAAAATAGGACAGTCACTGGCCGAGTTTCAACTAACTCAAGCGCAATTGGCTGACGAGTTTGCCGCATCTTATGCTGAGTTAGTCGAAGTTGCCGCAGTGAATAGTGGACTATTTGAATAATCTTTATGCGAGATCTAACTCGATAAATGTGCAACCCTGCTGGCATTGCGCCACAGCTCTATTTGACGTCGATTGGCTTAAACTGAGTGCTATGGGTTGCTGACAGCTTGGGCAATTGACATCACGTCCCTGACTAAGCTTTTTAATGAGTGCTTTTTGATCATTAAAGGATTTTGCCGACTTTTTATTTAATTGACTAAAGTCCATTATAATCCCTTTGCTTCATGAATGGCTTGCTCTGCAATTTCACAGATTTTGACGAGATCGGGGCCGTAAAAATACAAGTTATAGTCGTTTTCTTTACAATACTTGAGGTGGAAAAGTCTTACTTTTTCATCTGTTGCAAGGGCTTCATCAATATAGCGCTTTTCGTCATCTGTCATGGTAATTGCTTTTACGACGTTGGCTCTGGCGATTCTTGCAGCCGTACTGCGTTGTACTTTGCTGGACTCGCTTAGCACTTCAACGCCTTGACCGAGTAACCTATCTCTTGGCTCTTTAATCAATGGATGATCCACAGTAAACAGAGCAACGACTATAATGGCTAATACTAAGAATTTTTTCATAATCTGACGCTGATTTGATCTAGCTAACAAAAATCTTGTTCCTAGTGTAATAAACTTGTCTGTCAGGTCGCAACAAGTCTCTCATCATTTATGGTGGGTTTTAGCTCAACTTACTATTAATCATAAGGTTTCAAAGCGTATAATAGTAAGCGCTAAACTATGTCATGGGGCACATTGCAATAGTTTAGCCTGTATTTTTCAAGGTCACTGTAGCAAGTGCATCTCGTTCCAAAGCACTAAGGAGCTTCCATGGAGAACGAAAGAATCAAGGTTAAAAACATACCGTCTGAAGTAAAAATTCAAAAGCCAATAGGTGGCACTGAAGGGAAATCGCTCAATAGCTCTACGCCCGATCGTTTTAATCCTCGTAATCGCATATATGTCCGGGCGGTGTCTGGCCTACATCAACTGCTAAGAAGGCGTATCGGCTTTATTGGTATGTTGGCATTTATGGCTTTACCTTGGTTAAACTTTCACGGCCATCAAGCGGTGTTGTTCGATATTTTTGAGCAGAAGTTTAATATTTTTGGCATGACACTATGGCCACAAGATCTGACTATCTTTGCTTTTATTCTGATGATAGCGGCATTTGCTCTGTTCTTGGTGACCACCTTCTATGGCCGGGTATGGTGCGGCTACACCTGTCCGCAAACCGTTTGGACGTTTATTTTTATTTGGTTTGAAGAAAAATTTGAAGGAACAGCAAACCAACGGAAAAAACTAGATCAGAGACCGATGGATTTTGACAAGTTTTGGCGAAAAACGGCAAAACACGGTAGCTGGATACTCTTTTCACTGTATACCGCAATCACTTTTGTTGGTTACTTTACCCCGATCCGCTCATTGCTCCCTGATTTACTTACTTTTTCAGCAGGTTTTTATTCCGTCATTAGCATCATCGTGTTTACCATTTGTACTTATGGTAATGCCGGTTGGATGAGGGAAATTATGTGTTTACACATCTGTCCTTACTCTCGCTTCCAATCAGCCATGTTTGATAAGGATACGTTTACCGTCGCTTATGATAGCGAACGAGGTGAAAGTCGCGGTCCTCGAGGACGCAAGCAAGATCCAAAAGAGCTAGGTCTAGGAGATTGTATCGATTGCAACCTGTGTGTTCAGGTGTGTCCTACCGGTATCGATATTCGTAATGGTTTGCAATATGAATGCATCAACTGTGGTGCGTGTATTGATGCCTGTGATGGTGTTATGGATAAGATGAACTACCCGCGCGGATTAATTGCTTACACTACAGAGCGTAATTTAGAATCATCTAGCGAAAAGACCAAACCAGTACGTGGTAAATTAATCGGTTATTTAATGATCCTGGTCGTTATCACTGGTGCATTAGTTGCGAATATTGCGATGCGTAAGCCGATGGATCTTGATATTATTCGGGATAGAAATCAACTTTATCGTGTCAATATTGAGGGATTGGTAGAAAATACCTATACCTTGAAAGTGATAAACAAAGCGCAAGTTGAGCAGAAATTTTCTATTGCAATAACGGGTCTAAGTAATTATCAGGTGATCGGTAAGCATGAGGTGCACTTAGCTGCAGGCACGACATTAGATGTGCCACTCTCTGTTGTGATTGATCCATATGATTTGAAAAAGCCAGTAACCGAATTTGAGTTTGTGCTTATTAACCAAGACGATCCTGAAGAGCGGCTGGCGCAGCCGACCAATTTCTTCAAAGGAAGATAATAGAGTAAGGTAAAAGCGAGGTATAAAACCTCGCTTTTTTATAAACATTATGAACGATTTTAGTTTTAACGCACTGACACCGGATCTTATTTTAGATGCGATTGAGGCACTTGAGATATATCCTACAACGGGGTTATTGGCCCTGAACAGCTATGAAAACCGTGTTTATCAATTTGGTGCTGAGGACGGCAAGCGTTATGTAGTGAAGTTTTACCGCCCAGCGCGTTGGACGGATGAACAAATTCTTGAAGAGCATGAGTTCGCGCTGGCAGCGAAAGAAGCTGAAGTGCCAGTTGTGGCACCTTTAATTATTGCTGGGCGTAGTCTGCACTTTCATGAAGGTTACCGCTATACGTTGTTTCCAAGCGTTGGTGGACGCCAGTTCGAACTCGATAATCTAGACCACTTAGAAATTTTAGGTCGCTATCTAGGGCGCTTGCATTGTCTGTCGGCTGAGCGAGCATTCGAGCATAGACCACAGCTCAATACCCAGCGTTTTTTGGTTGATGCGCAACAAACACTGCTAAAAAGCCAGCTAGTACCTAGTCATCTACATACTCCATTTGTTACTATTCTTGAGCAAGTTATTAACAAAGCAACCTCAAAGTATCAAGTTGCCAAAACACTTCGGCTTCATGGGGATTGCCATGCTGGAAATTTATTGTGGTCTAGAGATCAATTGATGTTGGTGGATCTTGACGATTGTCAGCAAGGCCCTGCAATACAAGACTTGTGGATGATGTTAAATGGCGACCGCAACGAGCAATTGGTACAGTTAGACACCCTGCTTATGGGTTACGAAGAATTTATGCCGTTTGATTCAAAAGAGCTTGCGTTAATTGAGCCGCTACGTGCCATGAGAATGGTGAATTATATGGCTTGGTTGGCACAGCGCTGGCAGGATCCTGCATTCGAACGGAACTTTTCTTGGTTTGCGACAGACAAATACTGGGAACAACAGATCCTAGCGTTAAAAGAGCAATTTGCCGCATTAGATGAACCAAGTTTGAGCCTATTTCCTTAAAATTAGAGAGAGTAACATGCTAAAGAAATTCAGAATCGCATTAGTCGCACTATTTTTGCCTATTGCAGCAATGGCTTCAGACTTTACCGAAGGTGAGCACTACACGACCTTAACAACCGAACAGAGTAAATCAGAGAAAGTTACCGAGTTTTTCTCTTTTTACTGTCCTCACTGTTTCCGCTTTGAGCCAATTGCAAAAGCGATTGAAAAGAATTTACCAAAGGAAGCTCGCTTTGAAAAAAGCCATGTAAACTTCCTACGAGGTATTCCTACAGAGACGCAAAGTAATCTTAGCTATGCCTATATTATTGCCGAGCAAGAAGGCAAAGCGGATGTGATTGCTGAGAAGATTTTTAATGCTATTCATGTTGAAAGAAACAAACTGTTAGACATTAAAGATTTGAAAACACTAATGGAGTTAAATGGGATTTCTGCTGAAAAGTTTGAGCAGGCTGTAACGAGTATGCCTGTCGTGAGTGCTGAAAATAACATGCTTAAAGCACAAAATAAGTTTTCTGACGCGGGTGCACTAACAGGCGTTCCAACTTTTATCGTAAATGACAAATACAGAATCGAAATGAAAGGTATCAAGAGCCAAGAGCAGCTTGATGAATTGATCGCATATCTATTAAAAAAATAAGGACTGGAGAAAGTTAGTATGTTGAAAGTATTAAAAGGCTTAGCGGTTGCACTAATGCTTCCTCTTCTTGCTCAGGCTGCGCCATTTGAAGAAGGTGTGCATTATGAAGTTATTGCCGAGCGTGGCACGAAAAAGCCTGAGGTAATGGAGTATTTTTCTTTTTATTGTCCAGCCTGTAACGCAATGGAAAATTTAATCGTTGACGTTAAACCAAAGCTGGACGAAGGCGTTAAGTTTAAAAAGAGCCATATAGATTTTGTTGGTCCAAGAGAGCCTGAGATCCAACAGGTGTTGGCACAAGCACTTGCAACTGCTGAAGTGCTGCCACAAAAAGACAAGATAGTTGCAGCCATGTTTAATCATATCCATGGCAAGCGCGCAAAAATCAATGAACTTGCTGATGTAAAAGATATCTTTATTGCACAAGGTGTTGAAGAAGAGAAGTTTGATAAACTTTATGCCAGTTTCTCTGTTCGTACTAAAGCTTCAAAAATGCAACGAATGCAGAAGACACTTTCTGATAAAGGCGCGCTAACAGGTGTACCAATGTTCGTGGTAAACGGTAAATACAAGCTATTGCTTCGTGAGTCTGGTACGACTAAGCCTGAGCAAATTGCAGCTTTGGTGAATTATTTAGCAAAGAAATAAAATCTAATTTGTATTAGACTAGCCCTGCAATTGTTGCGGGGCTTTTTTATGTTTAAAGTTTTAGTTTCTAGCTGTTTATTAGGTTATCCGGTGAGGTATGACGCCTCTTCACAAAGCCTTCAAGACAATACGTTGCAGTATTGGCGGCAAAAAAATTGGGTCTTACCGCTGTGCCCCGAAGTATCTGGTGGTTTACCAACACCTCGCCCATCGGCTGAAATAGCAGATGGTAAAGTTTTGAGTAAACAAGGGGATGATTTTACCACCGCGTTTGAACTCGGTGCTAAAAAAGCGCTAGCGGCTTGTCTTCAGCACGATATAAAGTTTGCGTTGTTAAAAGAGTCCAGTCCGTCTTGCGGCAGCAATCTGATTTACGATGGTAGTCATACAGGTAAAAAAATAGTAGGGCAGGGGCTAACGGCGTCTTTATTACAGCAATCCGGTATTCAAGTCTTTAGCGAAACTCAACTGCCAGCACTTATCACAGCGATGGCAGCCAGTCGTTAATCGTTAGAGATCACTTTCTCACTAAGTAAACGCCAGATTCAATATGATGGGTATAAGGGAACTGATCGAAAATTGCCATGCGTGCGATTTTATGTGTTTCACATAACAAGGCTAAATCACGCTCTAATGTGTCTGGATTACATGAGATATAAATAATGTTGTCGTAGTTGCTGACTAAGCGACAGGTTAATTCATCCATACCAGCACGAGGCGGGTCGACAAGAATCGTTTGGCAATCATAGGACTGTAAATCAATACCATCTAATCGAGAAAACTTCTGCCCTTTCATGGCTTGTGTAAACTCTTCACTCGACATGCGAATAATATCTAAGTTATCGACTTTGTTTGCTGCAATATTAAATTGTGCAGACTTTACTGATGATTTAGAGATCTCCGTAGCCAGCACTTTATTGAATGAACCAGCCAATGCAATTGAAAAGTTACCGTTACCACAATAAAGCTCAAGTAGATCGTTGCTTAGCGGTTCACTGATGGACTGCGCCCAAGCTAGCATTTTCTGATTCACTTCCGCATTCGGTTGCGTAAAGCTGTTCTCAACCTGCTGATAAATATACTCTTTACCGTTAACGCTTAGTTTTTCAGTTACATAGTCGTTGCCAAACACAACCTTTTGTTTTCTAGCACGACCGATAAAATCAACTTTATAGGTTTGTTGCAACTCGGCTCTCAATGTCTGCATCGCGGTTTGCCACGCTTCATCTAACTGCTTGTGATAAAGCAAGCTGATCAGTACTTCACCACTCAGTGTCGTGAGGTAGTCGATCTGAAACAGTTTACGACGCAATATTTCGTTGCCTTTCAGCTGATGTATCATCACCTGCATCATTTCATTGACAAGCGGCGCACCAGGATCAAAGCTATCAACACGGATCTTTTCTTTTGTTTGCTGGTCAAACATGATGTGAAACAGATCTTCACCCTCATGCCATACTCTAAATTCACAGCGCTGGCGGTAATGGCGAGTTGCAGATTCATACACTTCAAGTGCAGGTGCATCAAACTGTGCAAATTGTGTTGTGATACGCTCAGCTTTATCTGCTAACTGTTGCTCGTATGCTGAATCATCAATTTTTATTACTGCCATGCTAAAACCATCTATGTTGAATTAAGAGGCGCTATTTTAGGGAGCGTTGCTAATTTGTCCAGTCTAGCATCACTGATGCGTCTGGTTTGCTGTTTTTTTAATCATTATACTTTAGCTTTGCGCAAATATGCCGATAATCTAACTAATATATTGGAGGGCATACCATGAAAATCGGGCAATTAAATCAGTTGCTCAATCCAGCTATGCAGCATAAGCCTGGAAAGAGCAAAGGGATAGGACCAAATATCCAAATTAATTCAGACAGCTATGCGGGGAATAAATCTAAGCTAGCAGCTAAAATTCTTGATGATAAGCTTGCAGAAGCGTTGGGGATTGAGAAGCCGACACAAGATAAAAAAGACAAGCCACTATTTGATTTTGAATCTATTGTCAAAAATGTACTCGATTTTGTTCAGGGTGCAGTGAAGAAAGCCAAAGTCGACGGCAAAAATGATGACGAATTGAAATCCATGCTAGATGGGGCACGTAAGGGCGTGCTTCAGGGTATTGATGAAGCCAGCGAAGAGTTAAAAGGCATGGGCGCTTTCAATTCCGACATCGAAGATGGTATTGAAAAATCACGAGAAGGGATTTTTAAAGGTTTAGATGATTTTGAAAAAGAATTGTTTGAAGAAAAGTCGCCAAAGGCATTAGCGATCAGTGCCGCACAGTTTGCGAGTCTTTCTAATCAGGCTGAATATGCATTTACTACAGCTGAAGGGGATGAAGTCGTTATTTCATTCTCCGATGCGTATGCTCAGGGAGCCGCTGCGAGTGTTGCGCAAAAAGGTAATGATTATGGCATGGCATATGGCACTAAGTCCTCTCACGAAGTCAGTTTCTCAATTAAGGTAAATGGTGAGCTGAACGAAGAGGAGCAGCAGGCAATTAACGATATGATGGAAGATATCCGTAATGTCAGTGATTCCTTTTTCGGTGGTGAATACGATGAAGCTTTCGATTTGGCAAAGTCGCTTAGCTTAAACTCAGATCAGATCACTAATTTCACGATGGATTTAAGACAAAGTAAAACATCTGCTGCGATTGCTCAATATCAGCAAGGCAATCCAATGAAAGACTTAGAGAAGGCATTTATGCCACTGAATAAGCAGTTAGCAGATGTGCAAGAGCAAGCTAAGGGACTCAATGCCGATAATGAGTTGCCAAACCTGCTTGCTTGGATGAATGAAGGTCAGTCGAGACTAAATGAATTTTTGGATTATGCTAGTAGCTTTTTTAGTAAACTGAATGAACTAAATAAAGAGCAAGTTGAGCAAAAACAAACAAGCTAAGCCAGTTTATTTTCGCGAGGACTCATGGCAAACTTCATACTTCATTGATTTGAGGTATGAAGTTTGTCGCATATTTTGGTTTTCGATTCGGGGATCGGTGGCACCAGTGTGCTGTCGCACTTAAAGGTATGTTTGCAGGGGGGTTCATTTAGTTATGTTATGGACAACGCTTTTCTCCCATATGGCCTTCAGCCTCAAGAGCTAATCAAATCACGTATCAAGGGACTTATTCGTTGGCAACAGCAATACTTGGGCAATGTTGATCTTATCGTTATTGCATGTAATACCGCTTCAACATACGCATTAGAAGAAGCCAGAAAACATACCCAGATACCAATTATAGGTGTGGTTCCTGCTGTTAAGCCTGCTGCATCTAGTTCAAAGACCAAGCACATCGCACTATTAGCAACACCGGCAACGTCAAATAATGCTTATACGCATAAGCTCATCATGGATTTTACCTCAGGTTGTAAAGTTGAAACTTTGCATTCAACGGAGCTTGTAAGGATCGCTGAGCACTTTTATTGGCATAACGAGTTGGATAAAGAGGCACTTTGCGCGGAAATAGACCGGCTTAACATTCCAGCCACTGTTGATAGGCTAGTGTTGGGATGTACACATTTTCCGTTGATAGCTCACGATATCAAGAATTGCTTACAGAAGCATGTGGAGTTGGTTGATTCTGGCAAAGCAATAGCCAATCGCGCAGTGTCATTGTTGGGAAGTCAAATAGTAGTAGGAGAAAAGGTGCCGAGTGCATCGGAAGTGCGTTTCTATGCAACGGCACCAGTAATGGGTAGTAAAGAAGTAATCTCTATTATTAATTTAAATAAAGATTAATTAAGCGGGTGAGTGATCCATCTCACCTTCAGGCTTTTGCTTTGCTTCTCTTACTTTTAATGTACGCTGTTGAAATTCACGTTCATTGAGTTGAGTAATCGCCTTTTCTGCATCTTGCTTAGACATCTCAACAAAACCAAAACCACGTCGTTTGCCTGTGTTTTTATCCTTAAGTAGGCGAACTGAAAATACTTGCCCTTGCTCTTCGAAAAGCTCGCGGACAACATGTTCGTTGGCTCGATATGGTAGATTACCTACATATAATGTAGTGGTTGATAAGTTTGATTGTTTTTCTTGTTGTGTATCACTTTTTAAAAACTGGCTTATTACGCCACCGATGATAATACCTACGGCAAGCATAAGAGCAGCGTCGAGCTGAGTAGAGCTTAATGCAAGATCAACAATGAAAAAGCTCGCTACTGCAATAACCAAAGTGATCAAAATTGCTTTATGATCAAAAGACTTCATATAAATATACCAATTGAAAGAAGGTTAAACATTAATTTAACAAGTGAGTTAGCTATCTTAACGAGTTAATTAAACTTCGCAATAATTAATATAGTTCTGATAGTAAGATTTGTCCTTTTTTGCATGGTTTTTATACTAAAAAGTGGGTTTTGGTTAATGTTTGTTCGAACGATCAAAAAGATCGAAAAAAGAGTTGCACTAAAATCGGATCGCCCTATAATGCGACCCCACTGACACGGGGTGCTACTACGCTGAAAAGCAAAGCAGCAACGAGTTAGCGTCAAATAAAACTTAAGTTCGAAACTTCTTCTCAAGAAATTCAAAATTAAGTGTTGACAAAAAATTGGGAATGCTTAGAATGCACACCCCTCGAAACAACGAAATGTTTCGAAATGTTCTTTAAAAATATGAAGCAATCATCTGTGTGGGCACTCGTACAGATTGAGTTCTAACAGCAGATTCTAGTTCGCTAGATGACGCAAACAAATTTAGAGTCT
This sequence comes from Pseudoalteromonas sp. L23, assembly GCF_021728455.1. Lineage (NCBI taxonomy): Bacteria > Pseudomonadati > Pseudomonadota > Gammaproteobacteria > Alteromonadales > Pseudoalteromonadaceae > Pseudoalteromonas > Pseudoalteromonas sp. L23. The sequence continues at coordinate 9 of NZ_JAKKCW010000021.1, read as the reverse complement.
CAATTGTAA
>NZ_JAKKCW010000020.1:0-65776 GCF_021728455.1 Pseudoalteromonas sp. L23 | reverse complement strand
CAATTATCCGCTGAAAAACACGCTCAACTACAGGCAGCGATAATTCACCTTTTACAGTCAAGGCCACTGGCATGTTGTACTCTGGTGAGCCTCCTTTGAGATGATCTATAAACCATAAACGCTGCTGCGAAAATGACGTTGGTAACGTCTGGCTTTCTCTTGGATAGGCTTGAACTGTTCTATCTAAGTTGCTCTGGGTTAACTGTAGTTCTAAGTGCTCGATAACAAGGTCTTTGTTAGCAACTACCATTGCTTTTATATCGTCGGGAAAACTCCCTTTGTTTAGTTTATACGCTAACCGACCATCTTTTAAATAGAGGTGAACACCGCTCTTGACTGCATTAATTATTATATTTTCAGCTTTCATAATTATCTTAGAGGTAATCTACTCATTCCTTGCCCCTCCAAATCCACATGTAAGCAGATTTGGAGGGTTTTTATTGTTCTTGTTGTACGATTCAATACACGTTCTTATAAAAAGAACTCTTCTTCGTCTTCTTTGAGAGAAACTTCCCCTCTACTCAATTGAATAGACTCAATATAGGAAGCAATTGTCCGCACCGTGGCACTTTCAAAAAGCATAGAGAGCGGTAACTGCACTTTAAACTCTTGCTCAACGAAACTAGCAAATCTTGTTGCTAAGATTGAGTGGCCACCAGAGTCGAAGAAGCTCGCTTCAACACTAATTTTTTCTACTCCCAAAAGAGTTTCCCACTGCTTACAGAGACTGCTTTCAATTTCTGTGTCGGGGGCAACATAAACTACTGTTGAATTGACTTCTCCCACCTTGGGCAAGGCTTTCAGATCTATCTTTCCATTGCTATTGATTGGCATTTGCTCAAGTTTTTGAATAACGCTTGGAAGCATATAAGAAGGGATCATCTCGCGTAAGCGCTCTTTTAGCTCTTGCTCGGATATATCGGATGATTCATAAAAAGCAAGTAACTGAGTCCCTCCGAGCGTATCTTCGTGTGTCGTAACCGCAGCTAATTCGATGTTACACGCTAAAATGGCAGCTTCCACTTCATTTAAATCGATTCGGTAGCCTCTTATTTTAACCTGTGAGTCTTTCCTTCCGACAAACTGCAATACCCCATCAACGCTCGCTTTCACAAGGTCGCCACTGCGATATACTGGCCATTCCAGGCCTGCTTCAGCACATACACTTTGGCTTAGAAATGCTTCGTCATCTACCGAGTTAATATAACCTTTAGCCACCCCAAATCCGCTAATGTAAAGCTCGCCTACAACCCCTGCTGGTACAGCTCTCATTTCATTGTCTAATATCGATAGATTTACATTGAGTATGGGTGAGCCAATATGAGGGCTTGAGTTTGTTGTTATTTTTCCCCAACAAGTGTTGATGCTACATTCAGTTGGACCATACATATTAAAGGCTTTTCTTGCTATAGATTGCTGATACTTGGCTACTTTATTCCACATCACAGGATCAATTGCATCCCCTCCGATAAGCCAATTTACTTGAGGTATTTCAGCTAGCCTGAAGATTTCATTTATCATCACAGGAGTACTATCTACAATATCAGCCTTTAGTAACTGTAGCTCTGAACACAATATGCTAGGGTTATACCTAGCTTGTTCGGACACCATACAAAGTGAAATACCGTTTAATAAAGCAGATATACCCTTCATCGCCCCATCAAATGCACCTGATAGTGTCCAGCCCCAGCGACTCGCTCCGGTTGCTTCCAGAATGTCTGCCTTTAGTGCTGTACTATGGTTTACCAAATTTTGGTGACTTACAACGACTCCCTTAGGCCGACCAGTAGAGCCCGAAGTGAAAATCACATAAGCTGCACTTTTGGCATCAATAGTCGTTGGTTGTGGTTCTGAGGTATAGCTTGTAGCCTCCTCGATGCATAAATCCAAGTTAGCAAAAGGTGCGCTGACCTTTTTTGACAGCTCGTCATGATCACCTAGAACAACTGTCACATTAGCTTGGTCACATATGTAGCTCACTCGCTCTGTTGGGTAACTTGGATCAATGGGTACAAAGGCTGCACCACATTTCAAGACAGCTAGAACTGCAACGACATAGCTCTGTGAACGATTGACGACAATACCGACAAATTTGTTTTCTTTAACACCATGAGTTTGGCGTAAGTAAGTTGCTAACTGATTCGCCGATTTATTAAGCTCAGCGAAAGACAGTGTATTTTGCGTTGTAACCACTGCATCCACATCAGGCGTCTGAACGGCAGTCGCTTCAAACAGGTTGTGCGCTAAGGGTATTTCTTTACAGCTCTTAGGCCACCCCGTTTTAGATGTTATTTTGGGAAGCTCACTACTAGGTAAGCAAGCTAGCTTCGTAACTTCTCCAGCATGACCAGATACTAGCGCCGAGCAAATACTTGCCATCGCAGATGCAAAAATATTTTGCACTCTTGAGGCGTACTCTCCCATCGCTTTAACTTCAACGGTGAACGACTTCTTATCATTGAAATCATCAACTGAGACAACCAAAGGGTAGTTCGTTGTTTCCTTCAGGGATAAGCTACGCAGACCTAAAGTACTTTGCACTGCACTCTCAGATTTTGACCGTCTATAATTAAATAGCGAACTAAACAAAGGAGTATCCGAAGTTAACCCACTCTGTTGCTGCGCTATAGCCAAAGGTACATGCTCAAATAAAACGAGTTCATTTAAGCATGCTTCCGTTTTTCGCAACAGCATTTCGGCACTCAGGTTCTTAAGTTCTAAGTGTACTGGGACAGTATTTATCATCGTCCCCATCACTTTATCAACCCCACTTACACCATCAAGCCTACCCGACATCACCGTCCCGAATATCACTCGACTACTAGCACTTGCAATAGAGATTGTTAGAGATAAAGCCATGTGGAATAGAATAGCGGGAGATACACGATATGCTCGAGATAATGCTCTGATTTCTGCACTCAATTTTTCAGATAAATCATGATTCAACTGAACAACATCGCTACCATCACCATGGACACTCGACAAGTTAAATGGATAACAACCTTGCGTTACATCATTTAAGTAATCTTTATAAAATGCCTTTGCCGCTTCTAAGTCACAGTGTTCCTTAATAAACGCTATTTGCTCTCTAAACTGATGCGCAGGCGCTTTTAATTCTTGCCCATTTAAAATTGCAGCAAGCTCTTGACCAATCATCTCTAAACCAGCGTGATCTACGATAAGGTGATGGCACTGAATAACTAAATAAGACTTTGTAGTCGTTGAATTTCTTGCCAAGGTTATATTTACTAAAGGTGCTTGGCTAATTGTCATCTTTGAGCGTAACGACGGTGCTATCACTTCTAAAACGTCGGTATCATCGTCATCGCAACTGAACTCCCATTCATCCACAACGAATTCAACTTCTTTACATACAACTTGCACAGGTTCAGCAACGCCTTGCCACTGAACTTGCGTTCTTAGTACATCATGCCTTAATAGAATGACCTCAAAGGCCTGCTGCAACGTTGATAAAGAAGTTGTTTGTGGTAATTCGATGACAGAATTTAGAATATAAGGATCCACGTCAGCGCCAAGCATATAGTGGAATAGAAACCCTTCTTGAACAGGGCTCAGTGGATAGATGTCCTGAATATTATCAATTCCTTTAGGAACTAGCTTCGCAATACTTTCGAGCTCACTGTTAGAAAGGTTTACAAGTGTCAAATGTTCGGGTTTAAGGCTTTCTCCATCTTGCAACTCCTTGTTCTTAGGCGCTTGATACAGCCGCTTTTCACCTTCATTTACGCTCACTACATCCGCTAACTCTGCTAACGTATTTACGGAAAACAAGTGGCGAGCTTCTATAATGATGCCTTTACGCTTAGCTTTTGAGATCAGCTCCATACCTAAAACAGAATGCCCACCAAGAGAAAAGAAGTTATCTTTCCTTCCTACTTTTTCCAATCCCAAACATTCTGCAAAAAGCTCACACAATAGGGCTTCAATTTTATTTTTGGGAGCTTCATACTCAGCGAGTGCTTGGCTAAAGTCAGGTTCAGGTAAAGCTTTGCGGTCAAGCTTCCCATTTGCGGTCAACGGGAAGCTTGGCAACAACATAATTGCACTTGGCACCATATAATCAGGTAAGGTACCGAACAGATACTCGCGAATACGTGATGGCTTCCACTCTTCTGTCATTACAACGTATGCAACTAACTGAATGTTTTTTGACTTGTCTGGTACAGCTACGACATGCGCACCTTCAACTTTTGGATGAGCAAGCAACTGACTTTCAATATCACCTATCTCAACTCGGAATCCCCTAACCTTTAGTTGATTATCTAAGCGACCTACAAACTCAATGTTACCGTCTGGTAAATAACGTCCTAAATCACCTGTTCGATAGATTTTTTGTTGTAATTCAGGATGGTATAAGAAATGCTTTTCGGTGATTTCACTCGCATTGTAGTATTCACGAGCAACACCTTTTCCGCCGATAAACAACTCCCCCGTCACACCGGTAGGACAGTGTTGGAGCTGCGAATTAAGTATATAGAATGCTTGATTACCTAAAGGCTTACCGTATGGCACACTTCGACGATCGCTCAAATCCTCAGTAATGGGGTAATGAATCGACCAAATCGACCCCTCCGTTGCTCCTCCAAGACTAAAGAGTTTTGCATTCCTAAAGCGACGCCATATACGCTTAGGTAATGAGGTTGGGATCCAATCTCCACTCATCAACACGATACGTAAAGGCGCAATATCTTGTCGGTTATCAGCTTCGAGTAACTCAGTGATTAGTCCCATAGATAAGGGTACTGTATTCCAAACTGTTATTTCATGCTTTTCCAGCATGTCAAGCCAGTGATGAGGGTCTTTCGCCAATTCAGGAGCTGGAAAGACTAGCACTCCACCGACCGCTAACATACCAAAAATATCATATACAGACAGGTCGAAGCTCAATGCAGATACACATAAAACTTTATCCTTATGCGTAACCTCATATTTACTGTTGATATCAAGTAAAGTGTTAACTACTGCTTGATGTTCAATCGCTACCCCTTTAGGTACACCTGTTGAACCTGATGTGAAAATGACATAGGCCAACTGATTTATCTGTTGCGGAGCTCGATAATTTTCAAAGTATGCAATAACCTCTTTGGTAGAAATACCTGTGTTGTCGATGCGGCTCAAGTCGATATATTGATACTCTTCTGATGATAATAACTGCTGTTGACTATCAACTAAACAGACTTTTACCTGTGCCTGCACTAAAATATCGCGACACCTTTCAACCGGCCAGCTGGTTTCAAGAGGCAAATATGCCCCTCCTGCAATCAAAATAGCTAATGTGGCAATGACCTGCGCTCTACCTTTTTCAGCTCTTACAGCAACCAGCTCCTCGACAGTAATCTGCCCAGATAGCTTGCTCGCAACGAGCAAAGCATGTCTTAGCAAATCAAAATAGGTCATCTCCCCTTGAGAGTCTACGAGTGCTATGGCAGCTGGAGTTTTTAGTGCTTGCTGTATAAACAATTCATGCATACACAGGTCTTCAAGATAAGCAACAGAAGTCGCATTCCATTTATTTACAACTGTCTCGTACTCAGATGCTGTCAGCAAAGGCATTGTATCTAGTGAGGCGTTGGGGTTAGCTACCGCTTGAGTGATTAGCTGGTTAAAATGCCCTGCCATCACTTTAATCGTATCATCATTGAATAACGCTGTTGCATACTCCCATGTGAACTCTATCTGCTCACCAACTTCTCTCACATGCACTGTTAAATCAAACTTCGTCGTGGTTATTGGCTGTTCCACGTTACTCAATGCCAAATTAGGCAGCTTTAGTGCCTCCTGATCATTATTTTGCATCGCCAACATAACCTGAAATATAGGATGATATGCAGGGCTTCTTTCGATATTTAGAATTTCAACTAAGTTCTCAAAGGGAATAGCTTGGTGCTCAAAGGCTTCAAATATGGTGTTCCGGCTTACTTCTAGCGCCTTAACTAAACTTAATTTGGCAGGGTTGATAGTTCGTAAAACAAGAGTATTGACAAACAACCCAATTAGTCTTGCAAGCTCAGCATTATCCCTTCCCGCGACAGGGGTTCCTATAACAACATCATTTTCATTACTGTAGCGAGACATCAATGCAGCGAAAAGCGCATGAACTCCGGCAAAAAGTGATGCATTTTGCTCAACACAGAATGTTTTCAAAGCCTTACTTTGTGATGCGGGAAGTTGAATACTAAATGTCGTACCTTGGTTATCCGGTCTTTGTGGTCTCGGTTTATCAAGTGGCAAGCTATGCGCCATAGGTATGTCTGCAAGCTGCGTTTTCCAGTAGCTACCGAGTTGATCTAGTAACGTTCCGCGCAACTGTGCCTTCTGCCACACCGCAAAGTCTGAATATTGGATAGGCAATTCAGGTAAGCTTACATCACGATGTTCGAGCACTGCACTATAGCACTCTACAAATTCGTTTATTAAGATCCCTAACGACCAACCATCAGAGGCAATATGATGCATGTTCACCCCAACAACATATTTGTTATTGGAGAGCTTGATGAGATGACAACGGATCATAAGATCATTTTCTAAATCAAAACTTCTAGATGCCTCTAGGCTGAGCAGTTCAGTGAGTTTTTTATTTACCAGCTCCGCACTTAAATGCTCGATAGAGGTTTGCTTGATAGGGAAACTTTCAATATCGTGGACCTGCAAAGTAACTTGACCATCTAGTTCATGGTATGTTGTGCGTAGTACTTCATGTCGCTGTATAACTTCTACAAACGCCCGTTCAATAGCGTGTAAATCTATTTCACCCTCTAACTGAAAAGCACCTGGCATGTTATAGTGGGCGCTTCCGCCTTCAATATTATCAATCAACCAAAAGCGCTGTTGGGCGAAAGATACCGATGCCTCAGATGCTTTCTCGATAGCATCTTGAGTACTGTAACCGGGACTTGAATTTAAACTTGATAATCCTTCAAAAAAGGCAATGATTTCGTTTTTATTTTGAATAATTTTTTGCTTTAGCTGTTCTGGAAACTCATCTACAGATAGTTCATATTTCAACTGTCCTGCTTCATCTAATGAGAGAAAAACCCCTGCCGACGCAGCATCATTAATTAATTCCTTCACCATTATCATACTCCTTAATAAGTGACTGGTGAGCACAAAAACTCAGGCCGGCTTGAAAGAGACTTGCTTACGTTACTCACTTTGTTGTAGGTCAGAATAAGCAACCGTCTATCCGTTGGCCCTAAGTTATTAGGGCTACCATGAATAGTTTGTGGGTGGAAAACGATGACATCGCCTTTTTTACCTATTGCGGGAGCAACACCATTCATCTGAATTTGCTTGTCAACTTCTTCAATTGGCACTTGGAAAGTAAGCGCTGAAGCCACATCATTCGACCATGATTTATCAGGCTGAGCTTCAAGCGTTATATTTTGGCAGAGGTTCCCTTGCGTATGCGAGTTTGGAATAAACCACAAAGGACCAGAAATAAAGTCCACATCATCGAGAAATATGGCGATATTGACTAGTTCTTCTTTCTCTATATGGTCATTATTATGCCAAAACACAAAATCTTGATGCCATGGCCAGAATTCCCCAACCCCTTTTTTCTTAACATTTACTTTGGATTGATGCACATAGCAGTTGTCACCTAGGGTTTTCCGAACGATACCAAGTAATTTTTCCTGTTTTACTAATGTGGAGAAAAACTCATGGTACAAGTGAATACCATGAATGCCGCGTACCGTAACTCCATCTTGCTCATAGACAACCCCCCGTTTTTCAACACCAATATGATCTCGAAGGTGCATTTCTAAGGTCTCAATATCGTTTTGAGAAAACACGCCCTCTAACTTAACCACGCCTTCATGTAGATAATTTTCTAGTGATAGTTTAAGTTCTTTCATAGCACCCCCTCCTCCTTGATTGTTTGTCCAGCCTTTAGGCTCTCAACATTCTGCAAATAATTTAGCTCATCGAATAAGCGCGCTTGCTCCCTCAAAATAGGGGCTTCCATAATCGTTTTTACTGATAGTTTTATGCCGGTTTCTTGCTGGATCCCAGCAGAGAGTTGTGATGCAAGTAACGAGTGCCCACCTAAGTTAAAGAAGTTATCATTACGGCCTACTTTCTCAACATTGAGCAATGATTGCCACGCACCTTGAAGGCGGTACTCTGTCGGAGTTTCAGGTTCACTATAGTGACTTTCTAGTACCGAGAAATCAGCCTTAGGCAACGCATTTTTGTCTACTTTTCCGTTGATATTAAATGTAAATGAAGTGACTTCGATAAATAAGCTTGGACACATGTAGTAAGGTAGCTTGGAAAGCAAAAATTCATTTAGCTCAGTTTGTGAAGGTGTTCTTCCCTTTACAGTAAAGTAAGCAATTAGCTTGCTATCTCCGTTGAATTCATCACATTTTACGGATGCCATATCTACGTCTGGATGCAATGCTAAGGTAGTCTCCACTTCACTTAGTTCAACTCGGAAGCCTCTCAGTTTCACCTGTTGGTCGCTTCTACCTAAATACTCTAAGTTGCCATTTGACGTCCAACGAACCAAATCTCCCGTACGATAAAATCGCTCACCCAAATGAGGATAATGAGGTAGCTCAGTAAACTTTTCCTTCGTCAGCTCAGGCTCTCCGAGATACTGATCGGCCAAGCATGCACCTGTGATATACAACTCCCCCATAGCGCCTACAGGTACTTGATAGCCAAACTCGTCAAGTACCAAGCAGCTCACATTCGCTATTGGCGACCCAATATTAGGTATATCAGCCCAAGTCTCTGGTACTTTTGAGAGATTTAATGCAGTCACAACGTGTGTCTCTGTAGGACCATAATGATTAACAAGTTGTATTCGATTATTGCGTGAAAAGAACTTTCTGATCGCTGGAGTTATTTTTAGTTGCTCAGCCGTAGATATCACACAATTCAGTTGCGCTGGATTGACGTGACTTTCTACCCAATAACTCAATAAAATGTGCAGCATTGAGTGTGGCAAATTTAAAACGCTGACATCATGATCCACAATCGTTTTACTAAGATAGTCTAGGTCACTCATACACTCTCGACGAGTTAGTACCAACTTACCATGGTTACTAAGTGCCATAAAAATATCAGTAAAGCTCATATCAAAACCGATTGATGCGTATTGCAACCAAGTAGGCTGTTTCGTTAAAAGAGGTTGAGCAACCCCAATGGTCACAATCAAATTCAACAGCGCTTTATGTGACATCTGTACCGCTTTTGGCTTACCTGTAGAGCCTGAGGTGTGTAAAACATAGCAGGGCGACTCTAGTAGCCCCACTTCGAGCACCGGATTAGTAACTGGGTAATTACTCAAAATTAGCGATGACAGTTGCCTTTTATTATTGTGCTCACTGATGCACGCCTGAGAGCAGGCTCCATATATCAACAAGCTATTTGGGTAATTTTGTAATATCTGATCAATACGCTCTAAAGGTAATGCTTCGTCGATTGGAATATAGCCTGCACCCGCTTTCAATATGGCCATCAACGTTATGATTTGATCTATGCCCCTCGGAACTAAAAATGCCACTAAATCACCAGGTTTAACATTCTCAGTCTCAATTAAGTAATGGGCTAATTTATTCGCTTGCGCGTTTAAACTGCCATAGCTAATTGTCTCTTCTTTATCAACTAACGCGATACTCTCTGGGTAATCTCTAGCCGTGCTCTCAAATGCTTCTTGCACAGAGGCACCAGCAAGAGGAACCGCTTCTTTCGTCTGTAATTTCTCTAGCTGTATTTGTTGCTTCTTATTAACTATCGAGAAATCTGAACAATTTATTTCGGGATTATTTAAAAAGGTATCAATGAGCAGTATGAAGCTGTCATGCAAACTCTTAATCGTTTCTTCTTTAAAAAGTGCTGTTGCATACATCCAACTAATATCGAGCTCATCATTAAGCTCCGTGATGTGAAGCTCTATATCAAATCGCACAGTATGGGCATCAAAGTTTTTCAGCTCCATTTTTGTGTCAGCGAATTCAAGCATCATCTCAGGCGTGTTTTGCATCACAAATAGCACCTGAAATAGATTTGAACCGCTTACCAAGCGCTCTCCCGCCCTCTCAGAAATAAGCACATCGATTGGCACTTCTTGATGCGAAAAGTCATTCAATAGATTAGTTTTATTCTGTCGAAGAATATCAATTAAGCTTTGTTTAGCATCAATTTGTACTCTTGTTGGTAAGGTATTAACAAAAAAGCCTATTAATGACTCCAGCTGAGGATTCAGCCTATTTGCAATGGGTGCACCTATAGTGTTGTCGTATTGACCACTCACTTTAGCGATTAGCACACCAAGCAGGCCATGTAACAGCATGAACAAGGTTGTCTCTTCTCGTGCAGCAAGTTTTTTCAGTTTAGCCAGCCTCAGGGAATCAAGCTTAAACTGCTGTGTCCTACCGCTATAATCCAACTGACGTGGGCGTGGAAAATCATATGGAAGTTGATTTACTTTTGGCGCACCCTCTAGCCTTTCAAGCCAATATTCAATCCCTTCATTTTGCATTTCCATCCATTCAGGGGAACGCTGCCAAAATGCATAATCTGCATACTGAATATCTAATGGAGCCAAACTCTCATCTGATTTCTCAACCGCATGAAGATACAATTGACATAGCTCTTTACTACAAACACCACCGGAAAATCCATCTGTTGCGATGTGGTGTATAACAAACAACACTAAATATCTTTCTTTCGTTCTAAATAATTTAACTCTGATAGGAGCATCACGTTCCAAATCAAAATAGATATTTATACTTGTTCTAATCTGCGCTTCTATTTCTTCATCGTTTTTATGAACCACGGAAACAAGCTCGCAGATTTTTGTCATGTCGATACTTTCCATTGGCATTACAAACTGAAACGGCATTCCTAAATTTTCGCCATAACAAGTCCGCAATATTTCATGCCGCTCTATCAACTTGCGCACAGCAAGTTGAAAGCAAGAAAAATCAATCTCACCACTAATATCGAATAAGAAGTGACTGTTGTAATACTCGTTGCCTGACGCAAACTTTTGCGCTAAGTACAAGCTTTGCTGTGAAAATGACAGTGGTATTTCACAAGCTTTATCGACCTTTTGAATCGTGTGGCGTTTCTTATTATCTTTATAAAGCTTATTTAAAAACGACTTCAACGCTTCTTTATTACTTATCAGTGTCGTCTTCAGGCTATCAGGAATTCCCGTTTTTGGTAATTCACAAACCAGCTTGTCACCTTTGATATTTAATTTAACGTGATGAGCCCGAAGCTCTTGTAAAAGTGCCTCAACATTCATAGTTCAAGCACCTCAACAGGTTCAGTCGTATCGGCCTCACTATTTTCTTGCTCAAGTAACCACATCCGAGTTTCAATTAATTCGGAAAGTGCAGAAATAGTTGGTAATTGCAATAATTCCTGAAGTGGTATCTCAAATTCAAACTGCTTGCGCATTTTGGTTACTAAGGCAGCCGCCATTAAGCTATGCCCACCCATTTCAAAGAAATTATCTTCTATTCCAACTGGGCTATACCCCAAAACTTCTTGCCATTGCTGCGCTAGTAGTGATTCAAGCTCCGTTCTTGGTTCAACATAATCAGGCGCAAAACTTGGACGGCTATGATTGGAAGCCAATGCAAGGTCATCACTACTACCATCAATTTGAGACTCTATATTTGCAAACTTTAACTCTAAGCCTTCACCTTTGACATCCATACTACTACCAAGAATAGTCGCAAGCTGCTCTGTAACACCTTGTTGCATCGCCTTGATAGCTGCCAATTGTGCGTCTGACAACGTCGTATGTTGTTCAACCGCTTTTAACTCCCAACGTAATGCCCCCTCTACAAGCGGTTTTGTGGTGCTGGGCATATCAGAATCTTTCGTTAAAATTAAATCAGGTTTAAATAACTGCTTACCTGTTGCTGCAGGTTCAATCCAATATCTTTTTGGCTCAAATGCATAGGTAGGAAGACGAACTCTGTGGCGCTTTTGCGTAGAATAATACTCTTCAAAAGGTAGTGTGATCCCCGCTGCCCATATTTCAGCACGCGTAAATGCGATACTTTCCAGTGTAAACTCTTGCTCTGCAGGTTTAGGTAATGTACTTGCAACATGAGCTTGGTTATTGCTCAACGTCTTTATAAATGATCGTAAGGTAGTCCCTGGGCCAACTTCAACGTACACACGGCTAGTATCCTCAGACCATAATGTCTCTAATCCATCGTTAAATTTCACAGTTTGACGCAGGTGTTTAGCCCAATATTCTGGGCTGCAAACTTCTTCCTCAGCCCAATCACCCGATACATTTGAGATAAACGGGATAGTTGGTTTATTCATCGGTATTGTGCTTGCAAACTCTATGAATGGCTGAAGTGCAGCAGCCATCATCCCGCTGTGAAACGCATGAGATGTATGTAGCAGAGAAGCTTCAATTCCTGCTGCATTTAGTTCAGCTAATAAAGCGTCAACTGCTTCAGGCTGCCCTCCCAAAACCTGTGAATGTTCGCTATTTTGAACGCAATGCCAAACTCCCTCTCTTACCCAGTTAGACACTTCACTTGCAGCGATTGGAATCGACAACATTTTGCCATGTGGCATACCCGCCATGAGCTCACCACGCTTTGCAACGAGTCTTATTGCATTTTCCAGAGTAAATACACCGGACAAACACGCTGCCACATACTCACCGATACTGTGACCAATCATGCTTTGTGGTTTTACATCCCAACTTATTAGCAGTTTAGCTAGTGCATAACTAACACTAAATAAACTTAATTGAGCATTCTGAGTTTGTTTAAGTTGTGTACTGGCAGCAGTTGAATTCTCACAAAACAAAAGTTCTTTTAAGGACAAAGAGCAATGCGTGTGTATTAATTCAAAGCACTGATCTAAATGCTTTTTGAACTCAGCTTCATTTTCATATAAAGCTTTCGCCATACCGACATACTGACTACCTTGACCGGGGAACATAAAACAAATATCTCGCTCTGTTTTGTTCTGGGCACTATGGATCGTGAATCGCTTGTCGTCTCCTGTCAGCTTATTCTTTAATTCATCTATTGAACTGACAACAGTGACAAACTTGTGTTTAAAATTTCTCCTACCGACTTGTAACGTGTAAGCAACGTCAGCAATATTTAGCTCTGGGCAGCACTTCAAGTGCTCAAGCAGGTTTTCTTTCGTTTTTACTAATGAGGATGCTGTTTTTGCAGACAACACGATTAGATGAAGTCCACTAGCTGAATCAGACTTAGGTAACTCAGGCGCTTCTTCTACGATTAAATGTGCATTCGTTCCACCAATGCCAAATGAACTAATACCAGCTCTTAACTTGTCACCTGCACTTGGTTCCCACGGGATCGTTTTATCAACAACGAAAAATGGGCTATTAGCAAAATCAATTTTTGGATTAGGTTGTTCAAAGTTTAGACTTGCAGGTATCTTGTGATGCTCCATCCCCTTCAACGTCTTTATCATACTGGCAACTCCCCCCGCTGATACGAGGTGCCCAATATTTGTTTTCACAGAACCAATGCCACAGAATTGCTTTTTATCCGTATAGCGTTGAAATGCTCTAGTCAAACCAGATACTTCTATCGGATCCCCCAAGTTAGTACCTGTTCCATGTGCTTCTATATAGCTAATCGTCGCAGGATCTATCTCTGCGCTTTCAAGAGCTTCTGTAATACACCTCGATTGCCCTTCAGGGCTTGGCGCGGTATAACTTGCTTTGTCCCCGCCATCGTTATTAATTGCACTGCTCTTTAGTACGCCAAGGATCTGATCGCCATCTTCTAGTGCATCTTCCATGCGTTTCAAAGCAACAAGCGCAATACCATTCCCAGCAACTGTACCGGCAGCCCTCGCATCGAAGGCTCTACAGTGACCATCAAAGGACCCTATGCCGCCCTCTTGGTAAAATAAAGCATCTTCTCTTGAGTTTGATATTGTAACTCCTCCAGCTACCGCAATGTCACATTGATATGCAAGCAACGCTTCCCTCGCATAGTGAACAGCAACAGCTGAAGACGAACATAAAGTATTAATATTGATACTAGGTCCAGATAAGCCAAGCTTGTAGCTTGCTCTTGTCGAGACAAAGTCTTGTCCCGTTGAGAGAGAGACTTTAAAGGTCCCAACGTCCCTTACATAGTCTTGGTGTGATAATAAGTTTCTCGACAGATAGGAACTAGCACCGGCTCCACTATAAACACCAATGATGTTGTCGCCTTCTTCAGCACCATAACCCGCTCTTTCTAACAGCTCCCAAATTACCTCAAGGAAGATCCGATGCTGTGGGTCTAACAATTCAGCTTCTCTAGGCGAGAAACCAAAGAATTCAGCATCAAAATTCTCTACGCCTTCAAGTACCCCCTCAGCACCAACAAAGTTCGGGTTTTCTAAAAGTGCAGGATCAACCCCTAAGTTCAATAGCTCTTCTTGACTAAAAAACCTGACTGACTCGACACCATTTTCAAGGTTATGCCAAAACTCTTCGACACTGTTTGCACCGGGGAAGCGACCAGCCATTGAAATAACGGCAATGTCATCCTGATAATATTCTTTTAATTCTTCTGTTGATTTCATTTTCTGTTAGTCCTTTTGTTGTTTTTTTCTGCGGCGAAGGGCTGCTGCTTTTTTCTTCTCAACTCGAGAAGAAACCTGAGATAAAGTATCGTCATCTTCGTTAGATGAAGAGTCTATATATTCGGCGAGTTTTTGAATTGTCGGATAGTTATACAGTTCAACAACCGCTATTTTTTCATCAAATGTTTGTTGTACTTTTTTATGGATCTGCATCAAAACGAGAGAGTCCCCACCAAGCTCAAAGAAGTCGTCTTGAATCCCTACTTTTTCTAATCCAAGCATTTGCTCCCAAATTGACACTAATGATTTTTGAGTGGGAGTTTTTGCTGCAACAAAATCCACTTCCAAATCAGGTCTAGGTCGTGTTTGTTGTGGTAACGCGTCATTCAGGTCGAATAAACCAGTGTCACCATCTGCGGAGTTTTCATAGCGCTTTATAAAATCCGATGCTGCATACAAAGTTACTGGCTGACGGTGAGCTAATGTCTGTTCGATAACACTCATTGCAGTACTATTATCAATGCCTGCTGGCATCGCTTTATGTTTATATACAAATTCACTAAGAGGTATATTGCTTACCTTACTTGAAGAGCTAGCTAAGTCTGTTTCAATTTTCTTCATCGTGAAATTTGAAATAGTTACTAGCTGCTCTCCTGTTAAGCTGAGTAAACAAATATCAAAGCTCATGACTCCCGATTTGCTGTCCTGACTCTGCAACTCGACAAAACTATAAAACTGACCTTCAAGCTTCGAATATTGGGTAAGCTTTGCATAGCTAATTGGTATATAGACGCCACCATCAATAAAAGCTCTCAGATAAGAGGTTGCGCAATCCAGTAAGGCAGGATGTAAACTGTAGTCATTAATATCAGTATCGAACTGTGCAGGTAAGTGCATTTTAGCTAGGCCTGAGCGCTCGCCGATCCACACCTTTTCAAAACAGTTCCATCTCTCACCATACTTCATCAACTGATCGTGCTGCTCTGCATTTCGGCTCACACCAAGAGCTTGAGCCCCAAGGTCTGCAGCACCAGAAACATTGTCGAATACTCTTCCTTGAATTGAATTAATTAGCTCATTAATCGACATGCTTTCTGGCTGCGCGCTCGAAACTCCACTTACCTGCCCTTTCGCATGAATTTGGTACAACTCATTACTCGGCTGATAACTCGTAATTTCGAATTGAGTACCATTGCCATCGACTGTTAGGTTGGTATATAAATCAGACCAATCTCCTGCAGATAGGGCTGCACCAGATAGAAAGTATACGTCTTTTAAAGTGATGTGCTTTGAAGGGGTTGAATGCTGAAATGCAGCTGCAGCCATCTCCAAATAGGTTGCACCAGGAATCGTTGGTAAACCCATAACCCAATGCTCAGCAAGCGGCCAATCCCTCTCTGTATGAAATTGCTTACAGTAGACCGTCTGGCCTGACTCATTGATAATTTGATCGCCCAACAGTGGATGAGTTTGATGTGCTGTAATCCGTCTTCTGCCATTTAATGCCTCTACAGCCATTCCAGCTTCTTTCCAAGCATCCCAGCGAATACTGAAAACTCTATCTATACCTCTACTATGGGCTGCTTCTGCTATACAATCCAAACCAGCATTGGCTGAGCTATAGTCACTTTGACCCATGCCACCTAAAATCCCCGTAACCGAAGAAAATAGTACGACGAACTCCATCTCTTCACGCTCGCAAATATCAACCCAAGCGTTGGCGGTTCCCAGCTTTGCAGCTAGTACCTTATGCACAATTTCATTTGTTTGGTTCATCACCATCGTTTCACCTGGCAGTCCCGCTAGGTGAAATACACCGCTAACTTGGCCAAACTCAGTGACGGCTTTGTCCCAAATTATTTGAGCTGATCGCGGTGTACTTACATCCGCCTCAAGGCAAGTTACATTGGCACCATAGGAGTTCAATTCAGCAATAAGAGGAGAAGATGAACGGTCTGTTCGACTCACTAACACTAAGTTAGCTTTATATGTTGACGCTAAATAACGAGCAAGTTCTTGTCCTGCACCTCCGAATCCACCTGTAATTACATAAGTCGCATTATCACGAATAACTACAGGTGAACTGCTCTTTTCTAGCTCCTTGCCAATTTTTAGAAACTCTGGTTGCCAAAGATTTCTGCCTCGCACCGCACTTACAGTGGACAATTTTTTAGAACGTATTATTGGAAGTAACTGAGACTGACTAAAACTTGAACTATCAAAGTCAATTTGATGCGCTGAGATGTTCTGATGCTCTTGAGAAATTACTTTCAGTGTGCCGTACACCAGCCCTTGTTCGGGTTTAAGCAACTCTATACCTGTAACGTTACAAGCTTCTGTTGTTATCGCAAACCAACTCATCTCATCTTGGTAAGAGACATTTGAGAATGCTCTTGCTAAATGGAGATATGTGAGGATGCTATGATAGTTGTCAATAGTGCTTAAACTTGGCCAAAATGAGATAATTTTTGTCGGTAATGTCACTAACCGCGTTAATTCCGCAACTAGCTTTTCATAATCTTCAAATATTTCCGCTCTCATAATGTAGCGGTTTTCATCCTCTCGCTTAAATACTTCTCCAACCCTAACAGTCGTTATTGTGCTTGCTGTTTCCAACTCTAACTGCTTGATAATATTTTGGGAAAAATGACTGTTATCATCGAGAACGAGTATATTACCTTTATTGTCACTATCCTGTGATAGGAGTGATAGCGCTTGTTTACTCCACTGTTGCTTATAAAATCCTTCAACATCCTCTTCTGCCGTTTCTCTAAAACCTGAAAACTGAGTTTTATAAACTTTGCTATCAAATTGATAAGGAGGAAGGTCGGCGATCTTGTTAAAACCTTGAAGTACCCTGCTCCAATCAGGTTCAATATCAAGCGTATAAAGCTGCCCTAAACACTTATTGAATGCTGTATGTTCATTCTTTTCGTTTCTTTTTGCGCGGGTGGTATGCAGGACTAAACTCTGACTTTCTAATTGCCCATGGCGTGACACAATGTTGGCTAGCGTATTACCTGGACCAACTTCAACAAAAGCTCGACTTGGTCCTGACAACAGCGTGCTGATACCTTTGTGAAATTGAACCGTATGACGCAAGTGCTTAACCCAATAAGAGACATCACATAGTTCCTGCTCACCTGCCCAATCACCTGTCACATTTGAGATAATCGGCATATTGGGAGTATTCAGTTGAATCCCTTTGAACTCAGCTTCAAAGTCACTTAACAGTGGATCCATTAATGAAGAGTGAAATGCACTTGATGTATTGAGCTCTGTAGTTTCTAATCCATTGCTTCGTGCATCTGAAATAAATATCTCAATATCCTGGACTGCTCCAGCAACAACATAGTTCTTTTCAGAATTAATAGTCGCAATTGATACATTCGACCACTTTGACGTGTCAAACTGAGTCCAACTGCCATTCACTGCAATCATTTTCCCCGGCGTAGCACGAGACATAATTTGGGCTCTAGCGCTAATAACCTTTATCGCGTCTTGAAGGCTGAATACCCCAGCAACTGTCGCAGCAACATACTCACCAAGACTATGCCCAATTAACGCACTAGGCCGATACCCTTTATCAATTAGACTTTGAGCAATTGCAAACTCAACGGTGAACAGTGTAAGTTGCGCAAGTTTTGTTGCTCGTAACTGTTCGTCACTTGCTATCTGCTCAGTATTTCCCCAAAGTAATTCGCATACATTAACACCTGTGAGCTCATCTATGTGTGTAGAGCATAACTCTGCTACTTCTCTAAATTTTGTATCATTCTTATATAGCCATTGTGCCATCTTAGAGTATTGAGAGCCTTGACCACTAAACATGAATACCAGTGATTCAGGGTGCAGCTCCTTATTAAACGCTGTCGCTATGTATTGATTGTCGGCATCATGAACAAGTGCAGACTTAATACTCTGCTTTGAACGCTTAAATAACATAGTATAAGCAGCAGATAGTGAATCGTTAGTATTTGACCGCAACCAGCTCTGCATTGCGGCTAAGTTACGTTGTAGACTCTCTTTAGAATGACCAGTAACAGGAATAAAGGCAGCACTTTGTTGCACTGATTCCATTGCGGGTTTTCGATACTCTTCTAAAATAATATGCGCGTTTGTTCCACCAATCCCAAACGAGCTGACGCCGGCACGTTTTACCCCTGCTGATGGCCATTGCTGGAAGTGATCCGATACCATTAGCCCAGATTCAGAAAACTGGCACTTCTGATTTGCATCCTTGTAATGCAAGCTTGCTGGAATCCCGCCATGCTTTATAGCGAGTACCGCCTTAATAAACCCAGCGATACCTGCTGCGGTATCTAAATGGCCAAAGTTGCTTTTTACTGAGCCAATTAAACAAGGCGTTGATCTATTAACGCCATATACTTGGTTCAAAGCCTGCACCTCTATAGGGTCTCCCAGCTTTGTTCCTGTTCCATGAGTTTCAATGTAACCGATGCCTTGTGGCTCAACACCAGCAATCTGTAGTGCTGTACTTAACACATCTCGCTGGCCTGCAACACTTGGTGCGGTATATCCTACTTTATTATTACCATCGTTATTAATTGCTGAACCTTTAATAACAGCATGAATTTGATCACCATCGGTAATTGCATCATGTAGTCGCTTTAAAACGACAAACCCGACTCCATCACTCAAGACCGTCCCCTGAGCACTTTCATCGAATGGCCTACATTGACCATCAGGAGCGAGGATCATTCCCTCTTGATAAACATATCCTTGTATATCTGGTTCAACTAAAGCTGGGTTGGTAGATAATGAAACAGCTCCAGCTAACGCAATATCACTATCCCCACTTAACAGACTTTGACAAGCTTGGTGAATTGCAACTAAGCCTGTTGAACAAGCTGACTGTACAGTCACAGCTGGACCATTTAGATTGAACTTGTATGCCAAACGAGTATTAAAAAAGTCTCGACTAACGAGATTAATTATCTCGTAAGCTTGTGCACCACCTTCAGAAGCGGCTTGGCTAAATTGAGCTGTCCATAATGGGTTTGCTGAAGCTCCACCAAAAACGCCCAGCAACCTCTCATTTAACGTCTCTCTCCCACAACCAGCATCTTCAAGAGCTTGCCAAGCAGTCTCATGATAGAGCCTCAATTGAGGATCCATTAAAATAGCTTCACGCTCACTATATCCAAAAAACTCTGCGTCGAAGGCCATCGCATTTTCCACAACCCCCTTAACTGGAACATAAGAGTCTTGCGATATCAGCTCACTATCCACACCTGCACGCTCTAACTCTTCAGAAGAGAATGTTGACAATCCACACCGGCCTTCTCGCAACAATTGCCAAAACTCTTGTGTCGAGTTCACTTTGGGGAATCGCGAAGACATACCTATGACTGCGATTTCAGCACCATGATAATTTTGATTAGTACTCATTGACTTGTTTCCTTGTATTCAATCTTCTTTGAAGCCTTGATTTGCCTGATTGAAGTTGCTCTGTTCGGCTTTTTGCCTCGGAGTTGCGGGTCGCAGAGGCATCAATGACTTGAGCCAGCGCGTTAAGTGAGGGATAACTAAACATATCGACAACAGTTAGTGACAAACTCAATGCTTCATTCAACTTTGGCACAAGCTCAACCATTTCTTGGGATCTTGCTCCTGCATCAAAAAAGTTTGTCTCTGCATCAAGGTGAGGTATCTGAAGGTGATGGCAAATAACGGCTGCCAGCTCCTGTATCAAACGATCTTCATTTTCAGTTGTGCTTACTTGTGCAAAACTCGAAGGTAGTGAAAGTGACTTACTATCTAGTTTGCCACTTGGTGTTAAAGGAAACGCTTTAAGTGCTTGCCAATGGCTTGGAAGCATATGTAATGGAAGGTATTCAGAAGCGGCGGCTCTCAAATGTTCAGAGGATAACTCATCATTTTCAGAGATATAGTAAGCACATAAACACTGATGACCAGAGTCAGATGTCTTGATTAGAACAACTGCGTCAGAGATATTCGGTAACTTTTTCAGTATTGACTCTATTTCACCTAGTTCTATTCTGTACCCTTGGAATTTAACTTGAGTATCTATTCGTCCTACAAATTCAACACTACCATCTGCCTGTATTTTCGCTAAATCTCCCGTATTATACCAACGCTCTCCATTACAACTAATGAAGCGACTAGCAGTTAGCTCAGGTTGATTAAAGTAGCCTTTTGCCAACCCCTTACCACTGATGTATAACTCACCCGTCCAACCCACAGGCATGAAGCTATGCTGGCTATCTAGAATTGCCATCTGTGTATTAGCGATTGGATGGCCTATTGAATTTACACTCCAACTCTCTTCCACTCGGATACAGCTTGACCAAATTGTTGTTTCAGTTGGCCCATACATATTCCAAAGCGCATCAACCTTGCTTGTTAGCTCAGTTGCTAAATGCTGTGGCAGAGCTTCTCCTCCCACAAGCGCCTTTAAGCTAGGTTTACCTTGCCAGCTAGAAGCTAATACCAACTTCCATGCGCTAGGAGTCATCTGTACGATGCTGGTATCAGGTTTGTTAATTTCATCAACCAAACCTTGCAGATCATGGGTTATACGTGAAGGAAATACTTTGACCGTCGCTCCACTTATTAACGGAAGTAATAGTTCTAAAATAGATATATCAAAACTAAATGGAGTGACGGCTAATAATCTATCTCCATGGCTGATTCCTGGTTTTTTCCTCATTGAGAGCAAAAAGTTAGCTAAAGATAGATTCGAAATTTCAACGCCTTTTGGCGTACCTGTAGAGCCCGAGGTATATATAACATAAGCAGTGCTATCGTTTTTGGCTACGGTAGTCGAACCAATTTCAACAGCGGTATTTTCACAAAGTGACTCTACAATATAAATCTTATCTGTTAGCTCAAATGCTAACTCAGAGAAATCACTATCGATGACAAGCAATGAAATATTACTGTCATGTGCCATATGCTTTAGGCGGCTAACTGGATAGCTCGGATCCATCGGCACAAAACCAGCTCCAATTTTACTCAGCGCTACAATCGCTTCCACCATTCTTTCTGAGCGATGAAGCATTAGCCCTACGAGATCACCGGCTTTGACCCCGATTTCCTTGAATCTCAATGCAAGCCGCGTTGAAGAAAGATCTAAGGCTTCATAAGTAAGTTCTCTGTTTTGACACGACACAGCTACGGTATTCGGAGATTTCCGCACTTGCTCCAAAAATAAGGTAATAAATGGTTGTATTTCCTCATCAAGTCCAGTGTCGGACAGAGATAACGATTTATTTTTCTCAGATGTAAGCATTAATTCAGAGAGTTTTACCTCTGGATTATTTGAAACTTGTTCTAGAAGAGAAAAAAGTATTTCTAAAAGCTGTGCAATTTCCTCTTTTGAAAAGTACCCCATGTGATAATCCACCTGTAGTTCAACAGGCTGCACTTCTCCATTGTCCCAAATGGTTAAGTTAAAAGGAGTAGTTTGGAAAGGGTTTTCGATATAATGGTAAGATGCATGCGCTTTAGCAAAGCGACAACTATTATTTAATTTTAAGAAGTTCACACACACATCATAGAGACCACTTCTTGCTTCAGGGCCCATATCAGAAACAATATGACCAATTGGGTATTTCTGATGTCGATATATTTTTTTTTGCTCAGAAGCTACATAGCTAAGAAACTGATCAAATGAGGTGTCTGATGTATAAGCTAGCGATATAGGGCTAACACTTGTATATAGAGCTATATCATTCTTTTGTTTCGCTGATTTTCGATTGTGAGCTGGTAACCCTACATTAAAATTACGCTCTCTATATAGTCTAGAGAACATTATAAAAACAAGAGACAAAAATACAGTACCAGGGGACTTAGCTAGAAACCCTTTGTTTGAAAATAAGCTTTCATACTTATCTCGCGCTACTGAAAAAACAACTCTCTCACTTGAGCTTTTCGATTCCAATTTCCTATTTGGAACAAGTATATTCCTTTTAGAACAATGCAAGTAAGACTTCCAAAATTCCTTATCTTTCTGATACCGTTCTGACTCCAAGTATACTGAGTCTTGTTCAAAATAGTTTTGCTGCGCGTGCTCATTAACCTGATATTCTTTTGATTCATAAGCTTTTGAAAGTGCCTCAGCCCATAGCGCAAACCCCCAGCCATCAATCAGCAAATGATGCGCTACACCTACAAACCAGATCCTTTGATCTGTCAGTTGAATGATATAAGTTTTGTAGAGGCATCTTCCCTTAAGATCAAAGGGCTGAGAAAATATTTCTTTCACAAGCTCCTGCGCTGACTTAATCGGTTCAATAGCGTCTCTATAATCAACCACCGTAGACTTAATATGTAAAGCGTTATCAAATCTTGCTTTGGGACCATCATGCTCATGCTCAATAGTCAAACTAAACATAGGGTTACTTGCTATAACCTGATCACTTGCTTCTAATAAAGATGTGACATTTGCCGAGCTTATATCAACATATCCACCAATATTATATTTAGCATTACCAATACAATGTAGCTGATCGAAGTAAACATCCTTCTGCGCTAGAGAAAAATCAAACCTCATATGCGTTATCCTTATTATTTTCTGAGTTTTTAAAATTTGATTTTTCAGCCTTAGCCTCGCCATAATTTAACCTTGAAGCACTTAGCTGAACCTCTCCTTTATCTAAATGAACGAGCTGATCTGATAAGTTATAATATCTATCATCATGAGTTATAACTATAATCAACTTATTTCTTGACTTTAAAATAGGTAGGATTTCTTTGTAAAAAATCTCTCTGAATTGAGGATCTTGATCTGCAGCCCATTCATCAAATAAATAAAAATCTTTATCTTCTACAATACTAGCTATTAATGCTAACCTTCTTTTTTGACCATCTGAAAGTTCTAAAGTAGAGAATCCATCTCCTTCTAAAAACACCTTCTCATCGAGGTTAAGCTTCACTAACCAATAATTAATTTCATCTATAACATCACTATTTTCTAAATCAATTCCATGCAGCTTTTCAAATAAGTGATAATCACTATAGATAACACTTATTGACTGGCGATAACTATCAATATTGCTTTCATCAACTTTCACATCATCAAAGATAATATTTCCTGATGTTGCCCTATAATGAAGTGTAGCGACCTTACAGAAGGTTGATTTACCGGAGCCATTCCCTCCAACAATAAAAGTTATTTCTCCGCGTCTACAACTAAAAGAAATTGGGCCAACTTCAAAATTAGATTTTTTATAAGAAAAGCAAGTATTATCGAAAGTTACTTTTTCCCAGTTACTAACCGGGGTTAATTCACTCTCTACCTCCTTAGACAAAGATGCAAGAATCAGATCTACTTTATTATATGACGCATTAGCTCTATAAATTGGAGCTATTGATTGCAATATCCATCGAATTGGGCCGGATATATATAGCAGAACCATAACTATACCCAGTAATTCACCATGACCAATCGAGTAGTAATTAACAAAAGAGAAAACCAAAACGGCGATAATTAGATAGGTTAATAGCATCCCATAGTTTTCAGCAAAGATTGTATAGTTATACGTTTTAGTAAGTGTTTCACGCATTTCATTTTCAGCTTTAAGTAACTCATTTTTAATAAATGACTCTCGCTTAACATTATTAACTTTCAACTCTTTCGCTCCCATTAGTAAAGAGCGAAATGATTTTTGAAGTTCATCTGTTTCTTGTCTTGATTTATTAAAAAACCTCATGGAATAGATGATAGGAATTTGATAGGTAATAACTGAAACAACTAAACAAACCAATAAAAATAGAAATGCCCCCATACTTAAAAAGTAGATATATAAAAATACACCTAACAAAATAACTGAACTGACTAACAGACCAGGAACTGCTTGCGCCCCCATCATAATTCGACTGATATCTGTACTTAATACAACGAGTAATTTAGAAGTTCCAACTGACTCAAGGTTCTCGATTGGAGCCCCTAGAATCTTTTCAAACAATCTTTTTCGGATATTACTCGCAAGCATTAATGCTGACTTTTGTAATGCAATCATTGACACTGATTGCAAAATAAAAATCGCAGCGCAAATACCTAAAAATAACAGCGCTAAATTTGGATGTGCTATTTGCACGCCCAGCACCTCAACAAAATCTGCGGTGCCGTCTAATACATAGCTAAACTCTTCAATTGCGATTAGAATAACTGGAACTAGCGACGCGTAGATAAGGCCTGCGATCGCGCCGCTCAACAGTGAAATAAAGACAGAGTTAGGCGCCGTCTTTCCTAATTCGGAGAGTAACCTCATTACAATTCCTTTTTATTAATTATTATATTTATTGCGGTGTTTCAGTAACTAATTGATTACTTTCATATAAGTCGATCATGTCATCATAGTGTGGGCTCATGATATTGCCGGACTGACCCGTTGAATTGATGTACCAAGACTTAAACCCTTCCTGCTTACTCGACACCATAATTTGGCGAAACCCAGCACCAAATATCTGCTCATATCCATCAGCACTATCAAACCGATAACCGGCGGCATTCACTGTATCTAATGAACCAGCTCCAGTGATCTGCCGCTCAAAAATTCGTCTCGAAAAGTCCGCTTCACTAAAGGGTTGATGCGCGAAAGTTCTCGGCGCAAGCTCTCCCCATGACCACGGCCTAGCGCCAAACTTACGCTCAAGTTCAACTAAAGTCGCTTGATAGGAATCCCTAATTTCATCTGTACATTTTTCTGAAGTGTCAGAACACCATAATTCATGGTCTTGTAAGGCGAGCAATAACTGTTTGTCGGTTAGACTAGATGCGGTTAGCCCGCCACCAAATTGTGTAGCAAGACTTTGTGAATGGAATAATTTGACTTTTAAATTTCTGATCATGACTTGGTATATAGCACCAACGTCAGGGTCAGATTTATAATCTCCGTCCCAATGTAGTAGCTCACCAAGTAAAGGCTTCAGATTTGGATAGTCATTTCTAAGAAGGTTGAGTAGATCTATCGCTCCTAAGTCAAGTACATCACCTTGAATACTCCGGAAAGTATCGATGGAAAGTTTGTGTCCTCGCTTTAACTCACCTTCTATAAGAGATGCTATACGTTCCGCTCTATATGAAGGAGCCCAGTCCATAGAAATGAAGTAAGGATAATCCTCAGAGACATGTTTTTGGTTGGCATTAATGATATAGCCTTTTTTAGGGTTGAATTCCGTTGGCATACTTTCCCAAGGAATGTACCCAGTCCATTCAAACTCATACTGATTAACAGGTATGGCTCCAGAATGTTTTTTGCGAAGCGGAACTTTACCCGCGCTATTGAGGCCTATATTGCCTAGGCGATCTGCGTAAACAAAATTGATTGTCGGCGTGATAAGAAGCTGGAGCGCATTCCTGAACTCTTCCCAATTAGAAGCATAATTCAGGTCGATCAAGGCAGAAATAGAAGTATCACTGTCATTTAAAGCTGTCCATCTCAGTGCATACCCATGAGACGCGCCAGCACTATAATCTAGAATAGGCCCATATTTTGATTGTGCAACCGTATGTTTTATAGTCTCTGGGGCTTTTCTAAATTGAGCTGGGAAGTCAGCCTTAACCGCGATCTCCTCTACCCTTTGAACAATTTTCTCTCCTGCAGAATTCCCTCCTCGATTAAGGTCCACTATGACCAAATCTTGCGTATCCGCGGGCATGTTAGTACCGCCCCAAGCAATATGAGCATTATGTCCAAATACAATTACAGGCAATCCTGGAATGGTCATACCTGATGCGTTTACTTCGCCGCCTAACAAAGACGCTCGATACCATAATGAAGGCATTTGGAAAGAGAGATGAGGATCATTCGCCAACATCGCATCGCCCGAAGCACTTAACTCCCCAGAAATTGCCCAAGCGTTACTCCCGGCAAATTTGCCTCCAATCCCATGCTCTAGCAATAAAGCTTCTTCGATACTCGCTAACTGGCTTAACGTCTCATCCAATTTAGCGACACGTGATATATCCTCTGATAAAGATTGCTGATCATTAAGCTCTGGATAGATTGAGTGTAAATAGTCCACTGGTAATTTAGCGGCAGCTTGTACTCTGGCGCGTTCATAATTAGCAGCAAAACTCAGAGAGTAAGAAAGTAGCTTACCTACCATTAATGAATCTTCAGGAGACCAATTTGAAGCAACGACACCAAAAACCCTAAACTCAATTGGTAGGTTTTCAGAATCTCTGATATACGCATTCACTCCTTCAGAGAAGGCAACTAAGATGCCTTTTTCCCGCTTCCCTAAACTTTTTAGCGCCTCTTTTGCAGCATCAGCCAGCCCCAAAGTACGCATATATTTATCACGCTCAATTGTTGATGCTCCAAAGACCTCACTCAAAGTACCTTTAATTAGTCGGCGCTGTAACTCCATTTGCCAAAGCCGATCTTGAGCTTGAACATATCCCATAGCGAAAAAAGCATCATGATCACTTTTCGCGCTTATATTTGGAACTCCGTACTTATCTCTAGAGATACTCACTTTGTTACTCAAAGCGCTATCGCTTAATGTGATATTATCCAGAGGTAAAGTTTCTCTCTCGTCTAAGTAAAAATAAGAGATGATTATAAGGAGGGGAATAAATACTAAAATAACAAATCTTAATGCTAATGACTCTCGAGAAAACACCTTACTTCTTCCTTGCATATCAACAGTAACAAACGAAAATTTAGCCTATTAGAGTGCATCAAGTAGCCCCTTTAACATTAGACTCAACTTATTAATATCAGGTACATAGTACCCAAAAAATGAAACCGATCAACACAAAAAACAAAACAAAAATTAACTCGATTAACACAATTAACACGCAGGACACAATTGAGAAATACAAAATTGCATAATGTACATACAACTTCCTCACATGCAGTATCATTCACCTAAATACAGACAAATAAATGGTGAACAAAAAGTCGCCTATAAAATGCGGGCTCTTTGGTGTTAGCGTATATAAACAAAAGATGTAAAAATTAATCTAAGAAGCAGTTAATGAGCAAAGAAAAGTTTCGATTAAATACCTAAAGAAAGGTGCTTTATATGCAATATTTAGAATGTATTTTTTCTATAAATTTAGAAATTAATTTCAATTTTCTGCTCAATACCAGACCACCATTAGTGCAGACAACTGAATATACTCGAGCAATTTTTAGCTATTCGATATCTTGATACCTTGAGCATTTAATCAATATCAACTACAACAGAAATGGAAAGTGTCGTTGTCAGGAAAAATATTACGCACCACCATGGAACACTTACGCACCAATTTAGTGCAAAACATCCGTTCACAGATCAGTGAATTTAAATAAATTACTAAAAATCAAACAGTTAAACAATTGGCACGATTAACGCTTATCAAGGTGCAATTGCAGTACATTGCAGCAAAAAATAACCCAACGAGTCGGAGGACACATGTCACAATCGGTTTTAGATTTTATTAAAGAGCACGACGTAAAATTTGTTGACTTACGTTTCACAGATACAAAAGGTAAAGAACAACACGTATCGATCCCACATCATCAAGCCGATGAAGACTTCTTTGAAGACGGCAAAATGTTTGACGGCTCATCTATCGCTGGTTGGAAAGGCATCAACGAATCTGACATGGTACTTATGCCTGATGCAGAAAGTGCTAAGCTAGACCCATTCGCAGAAGAAACAACGCTTATCGTCCGTTGTGACGTGGTTGAACCAAACACACACCAGGGTTACGAGCGTGACCCACGTTCAGTAGCTAAACGCGCTGAAGAGTTCATGCGTTCAACGGGTATTGCAGACACCGTATTATTCGGTCCAGAGCCAGAGTTCTTCTTGTTTGACGATGTTAAATTTAAAACTGACATGTCTGGCTCAATGTACAAAATTGATGCTGAAGAAGCGGCTTGGAACTCAGACAAAGACTACGAAGGTGGTAACACAGGTCACCGTCCTGGCGTAAAAGGTGGTTACTTCCCAGTAGCACCGGTAGATTCGTCTAATGATTGGCGTGCAGCTACTTGTTTAGTACTTGAAGAGATGGGCCACGTTGTTGAAGCGCACCACCACGAAGTAGCAACTGCTGGTCAAAATGAGATTGCGACTCGCTTTAATACTATGGTAACTAAAGCAGACGAAATCCAAGAGATGAAGTACGTTATCCACAACATGGCTCACCTATACGGTAAGACAGCAACCTTTATGCCTAAGCCAATCGTTGGTGATAACGGTTCAGGCATGCATTGCCACCAATCACTTGCTAAAGACGGCAAGAACATCTTCGCAGGCGACAAGTACGGCGGTCTATCTGAAGAAGCGCTTTACTACATTGGTGGTATCATTAAGCATGCTAAAGCAATCAATGCATTCACTAACCCAGCAACAAACTCTTATAAGCGTCTAGTACCTGGGTTTGAAGCGCCAGTTATGCTTGCATACTCAGCACGTAACCGCTCAGCATCAATCCGTATCCCGGTGATCCCATCAGAAAAGGGTCGTCGTATCGAAGTACGCTTCCCAGATCCTGCGGCGAACCCATACCTAGCTTTCGCAGCGCAGTTGATGGCTGGTCTTGACGGTATCCGCAACAAGATCCACCCTGGCGATGCAATGGACAAAGATTTGTACGACCTACCAGCGGAAGAAGCAGCAGAAATCCCAACAGTTGCAGCATCACTTGACGAAGCGCTTGCTTCTCTAGATGCTGACCGTGAGTTCTTAACTCAAGGTGGCGTATTCACTGACGACCTAATCGATGCGTACATCACACTTAAGTCGAAAGAAGTTGAAAAATTAAACATGACAACTCACCCAGTTGAGTTCGAAATGTACTACAGCGTTTAATCGCTAACAGACTACTACGCTCAGTACCGCGGTATTGAGCTTGTAGAGCCAAAACTCATTATGCGTTTCTGGCACTCTTAATCATATGTGTTCTCAAGCCCGTAATTACGGGCTTTTTTAATTTAATTCAAAAGGTTAAATTAAATATCTCGAATAAATTTATTATCGGAGTTACTCATTTGTAACTCGCAATTCCAACAACACTATACTAAAGTATGAACAGTAGTTTACTGTGGAGAGTTGTGGTGCGTCAGTGGTTTCTTATAATGTCGGTTAGCATGACGCTAACCCTAACAAGCATTGATGCTGCAGCAGAGTCCAATCCAAAAATCTATCGCTGGAAAGACAAAAACGGCCATTGGGTCTATTCGGATGTACCGCAACCTGGTTCAAAAGAAGTCAAACTCAACGCCAGCGCTTTAACCATGCCAAGTGTTGATACTAAAATTCTCGAACAAACGGATACAACACCAACGATTCAATATACAGCTAAAATCACTTCTCCTGAGCATGAGCAAACAATCCGTGATAATAGTGGCAGTGTATACGTAACTGGCACCATAGAACCAAGATTTACCCAAGGTTTAAGCGTGCAACTCTTTCTCAACGGAACAGCCACAGGGCCAAAACAAAGTAATACTCAGTTTTCTTTGCGTGGTATCAATCGTGGCGAGCACTCTTTGGTTATGAAAGTGTTTAATCAAAAAGGTATGTTAGTCGCCCAAAGCGATGCTCATAAGTTCTTTTTGCACCGCAATACCGTGAATAATTAGAGCGATATTGCTTACCTACACTGACTTTTAACCAGTAGTTGCAAACACACCATACTCATCCCTCCTGCTATTGAGGAGGCCAAACTCGACATTTCATTGTGTTCAATCCACAACCTTTGCTCACCCACCTGGATTTGATAGTAGACTTCAGCCTTTGTTTGCAGTAGATATTTATCTCGCCAGTTAGGTTGAACGACCCGTATTACGCCTGTAAGGGTGGTTTTCTCGCCATTCGTAGCCCGATGTAAATTAGCGGTGTGAGGAGGAAAGCAACCCGTATACTCGGTAACATTCCTAGCGCCTTGAAAGTCACAACCACTCATGCAGAACGTGACAAAAAGGCTCCCCCCGCAAGCACAAGCTAGATGTATTTTTTGACACAAAGCATTAATAATGTGGGCACCTTAAAGTTGGCATGCTTTATTAATACCAAGTTTAGGATACGAGTTCGAAAACCCCTAGTTTCTGAGCTCAGGTAATAATTTAATCCAATGGATGCAAAGCTATGCTATTCTCATTGCACCACATTGGTGCACGGTGAACATATATGGATCAACATAACTCGATTGACTTGGATAAAGTTTGGCAATCTCTCTCAACCGCGATTTTAGTGCTCGATCAAAATTTAATGATCCACTATGCCAATTACAGCAGTAGTGAACTACTGGGACTCAGCACTAAACGGCTTGTTGGACTGGCGATTGATAGTGTGTTTAATCATCATCATATAGACTTGCCACGGCTCTCTAAATACGTGCTACAAGATGGTGTAGACTGCCAGCAACACAGGGTAGACGTGGTATTTGTAGATAATCGTGTTGCGACACTAAGTCTGCATGCCAGACGAGTTTACCTTGCAGAAGAGGCGTTCATTTTAGTGGAATGTCGCCGTGTTGATGATGCCCTGCGTTATGACCAAGCATCCAATCAAATGCACCAATTTCAAGCAGCTCGAAATCTCATTCGTGGTCTTGCTCATGAAATAAAAAATCCACTTGGTGGGATCCGCGGTGCGGCGCAATTATTGCAGTACGAAACTGATCAACAAGAACGGGAAGAATGTGCCACGCTCATTATTGAGCAAGCAGATAGATTGCGCGAGTTGGTAGATAGATTGCTTGGACCCAATCAGTTACCACAAAAAGAGCCGTGTAATATTCATCAGGCGTTAGAATCGGTGATAAAGTTAACCACCTTGGAGCGCGATGCCGATATCACCTTGGTAAAAGATTATGATCCCAGTATTCCGGCTATCGTGATAGATCAAGCCAAAATTCAGCAGGTTCTGCTGAATATGCTACGCAATGCTCAACAAGCGCTACAGCATGACGGTACGATCACCATAACAACGCGCATTAAACACCGTCTTCATCATGGTGAGCGACTATTGAAAAAAGCATTACTCATCCGTATCAGCGACAACGGTCCAGGGATCGCCGATGAGGTAAAAGAGACATTGTTCTTTCCGATGATCACGAATAAAGAAGGAGGTTCTGGACTTGGGCTCTCTATCGCGCAAACTTTGGTAGAGCAACACCAAGGATTTATCGAATGCGATAGTTGGCCAGGACACACTGAGTTCAGTATCTACCTTCCCTTTGACAACACCGAAACAGGAAACGTGCAATGAAATCAGTTTGGTTAGTCGATGATGACGCTTCAATCCGATTTGTTTTAGAAAAGGCATTAAAGCGAGCTGAGTTTGAAACCGAGAGCTTCGCCAGTGGTCAAGATGTATTGACCGCGCTTGAATATGAGCAACCCGCGGTGCTGATCTCAGATGTACGTATGCCAGGTATCGATGGCATGGCCTTGTTAGATAAAATTGCAGGGCTCTACCCAAACTTACCGGTGATCATTATGACCGCGCACTCGGACTTGGACTCTGCGGTCAACGCATTTAAAAAAGGGGCGTTTGAATATCTCGCCAAACCTTTCGACTTAAACGAGGCCGTTTCCCTGGTGCAACGTGCATTTCGTGCAGGCCAGCAAACTAAAAAGCAAAAGCGCCAAAGTGAAAAAGCCAATAGCCCCGACATTATTGGTGAAGCCCCAGCGATGCAGGAAGTGTTCCGCGCCATCGGTAAACTTTCCGCTTCAAGCATGAGTGTATTGATTAACGGCGAATCTGGTACGGGTAAAGAGCTTGTGGCAGGCGCACTGCACAATCACAGCCCGCGCAAAGAGGCTTCTTTTATCGCGCTCAATATGGCCGCCATCCCCAAAGATCTCGTCGAGTCTGAGTTGTTCGGCCATGAAAAAGGCGCTTTTACTGGCGCTGACAGCATGCGCCGTGGCCGCTTTGAGCAAGCCGATGGCGGCACCCTATTTTTAGATGAAATCGGTGATATGCCACTGGACGTGCAGACTCGGCTATTGCGCGTACTCGCCGATGGTGAGTTTTATCGGGTTGGTGGCCACAACAGTGTGAAAGTCGATGTCCGTATCGTCGCGGCTACCCATCAAGACTTAGAGACACTGGTCAAGCAAGGTAAATTCCGTGAAGACTTATTTCACCGCCTCAATGTCGTCAGGTTAAAACTACCAGCCTTACGTGAACGCCCTGAAGATATCGCCGCCCTGTGCGATCACTTTCTTGCAAAAAGCGCAAAGGAGCTAAAAGCCGAGCCAAAAATCATCTCCAAACATGCTCTGCAAAAAATGCAGGCGTATCATTGGCCTGGCAACGTTAGGCAATTGGAAAACACCTGCCGTTGGTTAACGGTAATGGCCCCGGGTGAACTTGTCACCCCTGCGGATCTGCCCGAAGAGCTAGAAAAGCCACAACAGATTGACGCCTTAGAGCATGGCAATTGGCTGGACGCATTCCAAACTTGGTTAGACTCAGAGTTACGTAAAGGAAAAGACCATATTTGGCCCGATGTACAGGCACAATTAGAAACACGACTGATCAAATCCGCACTCAATGCCTGTCATGGTCATAAGCAAGATGCGGCGTTAAAGATAGGCTGGGGACGCAATACATTGACCAGAAAACTAAAAGAGAGAAATATTCAGGACTGACTCGATTGCTTGAGTCACATAGTTCCGCTACGTGGGCAGCAATCAAGTCAGAAAAATAACTTAACCTAATGATATATAAGTGACTTTAAAAATCCATCAGAACAGTCTACACTCTCTAAGTTAGGTCCAGTTAAATAGTGCTAGTGTGTCATCTTTTATAGTCGCTTTAATAATAATCTCAAGTGCTTTAGGTGCAGGAGAAGCTAAGGTAGAGCATACCTATGAATATGATAGAGCCGAGTATTTTCTCAACAAAGACCCTGCTCGTGCTTTACAAATCATTCAGCAGGTTGAGCCAGACAGGCAAACGAATAAAGCTCAATATATCAAAAGACAGCTTTTAGAAGCTACAGCACTAATGCTGCTGCGAAACAATGATGTTGCGCAACAGCCTGTGGCACGGCTTTTTGAGCTTTCTCAGACTGCTGAGTTTCGAGGCGAGCTTTTCCAAATCACCTTTTTATCCGCAACTTTGCTTAGACGTGCAAATCGCCTGGAAGACGCCACACAAGCCTATACTTGCGCACTTAAATACACAACTAATTTGAAGCAACAGCTGAGGGTATTAAATGGACAAGCAAATACACTCAGAGAACAAGGACGATACCCAAAAGCAAGCGCCATTTACGCTCAAGCAATCAAGGTCGCAGAGCAACTCCCTGATAATATAGCCATGGCTTCTATCTACAACAACTTAGGGGTGCTGCATCTAGATGCCAATAGCTTAACAGATGCAAAATCAGCCCTTCAGCATGCTTTTGAACTTTTCCAGCTAGCCACAGTCAAGTCAGCCGTTTTAAATTCCGGTCTCAATCTTCTACTCGTCGCGGTGTTAAGCAAAGATGAAGCCCTTTATCAACGCCTCCAGCCTAGATTACAAGCACTAACAGAGGATTACTTAAATGAGTCTCGATCGGCTTATCTTGACTGGATAAAAGCAGGACAGGCGTTTTCCCAAGGAAGCCACCTCAACGGATCAGAAAAAGCCAAGTTAGCGGCATCTTTTTTGAAAATAGATGACTTAGGCTTGAAGCGATTATTAAAAACACACTTAGCTATACCAATGAATGTGCGTCTAGATGCATCAGCATTTAAGCAAAACGCGTTTTCACTGAGTAGTTCAAAAGCAGATCCTGTGTGGGTCAAAAAGTTACTCAACTGCAACTGGTGAGTTGATTTATTCACAGCAGCTTGTATTCATACCTCAGAATCAACCTGCAAATGGGGGGTAATCATTGACGAGAAAGTCAAAAGCACGCAATATTCATGAATAAATTTGATTACCGAATGGGTTGCATGAAGTTACTTGAAAATGTCCCACTGTTTAAACAACTAGAGATCATCAATCGCTTAGCTTTTTTTAAAGAGTTTACGCTTGCCGAGCGCCAGGTGTTGCTTGAGTCTTTTGGTCACTTATATCTGGTGCAACAAGAGCGTCATGCTTTCAAACGCTTTGAAAAAGACAATCGCCTGTATATTGTATTAAGCGGTGAGTTTTTGATTTTTAAACAAGATGCGGCCCATGATTTAGGTAAAGTTGGTCCTGGAGAGTTTTTAGGTGAAGGTGCATTTATCACTAACCGAGAACGCAGCACTAGCGCACAAGCGTTAAAAGACAGCATCATATTGGCGATAACCCCAGATGCATTAACACGCTTGCCCAATGTGATCCGGGAAAAAATCAAAGATAAACTCATTGAAGGTATGAGCCATCGCATTGCTAAGCTCAATGCATTTATTGAAGGGCAAGAAACCTAAATGAGCGGTGGGAGCCGTAGCTCCCACTTTGTATTATGCTAACAACTCACTGAATGCATCAAACAAGCTATCTAGTTCTTCTATGGTGTTGTAATGCATACAACCGATGCGAACAACCCCACCTTTATCCATCACCCCTAGCTGCTCGCAAAGCCCTTGGGCGTAGAAATTACCATCCCATACGCACATGTGCTTTTTACCTAAGAATTCCGACACGGTACGTGGCTCGATGCCATCAAATGTCAAAGCAAACGTTGGTGTACGCTCAGCGAGTCGCTCACGTGACTCGATACCAAAAAGTTTAATCTTTTTAAATTCGGCTAAACGCGTTAAGAAGTGCTGGCTAAGCTGCATCTCATGCGCTTTTGTGCGTGCAAACGCCTCAACCAGTTTCTCACGGCGTGGTGCATCTACACTCATCTCGCTAAGTGAAGCAATGTAGTCAATCGCCGCAACAACACCCGCTAGTCCTTCGAAACTCTGCGTACCAGTTTCCCAGCGGCCTGGGATAATGTCTTTTGCCGGCTCCACCTTATACGGAGTAAAACCTTCTAAATGCTCACGCTTACCATAAACAATGCCCACATGCGGACCAAAGAACTTATAAGCAGAGCACGCAAGGAAGTCGCAATCCAAACCTTGTACATCGATTAGCTCATGAGGTGCATAATGCACAGCATCAACATATACCAATGCACCAACTTGGTGCGCAATCTCCACAATGCGTTTGATATCGTTGATTGAGCCTGTTGTATTCGATGCATACGTCACCGCAACTAACTTAGTCTTGGCATTTAGTAGTGATTCAAAATGCGCAAGATCAAGCGTGCAATCGGTTTCATTAATACGCACCGCATGTACCGTCGCACCTTTATCTTCGGCAGCTTGACGCCATGAAGAAACGTTTGAATAGTGATCGGCATTGGTCACAATAACTTCATCACCTGCTTGCCATTCGCGAGATAGCGCACGGCTAAAGCTAAAGGTTAAGCTAGTCATGTTGGCACCAAATACAATTTGATCTGCACTTGGCGCATTGAGTAAGTCCGCAACCGCTTGGCGCGCTTCACTCATCAAACTGACGGTCTTATCGCTCGAGAAAAATGCACCACCTAAGTTAGAGTTAAAATAACCAAGGTAAGCAGACATCGCGCTCAATACGGATTGCGGTACTTGAGAGCCACCCGGACCATCAAGGAAAATTGGCGCGGCTCCACCAATACTTTGCATAAGCGCAGGGAACTGACGACGCACTTGATTTAAATCCATACTACCCTCTTAGGCTGTAAATACGAAGCAGTCTAGGTAACCGACTTGCTCGGCATCTAGCTTGTTCATCGGTGTTGCGTTATGCCACACTTCACGGTCATTCACCAGTGCAAATAAACCATCTTTGATTTCCATTTTGAAACAGGGCTCAGCTTCTTTGTGCTCATAAACCAATAGCTCGCCACCAGCAATATTTTCGTGAGAAACACCGCAGACACAGACATGGTCAAAGCCATCTTGGTGCACACCTTCTGGCGCAGGAGGGGTATCGCTTTCAATCGCTAACATGCGAAACTGATGCACTTCTATGCTGGTATCGTCTGCAATTCCCGTCATGGCTTTAAATTCAGCAAGCATATGCTTAAAGCCATCGGTGTTTAACATGTCCTGCTCAAGGTTTTCGTAAACACGCTCAATATTACCTTGGAAAGTATTAATTGAGTCGTCTTGCACGAAAGCTTTCGTCGGCTGCAATGTTACTTCACCGTCAGTGAATTTAACCACAGAGTAACGGCGCTTTCTGAATGCACCATCGGCATAAGGGTTATCTGGAAGTTGATTGAAAAAAGGCTTAACTGCGTCGATATGTGACTGCGGTAAAAAGCGTAGTTGTAATAAATTCTGGTTGTTTACTGTTGTCATGATCCTCTCGCCCATTGATGAGAATTTGCCGACAATTCTAATAAAACCAGAGAAAATTACTGTTTAAAAAAACGGGATTTTAACAACCAAAACGCAATAAAAACCCACTTATAGCCATTTTAATAGATTACTTATCTAGGTTTAAAATAATGTTTGATAACACCATTTAACTTGAGTGATTTATGTGCATAAAAAAAGCCAGCATGCGCTGGCTTTTTTCTTTCAATGTATTCTAGAGCGAGTAATTAAACCGCTTGTTGAATAATCACTGAGTCTGCCTTTTTAGTGTACTGAGGCATCTTATGGAAGTTCAAGTAACGGTATGTGTCCGCAGCCGTTGCATTGATCTTCTCTGCATACTCTTGATATTCAGCAGGTGTTGGTAGTTTACCAAGAATAGCAGCTACCGCTGCAAGCTCTGCTGATGCAAGGAATACGTTTGCACCTGTACCTAAACGGTTAGGGAAGTTACGAGTCGAGGTAGAAACAACCGTTGCTTTATCAGCAACACGTGCCTGGTTACCCATACATAGTGAACATCCAGGAGTTTCGATACGTGCACCTACACGACCGTAAATACCGTAGTAACCTTCGTCAGTTAACTGATCGCGGTCCATCTTCGTTGGTGGAGCAACCCATAGTTGCGTTGGTAGACGACCACCGAAATTATCCAGTAGTTTACCAGCTGCACGGAAGTGACCGATGTTAGTCATACAAGAGCCGATGAATACTTCGTCGATCTTCTCACCAGTTACCGCTGAAAGTAGACGAGCGTCATCAGGGTCATTTGGTGCACAAAGGATTGGCTCTTTGATATCAGCAAGATCAATCTCAATGGTGTGCGCGTATTCTGCATCCGCGTCAGCAGTCATTAGCTCAGGATTCGCTAGCCACTCTTCCATCTTAGTGATACGACGCTCAATGGTGCGTACATCACCATAGCCTTCAGAGATCATCCACTTAAGCATCACGATATTAGAGTTTAGGTACTCTTCGATAGACGCTTGTGAAAGCTTAACAGTACAACCTGCCGCACTACGCTCTGCAGATGCGTCAGATAGCTCGAACGCTTGCTCAACCGTTAAATGCTCAACACCTTCGATTTCAAGGATGCGACCAGAGAATTCGTTGATCTTACCTTTTTTCTCAACCGTCAATAGACCTTGCTGGATTGCATAGTAAGGGATAGCGTGTACTAGGTCACGTAATGTGATACCCGGCTGC
The DNA here is from genome assembly GCF_021728455.1 of Pseudoalteromonas sp. L23. Taxonomy (NCBI): domain Bacteria; kingdom Pseudomonadati; phylum Pseudomonadota; class Gammaproteobacteria; order Alteromonadales; family Pseudoalteromonadaceae; genus Pseudoalteromonas; species Pseudoalteromonas sp. L23. The sequence goes on along the minus strand of NZ_JAKKCW010000020.1, from coordinate 27,710 downwards.
ATTTCACCTTTAAAACGAACAAGGATTGACTCAGGCATATCCAACGGCATTACGCCCGTTGCTGCTGCAAACGCTACTGCACCTGAACCGGCTGGGAATGAAATACCTAACGGGAAACGAGTATGTGAGTCACCACCTGTACCTACTGTATCTGGAAGTAGCATACGGTTTAGCCATGAGTGGATAACACCGTCACCAGGGCGTAGTGATACACCGCCACGGTTCATGATGAAATCAGGAAGTGTGTGGTGTGTGTTTACATCGATTGGCTTAGGATAAGCTGAGGTATGACAGAATGACTGCATTGTAAGGTCAGCAGAGAAGCCAAGACAAGCAAGATCTTTAAGCTCATCACGCGTCATTGGACCCGTAGTATCCTGAGAACCTACTGTTGTCATTGTTGGCTCACAGTATTGACCTGGGCGTACACCTGCCATGTTACATGCTTTACCAACCATCTTCTGTGCAAGCGTAAAGCCTTTACCAGAATCAGCCACTAACTTAGGCTTACGGAAGATATCTTCAGCTTCTAGGCCAAGTGAAGCACGAGCTTTATCAGTTAGACCACGACCGATGATCAGTGGAATACGGCCACCAGCACGTACTTCATCAAGAATTACGTCTGATTTCAGTGAAAACGTTGAGATAACTTCGTCAGTACCGTGACGCTTAACCACACCTTCGTATGGGAAGATGTCGATTTGGTCGCCCATGTTTAGTTCGTCAACTGGAAGCTCAATCGGTAGTGCACCTGAATCTTCCATGGTATTGAAGAAGATTGGCGCGATTTTACCACCTAGACACACACCGCCAACGCGCTTGTTTGGTACGAATGGAATGTCATCACCCATGAACCAAAGTACGGAGTTAGTTGCTGATTTACGAGATGAGCCTGTACCAACAACGTCACCTACGTACGCTAGCGGTAAACCTTTACCATTAAGCGCTTCCAGTTGTGCAATTGGACCTACTTCACCTGGCTTATCAGGGTTGATACCGTCACGCTCGTTTTTAAGCATAGCCAGTGCGTGTAATGGGATATCTGGACGAGACCAAGCATCTGGTGCTGGAGACAAGTCATCTGTATTTGTCTCACCCGTTACTTTGAATACAGTCACTGAAATCTTGTCTGCAACGGCTGGCTTCTCAAGAAACCATTCTGCATTTGCCCATGACTCAATCACTTGCTTAGCAAACTCATTGCCTGCTTTTGCTTTTTCTTCTACATCGTAGAATGCGTCAAACATCAGTAGTGTATGAGATAAACCCTTAGCAACGATAGGTGCAAGTGCTGCGTCGTCTAGTAGGTCGATCATAGGCGCGATGTTGTAACCACCAAGCATAGTGCCAAGTAGTTCAGCTGCATACTCTTTTGAAATGAGTGGTGATTCAGCTTCGCCTTTCGCTACTGCAGCCAAAAAGCCTGCTTTTACGTAAGCGGCATCATCTACACCTGGCGGTACACGGTTGATAAATAGATCAACGATGAACTCTTCTTCACCTGCAGGTGGAGTTTTTAGTAATTCGATAAGGTCAGCAGTTTGCTGCGCGTCTAACGGCTTAGGCACGATACCTTGCGCGGCACGCTCTTCTACGTGTTTACGATATTCTTGAAGCACAATATTGCCCTCTTGGTGACGTGGACAGACAAGTAAATGATCTGGCTGCGATTATTGATGCAATCGGCTGAACCATTCCCTTGACCATAAAATATAATGAACAATTATAAGGTCTTTGAGTATAGATGAAAATCTTGCATGCGATACCTCGCCTTATAGTCACTATAAATACAATGAATAAGCATACCGAAACAAGTATATTTTGATGAATATTAGTCAAACGAGAATCATTTTAATTTTGCGAAAAGGTATGCTTGGTGGGATCAAAAAAGGCTCCTGAAGGAGCCTTTTTGCATAAGTTAAGTAAAAATTAACGCTTAACTTTTACTTTCTCTTTAGAAGAAACGTGCGCTTCTACGCGACGGTTTTCAGCATGCGCTTCAAGCGTATTAGCTAGGTTTTTCAAACGCTCTTCACCGTAGCCTACTGTGGTAATACGCATTGAATCAATACCCATATCTACGAGTTTCTCAGCAACGTTTTTCGCGCGGCGCTCAGAAAGCTTTTGGTTATAATCTGCATCACCTACTGCTGATGCGTGACCTTCAATCACTACATCTGCATTTTTATGTTCTTTTAAGAACTTAGCAACCGCGTTGATATCATCAACATATTGCTGTGAGAAAGAAGCATCATCGTGCGGGAAACGAACAAGTAGATTTACTTTGTCTTCATTCGTTTCATATAGAGTACAACCTGACGCATCAACAGCATCGGTCATTGGTGTATTGGCACATTTATCTTCGCTGTCCACTACACCGTCTTTATCACTGTCTTGTGGTGCTTCTGCAACTACAGGTGCCGGAGCAGGTGCAACTTCTTCCGTTTTAGCCGTGCTACCGAATGAGTAGTTGATACCAATTTTACCGCCAACATCAGTAAAACCTGCTTCTAAGCCTTGGTAAACTGCCGCTTCTGCATTCACGAACAAGTGATCGGTGAAGTAGTGACGAACACCAGCACCAACGTTAGCAAAAGTGTTGTCTGAAATGACGTCCAGATTCATCTTTTTGATACCCACTAGACCATAGAATGGGCCACCATCAAAGTGATATAAACCATCGATACCATAACGCTCTGCGTCTAGTGAACCATTGCTGATCCCACCAAGATCAAAATCCATGTCTGCATACTCAAGACGACCACTCCAATATTTATCAAAACGGTAGCCGATTTCAGCACCCCAACCAGTAGACTCTTCTACGTCTAAGCCAGCCATATCACGGTGATTTTGCCAGTCAGCATCATAGTAATCACCGAATACACCAAGATATACACCTTCAGTAGGTTCAGTGGTGTTTGCATTTGCATTGGCTGTTACTGCCATCGCAACTAGTAAGCTCAAAGTTTTAATTTTCATCATTCCTTCCCATCTCTGTTAGTTAACGCATTGAGTATTGACTCGGATAGTCTACCAGAAAATGCGTCTACTGATTACGTTGCATAGATAATATTAGCTCGTCCATTAATGTTTACTTAACGTTACATAAGGAATTTTTGCTATTTATGAATTAATTTTGATGACCAAATAGGATTTGATACAGACCTTGTTCCTTTAACAAATCCTTATGTTCTCCATACTGGGACACTTCACCATCATCTAAAACATAAATTAAGTCGGCTTGTTTTATTGCGCTCAGTCGATGTGCAATAATCAAAGTCGTTCTATCAGCCAAAAACGCTTGCAAATTGCGATGAATTTTTGCCTCAGTCTCAATATCAAGTGCCGAGGTTGCTTCATCCAGCACCACCACTTTAGGATCGGCAACAACCATTCTAGCAATGGCTAACCTTTGCTTCTGTCCTCCGGACAATTTAATCCCATTGCGACCAACTTGCGCATCTAATTTGTCAGCCAGAGCAAGTACGGTATCAGCTAGCTCTGCAACTCGGAGTGCCTGCCACAGCACTTGGTCAGATACCTCTCGTCCCATTGCTAGATTTTCACGGATGCTGGTATTAAAGAGTATCGGCTGCTGCAATACGGTCACTATATTATCTCGCACTGCTTCGTAACCAATTTGCTCTACTGGCGTGTCATTTATATGAATCTCGCCACTTTGCTTTTCATACAATCCCAAAAGCAATTGCACCAAAGTAGATTTACCACCTCCAGACACCGCTACTAACGCTACTTTCTTCCCTGCAGGAATATGCAAAGATACCTGCTTGAGCACGGGTTGCTCTGCAACGTAAGCGAAGTCTATATTGGCAAATTTGATATCAACCTGAGATGAATCAAAGACGGTTTTTGTAGCGGGATATTGTGCTTCTGTCGCAAAATTAAAAACCTGATTTAACCTACTAAGTGCCGCCGAAGCACCATAGTACGCATATTGAATACCAAGAATTTCCTGTACAGGCCCCATCATGAACCAAAGGTAACCAAATACTGCAAATATCTGGCCGACTGTTAAGTCAGAAAACACCACCATAAACATAGCGACAGCACGGAAAAACTCAAACCCCACCAAAAACACAGTAAAACTTAAGCGGTTAACGGCATCCGTTTTCCATTGTGACTGCACCGCGTAATGTTTGAGATCTTTGGCGGCTACTTTAACTTGTGCAAAGTAGTTAATCTCTCGACGAACGGCTTTTAGTTGAGAAATAGCATCTAGCGTCTCGACTAATGAAGTTTGCAATGCTTCAAATGCAGCATTCTCTTCCTTTTTCAGCTCTTTAACATGTTTGCCAAACTGCCGAGAAAAATAGATGACCGCCGGATTGAGCAACAGGATCACCAGCCCCAACATCCAATCAATCCAAAGCAAAATCGCCGCAGTGCCAATGATTGTGAGTAAACCGATTAAAAAGCGTGACAAGGTTTGGCTGATAAATTTATCTAAGGTTTCTACATCGGTAATACAACGAGAGCTAATTGCTGCACCACCTTGACTTTCGTACTCCTTAAGTTGAACTTTAGGTAAATGCGTAAGTAAGCGCTCACGGATTTGATAACTAATGTCCTTGCCAATAATAGTAAACTGGCGTGACTGCATCACCCCTAGCACCAAGCTGGCCAAGCGCATGGTTATTACAGCCAACAAAATAACCACGATATAGCCACTGGGGCCATGCCATTGCTCGGGCAATACCGAGTTCATCCAAGCCACTGCTCTACCTGGTGTGTCTAGTAAGACTTCATCGACCAGCAACGGCATCATCAAAGGGATAGGGACACTCACCAACGCGGCAAACAAGGCGATGATATGTGCCTTAATAAGCGGCCGTTTGTGCTCAAGGACTTTACGTTTAATTTCTTGCCAAGAAAGCTGCTGTTCTGCCATTTAGGTTCCACAAAAAGTTTGATAGTGGGCCGGTGTAGACGCGCTGATCCACGATTCAGGATAGTCTTTGTAATCATAGGGCGACGTCAACGCAGTTAGCCAATCCTCTAGCGTTTGACTCATGCCTTGCTGATTAAACAGCGCAATCTCAGCCTCCACCAACGCATTACGGGGGATAAGTATCGGGTTAGCTTGACTCATCAAGTTAGTCGCAATGTCATCGTGAGCACGCCTTTGCGCCCATTGTCGCTGCCAGCTCTCCAACTCCGTTGGCACGGATAAAGCTTTGTTTGGATGACCAAGCAAGCTATTAGTTAGTGCCGCAAAGGTATTGGTAAAGTCTAGTTCGTGCTCCGTCATCAACTTGAGTAAGTCACTAAGCAGAATGTCGTCTGCGTCGCTCCATTCATCAATACCAAGCTTAGCCGCCCACATATCTTTGTATTTGCGATTAAACGATTCAGAAAACTCCGCCAAAATTTGACTAAACGCTTCAATTCCCACTTGCTCATCCTGCCATAACACCAATAAGGCCTCGGCAAGTCGCGCACAGTTCCAATTCATGATGTTTGGCTGATTACCAAACGCATAGCGGCCTTGGCGATCGATAGAGCTAAACACGGCGTTAAAATCAAACTTTTCCATCATTGCACAAGGGCCAAAGTCTATCGTTTCACCACTGAGTAAAATATTGTCGGTATTCATCACGCCATGAATAAAGCCAACCCGCATCCACTCGACAACTAAGTCAACCAACTGCTCACACACTTCACGGAACAATTCGAGTACATCCTGTTCGGTCTCAACTTTAAATCCCTCAAATAATTGCTCGCCCAGCAAGTTAAGTAGGCTCCATAGCTCATCTTTATCTTGCTGTGTAGCCAGATATTGCAAGGTACCGATGCGGATATGACTTTTTGCCACACGACATACAACTGCGCCAGGTACTTCACCTTGACGATAAACATGGTGCCCAGTGGTTACAACAGCTAGGCATTCCGTAGTTGGAACACCCAAGCCAACCATAGCTTGGCTCATTATAAACTCACGTACAGCAGGTCCTAGCGCACAAAAGCCATCACCACCTCGAGAAAATCGCGTCGCTCCAGAGCCTTTCAAGTGCAGGTCGTATTGACGTCCGTCATCGAGCTTCACCCCGCCAATTAAATGTGCTCGGCCATCACCAAGTAACGGGTTAAATTGCCCAAACTGATGACCACTGTAGGCTAAGCTCGTAGGTTCAATATTGCCTAAAGGGCGCTGACCACTTAACAGCTCAGCAAGCGCTGTGGTGTCGTATTCCTTTAGCTCAAGCTTAACTAGCAACGGCGTATTAGATAGTAGTAATGTGGGCTGATTAAATCTTGCTGGTTGCTCCTTAAAGAGCAGAGCAGAACCCTGATAGGGCTGAAAAAATACCATGCGATCATCTCTATTTTTAGCGCCTAGCGAATATTATCACCAACACTCATTGACACAATTTGGCTTAACTCTTGTAAGCTAAGCCCGCTATATTGACGCATTTCATTGAAAAACTGCTGCGCCGATTGCAGTGACTTCTGACTTTGTAAGCCTCCGCCTATGATCTCCTCGGCACGTAGCACCGTTTCGACGTCTTTACTCAGTAAAAACGTATCTTTACCTAACACACGAAGTGCGTAAGGCCCGGTATTCCCACCGAGTCTCGAACCATGCTTTTTCAAGTACATCCACAGACCTACGATATTGTCTTCAGGCCAGTGTGCGACGAAATCACTAAAGCGACCATACTGTTGTTGCACTTCAAAAATCATATGGCAATTGTCAGCGATACTTTTTACCTTTTTAGCATTACGAATGATCCGTTCATCCTGACTACGTTGCTCATACATTTCAGGTGACATCATAAGCAACTTCTCAATTGAGAATTGCCAAAATACTTCTCTAAAGCCATCCCACTTATTATCAACCACCGCCCAATAAAACCCGCTCTGGAAAATCTTGCGAGTAAATTCTTCTAGCCATTGATCATCACTTAATGCCAATAGTGATTCGGCACTCAATGGTTGGTTAAGCTTAGCTTTTAGCGCCGCCTCAGAGCCTTTGCGCTCGGCAGCTCTATGATAAATTTTTTCGAATACTTTCATGCTCATGACCGAGTTTGATTGTTATCAAATACAGGGTAACTTATCTGACTTTTCGGTGTGAGTTAATTTTAATAAAAGTAGATTGCTCAGGTTGCTCTTATACAAGACAGATATCCCTTTAACATCATACCAACACCATCAATATTAAGAGCAGCTCAAAGCCGACTCTTTTTTCCAAGCACCCAACAAAACACATTGTGATTACCGCCCCCCAACGAACAGTCACAGTTAGCTTTCATTTTGTTAACTTAACCATTTCCATTGTTAGAGAGCACCAAGCTCACCTTGCAGAGATAAAGCCCATGTTGACCGTAATCTGCTAGCAACTTTCTCAGTAATTGTAATGACAATAGAATGTTAATATATGGTGCAAAAAATTGCGTAAAAGTATTAATTTAACTTGACATGAACCCATAACAGAAAATAAGATCGCACAGTAAATGATAAGTGTTTTCATTTGCAATGGTAAAATATAATTAACATAGGAGTGTGATCTGTGTCCAAGTTTGCTATCAAGTGGGCTAACGTTATTTCAGACAACAAAGGGAAGGTACTCGCGTATCTCAACAGTATCTTAAAATGCCCCTATCTTGCCGAAGATGCGTTACAGGACACTTTTATCCGTCTTAGCAGCATGTCACATACACAAAATGCGCAAATCAATAACACAACGAGTTTCTGCTTCCAAGTGGCTAGGAATATTGCAATCGATATGCTTAGAAAGCAAAGTCGAGAAAGCTTAGTTGCCCTTGAGGCAACGCATGTAGAGTACATGTCAGACACAGATTCAGATATCGAAAACAAAGTCGAGTCGGCGCAACTGGATAGACGCATGGACTCAACAATCCAAAAACTGTCAACTCGCCATCAAAATATCATTAGCTTTTATCGTACTGGTCGATTCAAACAAAAAGAAATTGCGAAGCTTTATAAAATCTCACCAACCTTGGTTAACTTTATGATAAAAGAGGCTGTACACAGCTGCCAAAAGGAGTTTTTAGCTCACTAGAATAGAGGATTATACACTAGCTGATTGTTGTACTCGTAGCTTCGCAGCAATGAAATCAGGGTGGGCAACATAAAACAGCCCGGCTATTTTCCGAATGATATGGTCTTCATGGCTGTCGAGTTCACCATCTGCATAAGCAACGTGCCACAATAGTTCAATGACCTCGATGCGCTCAATGTCGCTGGTGTGGTTATTCACTTGCTTGGCAAAAGAATACATATCTACCGCCTGTTCCACCAATTGCTGTGCTTGCGTTATCAGTGCACTGACTTGTGGTTCAGGCAATTCACAACGTGTTTTGAGTAGCTCCGCAATTTTATCGAACTCCGACTGTTGTAGTTTGCCGTCCGCTCGCATCACTTCAACCAGTAATGCAGCAAGCGCGGTATTAAAGTCGATTTCTTGTTTCGGTGACGACTCCTGCAAGCTTTGAAATAGTTTTTTAAGTTGGTTAAGCAAGTGGCTAATCTCCCATGTGATATACTGTAAATGTAGCAGACTAAAAGGACGGTTATGCGTAAGTTATCATTGAGACTAAATTCATTAAAGCTAAGTTCCCTAGTCGTAGGTGCAACATTGCTCTCGGCATGCCAATATACACCGGTTCCACGAGGCGAACCTGAAAAGCTCTATGACTTTGACCACAAAGTACATTATGAGCAAACCACGTATAACGATGACCACTTTCGACTGGCAATTAAGCCAGATAGTTATGCGCATTTTAGGCAACAAAGCGTATTTTTGCTGCGCCATGCCAAACGCTTATGCCAAGGCAGTAACCCACAATTGACATTACTTGGTGGCGTCCAAGGCTTTGATAAGATGCCATTAGAGCCAAGACCTTACCAGAATGACTTAACAGTAGACGTAAAATGTGTGGCCAAATAGCCACACATTTTTGTTAGCGCTATAAATCTTTTTCAGTAACCCGCTCTGGGTTTAGTCTTTATACCAGTTGTATTAAGTAAATGATCTATTTTGAAGCGGGAAAATAGTTTTAGTAGCTAGGCAAAAATTTTGCTATTTAGTTGTTCTAAATGAGAAATTTTTAACGAAGCTAATATGATATTTCACCCTTCAAATTGATTAGAGAATTAATTCAATTGGTATTATATCCCCAAGGCGCTTTTGGTGCGGTTACCGGTTTTGTTAAATCAAAGTCCACTCGGAACTCTCGCCCTTCACGCACTAAACGATAGGTAAACTGCTCCGGATAGATATACATCTGCCATGTATTTCCGACTGACTGTGGGATCCCTTGCTGGACAAATAACTGTTTTGAGTATTCATCAGCAGGGAACGACTGCACGGTATTAAATCCCGCATCTAGGGTATGACCACCATACATAGTAGAAACATCGTCACTGCCATCTTCATGGCGGTGATCGTGCTTTAAGCTCAAACCACTCCCTGTTTTGGTGATGATCCAAGTTCTTGAAGCATCTTTTCCTACATGAAATGGGACTTGAAGCTCAGCGTCGCCACATTTACGAACGTGCATCACAAGACGCGCATCGCTAAAGCTGCTTGGGCCTTGATTATCCACCGTTACTTTGCCTTCGTAGGCTTTACCACAATGCGCTTTAATAGCGTCAAAAAATGCATCATGGCTTGGGATGGAAACCAGCGGGGCAGGACGCGCGAAGGCTGCACAGCTCAAGGTTACGAGTAGCGCTAAAGTTAATTTTTTCATTAGAGACACCTAAAACAAATAAAGCCAGAGCTTAATCAGCTTCTGGCTTTGTGGCAAAATTATTCGACTAAATTGAGTAAACAGCTATTATTGCCAAGGTCTTGTCGTAGCAAGCTGCTGCTCAAAGGCATCAATTTGGGCATTTAATAATTCGGTCTCACCGATAAAGTCAAGGCCACTCAAGAGGCGTGCTTTGATGTCTTCTCGCACCTCAAAGTCAATTGGTGCAATACCCGCTCCGCTTATCTGCTGCGCTTCTAGGTCAATACTCAAATGCACTTGTGATTGTTGCTCACATGCATCGAAGAGCGTATCTAACGTGCTGGCTGGTAACGCAATGCAAAGCATTTGGTTATTACCACAATTGTTAAAAAAGATATCGGCAAAACTCTCGGCTAGGATCACGGTAAAACCATATTGTTTTAGTGCCCAAGGAGCATGCTCACGAGACGAGCCACAACCAAAGTTGTCACGCGTTAACAAGATTGACGCGCCCCGATATTGTCGATAGTTAAGTACAAAATTCGGATCTGGCTGGCCATCGTCAAGATAGCGCCAATCATAAAACAGCGCTTTATCAAACCCATCGCGGCTGGTTGAAGTTAAAAACTGCTTGGGAATAATTTGGTCTGTATCAACATTGTTTTTGTCTAATGGCGCAACTAGGCCCTGATGAAACACGCTCATGACGCCTCTCCTCGAATATCAGTAAAGTGACCTGCAATTGCCGCTGCGGCAGCCATTGCTGGACTCACCAAATGCGTACGACCGCCTCGCCCTTGACGCCCTTCAAAGTTACGGTTTGAGGTCGATGCACAGCGTTTTTCTGCGCCAAGCCGATCATCGTTCATCGCCAAGCACATAGAGCAGCCCGGTTCTCGCCACTCAAACCCCGCAGCTTTAAAAATATCGGCTAAGCCCTCTTGTTCGGCTTGCTGCTTTACTAATCCAGATCCTGGGACGATTAGCGCTTCAACGCCTGCCGCTACGTGCTTGCCTGCCACCACTTGTGCCGCCGCACGCAAATCTTCAATACGACTATTGGTGCAAGAGCCAATAAATACGGTGTCGACTTTGGCATCGCTTAGCCTTTGTCCTGCTGCGAGGCCCATATATTTCAGCGCGCTGCGCATCGCATCCGCTTTGACTAAATTAGGTTCATCGTCAGGGTTCGGTACTAAGTCATTAATACCAATGACTTGCTCTGGACTGGTCCCCCAGGTTACTTGAGGTTGTACACTGTCAGCATCCAGCTCCACGACACGATCAAATTCAGCATCCGGGTCGCTATGCAAGGTTTGCCAATAGCGCACCGCAGCATCAAAGTCTTCGCCTTGAGGTGCAAATGGGCGACCACGTAAATACGCAAAGGTTTTCTCGTCAGGTGCGATCAAGCCAGCTTTCGCCCCCATTTCAATACTCATATTACAGAGCGTCATCCGCGCTTCCATCGACAGCGCTTCGATCCCCGTCCCACAAAACTCAGCCACATAACCAGTGCCACCAGCTGTGCCTAATTGCCCAATCACAGCGAGGATCAAGTCTTTTGCAGTCACGGTCGGGCGCAATACGCCATTCACTTGAATTTTTAACGATTTGGCTTTTTTCTGTTGTAATGTTTGCGTGGCCAGCACGTGTTCAACCTCTGATGTACCAATACCGTGAGCCAGCGCACCAAATGCACCATGCGTTGAGGTATGGCTATCGCCACATACAATCGTTGTACCCGGCAAAGTGATCCCTTGCTCAGGTCCCATTACGTGCACTATACCTTGGTTAATCGAATTTAAATCGTAAAGTACAATGCCGAACTCTTCACAGTTTTGTGCCAACGCTTGTAGCTGGTTTTTGCTCACCTCACTGGCAGCATCAATCGAACGGCTCTTGGTCGAGACATTATGATCCATTGTCGCAAAGGTTTTTTCTGGACACCTTACCGGACGATTCTGCTCTCTTAAGCCCGCAAATGCCTGCGGTGAAGTGACTTCGTGTACTAGATGACGGTCAATGTACAAGAGATCGGTTTGCTCGTTTAATTTAGCAACCACATGGGATTGCCAAATTTTATCGTATAATGTTTTTGCCACTTGCTCTTACCTTTATTAAACCCTGTCGACGATCGCTTGCGCGACATCCATAGTAGTAAATCCTGCTTGAGGATAGATATCCGGTGTACCTACACCATCTTTCACCGCCTCTGCTACTGCCTTTTCAATTGCGCGTGCCGCTTCGTCTTGCCCCAATGAATAACGTAGCATCAGCGCGGCACTTAAGATTTGTGCGATTGGGTTTGCCACTCCTTTACCGGCGATATCTGGTGCTGAGCCGCCCGCTGGCTCATATAAGCCAAAACCCGATTGATTTAGACTTGCCGATGGTAATAACCCCATGGAACCCGTGATCATTGCACATTCATCAGAAAGGATGTCACCAAACAGGTTGTCGCACAGTAGCACATCAAACTGGCTTGGTTGCTTTACCAACTGCATCGCAGCGTTGTCGATATAGATGTGATCAAGCGCCACATCTGGGTATTCTTTCGCGACTTCATTGACCACTTCACGCCACAGTACACTGGTTGCCAGCACGTTGGCTTTGTCTACAGAAGTCACATGATTGCTTCTAAGTCTCGCTGCATCAAAAGCAAAACGGGCGATGCGTTCGATTTCTTTGCGCGAATAGGTTTGCGTATCAAACGCCGACTCGCTTTCGCCCTCACCTTGGCGACCTTTTTCGCCAAAATAAATTCCGCCAGTAAGCTCACGGACGCATAAAATATCAAAACCTTGCTGGCTAATGTCACTGCGTAGTGGAGAGGCAGCGCTTAATGCGGGTAATAGCTGCGCAGGACGCAGATTACAAAATAGCTGAAAGTGCTTTCTAAGCGGTAATAAGGATGCCCGCTCTGGTTGCTCATTTGGTGGTAAATGCTCCCACTTAGGCCCACCCACAGAGCCAAATAAAATCGCATCAGCGGCTTCACATGCGGCCAATGTCGCCGCGGGTAAGGCTTCACCAAATTGGTCTATGGCCGCACCACCAATCGCTTGTGGTGATTTTTCTAAAGCAAAGTTGAACTTAGTCGCCACTTTATCTAATACCAGCTCAGCGGCTTGCATCACTTCTGGACCAATTCCATCTCCAGCTAATACTGCGATTTTGTAGTTTGTTTGACTCATCCTGCTTTCCTTTGTTGTTTTAGGCTAGACACTTTTTGTGCTCTATCAATTAGGTTATATACTCGGATCATGGCTCTCACTGACGCTTCGACGATGTCGGCCGCAAGTCCCACACCGTGATATTGCTTACCATCAAACTTGGCAATAATATCGACTTGGCCCAGTGAACTTGCCCCTTTACCCGTCGCATCAAGGTTATATTCCACCACTTCCACCGCCATGCCAGTGATACGCTCGATAGCTACAAACGCCGCTTCCACAGGACCGTTGCCGGTTGCCGCTTCTTGCTTAAGCTCACCATTCAAGGCAATCCCCACAGTCGCGCTCGCGATAGATTGAGAGTTAGAAGATGCATTGACGAACTGTAATTGGTAGCGCTCGTCTTTATCTTTGATTTGGTTGAAATAAATCATCGCTTCAAGGTCATAGTCGTAAACCGTGCCCTTTTGATCGGCTAACGCCAAGAAGCTTTCATACAGGCTATCCATATCGTAATCCGATTTCTGATAGCCAAGCTCGGTAAGACGATGCTCGATAACATGTCGGCCAGAGCGTGAAGTCATATTTAACTGATTACTCGGCACACCAACGGTTTCTGGTGCCATGATTTCATAGGTGTTTTGTGCTTTTAAGACGCCGTCTTGGTGAATACCCGAGCTATGTGCAAAGGCATTTTCGCCTACAATTGCCTTGTTTGGCTGCACCGGCATATTGCAGATTTTAGCAACTTGACGTGACGCGCGATAAATCTCTTCGCTACGAATATCGGTGTGCACTTTTAGGTGGTCTTGACGCATCTTCATGATCATCGCCACTTCTTCTAGTGAGCAGTTACCTGCACGCTCACCAATACCATTGATGGTACATTCGATTTGTCTTGCACCGGCTTGTACCGCCGCGATTGAGTTTGCCACCGCAAGTCCTAAATCGTTGTGACAATGGACACTTAGTCTGGCTTTGTCGATGTTAGGCACATTATTACGAATATGGTAAATCATCGCTGCATACTCGTCTGGTGTGACATAACCTACGGTATCAGGCAAGTTAATCGTAGATGCACCGGCATTAATCGCCGCTTCAACAATACGACACAGGTCTGAGTGTGGCGTACGGCCGGCGTCTTCACATGAAAACTCAACATCATCAGTGTACTTTCTGGCTTGAGAAATGGCCTTAATCGCCATGCTAGTCGCATCATCTAGACTCATTCTTAACTTATGTTCTAGGTGCAGAGGGCTGGTTGCGATAAAGGTGTGAATGCGGCGCTGCTCAGCGCCTTTAAGGGCTTCGCCACATGCGTCGATATCTTTACTAACCGCACGCGCAAGGCCACAAATCGCTGGACCTTTTACCTCGGCAGCAATGCGTTGTACCGCACGAAAATCAGCCGGACTTGATACTGGAAAACCCACTTCCATAACATCCACATTGAGACGACTAATGGTATGCGCCAGCTGTATTTTATCTTCTTCTGTTAAGCTGGCTTTTAACGCCTGCTCACCGTCCCTTAATGTTGTATCGAAAATCCAGACTTTATCTTGCATACCCTTATCCTCAGCCAAAAAAAACCCCGCAAGTGCGGGGTGTCTACAGTAAATGTCGCTCAATTCGCGCAATTACACCCCACCCCTCTGGTTTACCAGTAGGAGGTTAAGAAGGAGTGAAATACGCGCAGTCATTTTCATTGAGCTAAGTGTTCCTGTTGATGAATTGGTTATGTTTTAACATGCTTCAAAAGCGACAATCAAGCATAAATTATCCCAAAAATAGAGTTTAAATCTCGATTTATTGGCAAATAAAATCACAATAACGCCAAATTTAGAAAATACATTTCAAGATCAGAAGTGAACACAGATAGGATATGAAGTGAGCAGGGTATTTTTGAATTTTAATTACCAATAAAAAAATAGCCAATTTAGGCTATTTTTTTATTGGTTCTGGATGTTTTGCATAACCAGAGGCACCTTTTGCGATATACCGCAACTGCCACTTCAAACGCTCGGTCAGTTCAGCGCGTTGTGGGGGGTCTTGATCCAAAGCCTCAGCACCAGAGCTAAATACTAAGGTGACCATTGCTTCAGCCTGCATGTGGGCGTGATGGGTATCTACTCCCGTTTCTGTTTCAAGGTAATGAGCAAGCTCTAAGATAAAATGTTTGATTTCTCTAGCCACGGCGGCACGAAACGCAGGTGACGTACCCGAACGTTCACGCAGTAATAAACGAAATTGGTTGCTCGACTGCTCAATAAATTCCATGAAGGTGTGCACAGAAGTATTGATCACGCTACCACCTTTAGCGATGCGACGTCTTGCTTGGCGCATTAATTGTCGCAAGGTTAAACCCGCTTCATCTACCATAGTCAGCCCGAGCTCGTTCATATCCTTAAAATGTCGATAAAAAGAAGTAGGTGCGATACCCGCCTCTCGCGCGACTTCACGCAGGCTTAAATTCGAGAAACTATGCTCAGCACTTAGTTGATTAAATGCCGCTTCGATAAGCGCTTGACGGGTCTTCTGTTTTTGTTGGGCGCGTACACCAGCCATGGACTTTCCCCAATTCGCTTCGAAAAATAAGAACAATAAACCGCAGTCTAAACCTTGACGCAGCAAGAATGAAATACTATTTTAGCGTACAGTTGTACGCTGAAATTAGATTTTGAGATTAATTGATGAAAAAACCACCCATTTTATGGACCAATGTGCTGTTCTTTAGCTTATCGTTTTTAGCTGCGATCACTTTGGTGCCTTGGTATGGCTTTGAATACGGCTATACCACCAGCCACTGGGTAGCTTTTGTTGCCTGTATGTTTTACGCCGGTCTGTCGATCACCGCAGGGTATCACCGTTTATGGGCGCATAAAGCCTATGACGCCCATCCTGTGATTCAAGTTATTTTTGCGTTGGGTGGCGCATTCGCGTTACAAAACAGTATATTACATTGGAGTAGCGATCACCGTGTACACCACGGCCAAGTCGACGACCCAGTAAAAGATCCGTACGCCGCAACACGAGGCTTCTGGTATAGCCATATCGGTTGGATGCTGAGAGATTATCAAGGCGAGACTTACGGTGATTATAATAACGCCAGAGACTTACAACGTAACCCTATCGTGATGTGGCAACACAAGCACTATATGAAATTGGTGTTACTTACGAATATCGGCATCCCGTTAGTGCTAGGTTTATTACTCGGAAATGTGTTTGGCATGTTGTTACTTGCGGGCGTACTCAGACTCGTACTCAGTCAACACTTTACCTTCTTTATCAATTCACTGGCGCACATTTGGGGTAGTCGTCCTTACACCGAAAAAAATACCGCGCGAGACAATGGTTTGCTAGCCCTATTCACTTACGGTGAAGGCTACCATAACTTTCATCATATTTTTGCCAGCGACTACCGTAATGGTATTCGCTGGTATCACTATGACCCAACTAAATGGCTGATCCGCACTTTTGCAGCACTAGGCCTTGCCAGTAAGCTAAAACGCACTCCGGTTGAGCGCATTGAAAAAGCCAAAGCGGAGACCTTGTTGAATAAGACTAAAGTCAGTCTCGCAAAATTGCCTTTGGCGCAAGATAAGCTTACATTGTTACAACAAGAGTATGATTTACTTCTTAAAAAGCTTCAAAACTACTGTACTGTGCAAAAGCAGGTACTCGAAGCGAAGAAAGAGGCAGTACTTGCACAGTGCGAACATTCCGCACTGATGCAACAATATAAAGAGCTAGAACAAGCTTGGGAAAGCCAAAAACAAGCTTGGATTGCACTAAATTCGAGGCTACTGAAAACGGCATAACGTTCAGCGGCCTCAATAACTAAAGGGGTGAGGCCGTGAGCAAAAAAGCTGCAGAAAAAACCGAAACTGTTCCACAATCCTATCAATACGATGCCATTATTATAGGCACCGGACCTGGCGGCGAAGGCGCCGCCATGAACCTCTCTAAAAGTGGTAAGAAAGTCGCGGTTATCGAACGCCAGCATGCGGTTGGCGGTGGCTGCGTTCACTGGGGCACCATTCCCTCAAAGGCGCTTCGCCACTCTGTCAGTCGTTTAATTGAATACAAAGCGAACCCACTTTATCGTTTCACCGAGCGCCCGCAGCGCCATACCTTTCAAGATATTTTGCACCATGCCAGTGATGTGATCTCAAAACAGTCAACATTGCGTTCTAGCTTTTATGGTCGTAACCGCATCCACTTGTTTCAAGGCGATGCCAGCTTTGTTGACGCGCATACAGTACAAGTCATTCATCAAGATGGTTCGCAAGAGTTACTCACCGCTAAAACCATTGTAATAGCCACAGGCTCGCGCCCATACCGCCCACCAGGCGTTGATTTTAACCACCCTCGCGTCTACGACAGTGACACTATTTTAAGCCTTGAGCATAATCCTCAGCGCGTATTGATATACGGCGCAGGGGTCATAGGCTGTGAATATGCATCAATCTTTAAAGGACTGGGCGCAAAGGTAGATCTTATCAATACCCGCGACCGCTTACTGGCCTTCATGGATGCCGAGATCTCTGACGCACTCAGTTACCATTTTTGGAATAATGGTATTGTTATTCGCCATAACGAAGAGTTTGCGAAAGTAGAGACCCATGACAAAGGGGTTATTGTGCATCTACAGTCTGGCAAGAAAGTACGCGCAGACTGCATTTTATGGGCCAATGGCCGCTCCGGTAATACCGAAACACTCAACCTTGCAAGCGTAGGTCTAAAGGCTGATAGCCGTGGCCAGCTTAAAGTCAACGAACACTATCAAACTGAAGTGGATAATATTTTCGCAGTAGGAGATGTGATTGGCTATCCCAGCCTAGCCAGTGCGGCGTTCGATCAAGGGCGTATTGCGGCCAATGCGATTGTGCATGGTGCCTGTGATGATCGTTTGATCACCGATATCCCAACCGGCATTTACACCATTCCAGAAATGAGCTCTGTTGGTAAAACTGAGCAAGAACTCACCGCTGCGCGCATTCCCTATGAAGTGGGTCGCGCCCAGTTTAAACATTTGGCTCGTGCACAGATCACAGGCACTGAAGTCGGCAGCTTGAAAATTTTGTTCCATGCAGAAACCAAAGAGATATTAGGTATTCACTGCTTTGGTGAACGTGCATCCGAGATCATCCATATCGGCCAAGCCATTATGGAACAAAAAGGAACGGGTAATAATATCGAGTACTTTATCAATACTACCTTTAACTACCCAACAATGGCCGAAGCCTATCGCGTTGCAGCCTTAAACGGCATTAATCGTCTACTGGACTAACGTATCGTATGGCATGAATAAGCGTGACACCTTGGGCGTCACGTTTATTGTTATAAATTAAAACGATACTCCGCACTGAGTCGCCACACATTATCGCTTTGCTTAGGTTTACCGTTAAAAGCCTCGCGGTTTGCAACTGTGGTTGTCAGCCTCAAAAACTCACCGCCCACCAGCCAATTGCTATTAATTCGATACTTCACTGTAGCGGTCAGTGCATGGCCATCACTTTGGTTTGGGTCGAACTGCCAATCATCTTTATCGATGACTTTGAACTGCTCCCCCCGTATGGAAAAGCGCCACTCATCGCGCTGATGTGTGAGTAGCAAAAACCAACTATTAAAGTCATTATCGACGCCGCGATTGACACCCATGGCGGTATTACCCAACATGCCTTGTACGAGTATATGCGTCTGCGGGGTTAACTTGTAACGCCAAGCTGCACTAATAAATTTAGTGTCCCACGCATACTGCCCAGTTCGGTAGTTAATCTTACTTGGATCGCCATTATTATCGTACCAATAGACATTGATCTCACTGCGGTTTGAAAATTCGCGATGATATCCAAGATAATAACCAAATCGGCCATCTACTTCCGAAAACGGTTCAACATGCTGTGCTTGATGTTGTAGCTGCGGTGTGTTCAACGACTCTACCGCGGCAAAGGGGAGACTTTCGTTAAACACCGACTGCCTATCATGCACGGTAAAACCTCGCCATGCGAGTAAAGTGCCAGCCGGATCATTCCCCTTAAAAACACCAAACACACCTTTGAATCCCTGACCGCGGCTACGACGCGTCTGCGGCTGCTCAATCGCGACTTCACCTCCAAATACTCGCACTTCCTCACCTATCCAAGCGTTGATGGCCGAATACTGATATGTATAGGGTGATGACCAGCCAATATCTGGGTTCTCAATAGAAAACTTCGGATAAAAGCCACCCGCTCGAACAATAAAGCGGCGACCATTTTTAGGCAGTGTTCGATACTGCAAATACAGTTCTGTAAAGCCGAGCTTGTCATCTGGGTCTGGCACATACTGTGTTACCCCGTGCAAAGACCAAGCGCTAGCAAAATCTACACGCCAATCAATAGCGCCTCGACTAAGCGTAATGTCTGACTCCCCTTTCCCAAAACGCGTAACGCCCCATCCAGGCTGATACCAAGCTTTACGATTATCATCATGCTGCCAGGTCGTTTGCAGTTGCCCTTGTCCAGAAATCTCAACGGCACCTGCTTGCCCTATGGCGAATAATGCCAAAGCGGCGCTTAGCTTAGTAATCATCGAAGCCATCGGAGAAATCCTGAAGTGGAGCAACCAGTGTTTGCTTAATTTGATAGGTAATTGCTTGAGTGTTATTCACGATGGAGAGCGGATGCTGTTCTATTTTGTCTATATTTTCGAATCTTTCATGCCATACATTCAGCTTTAGTGCGCTGGCTTGCTGAGCACCTAGGTCGATTGATACTTTGCCGCTGCTATCCGTTACCGCAAATAATGGGCTATCTACAACCACGATATAACCCAGCATCCAATCGTGAATATTGCAGCCAAGCTCAACCACACCAGTTTGATCAAATAATACTTGTTTCGGGTCATCGCGATACAACTTAAGCTCGAACGGCTTTGCAGCAGAGAACGAATAGACGTGGTGCAGAATAGGATCTAAATTCGGAAACGAGACTTGGGTGCCAGCTTGCACCATCAAGATATGGGGCACAAACGCTTTATCCTTTTGCTCCATTTTATAATCTAGCGTTGTTCTTTTGTTATCAAAGCCATTTCCTTGCAACCACACCGCGGCATTCGCGAGTGGCTGTTTATCAGCATCGACAATTTGCACTTCAAGGGCATTGACTAGACCGGCTTGTAGCATTGCCATCACAACAGCAATACGCCCAAAAATTGTTAGGTTTAGCATAAGCAGTTCAACCTATCCTTATTATTTTTCTTAGCTTGTCTACACTAGACCGAGCGGAATAATTATTACATTCATCGCATTTACAGCATGAATACGTATGCAACTTTTACGTGAACGTTAGCATACAACAGTAAGCTTAGCTTATGTGCAAAAGAACACGAATTTTCGTGCCGACAACAAGAAGGAAAAACTATGCGCCCCATGTCACTTTCCCTGATCGGATTAAGCTTGTTTACGACTACGAGCTTTGCCGCATCTTTAGCTGTGAGTTCGCCAGATGGCAAAATCACTTTTACCTTGAGTGATGATAATAGCCAGCCGACCTATCAAGTCAGCTTTAACGACAAAACCATTATTCAACCGTCTAAACTTGGTTTTGATTTCGCAACAGCTGCATCGATGCGCGATGGCTTAAGTATCACCACACATCAGCGTAATAGCGTCGATAGCAGTTGGCAACAGCCTTGGGGCGAAGCCCGAGTGATCCAAGATAAGCACAATGAGCTTGCTGTCACCTTTGCTAAGCAGGCAGACAAATCGCCGCAATATACTGTGCGTGTAAAAGTATTTGATGACGGTGTCGGCTTTCGCTATGAGGTTGCTCAAAATCAAGCGCTTAATATCACCAGAGAATTGACCGAATTCGCCTTTGCACAAAGTGATAAAAGTACAGCGTGGTGGATCCCTGCTCGTGGCTGGAATCGCTATGAATATGTATACAACACCACACCACTGCACGATGCCCCACATGTGCACACCCCATTTACTTTAAAGAATCAAGACGGGGTTCATATCAGTGTGCATGAAGCGGCCCTAATTGACTATGCGGGCATGACCTTAAACCAGCGTCGCCCAGGAACATTTGTTGCCGATCTAACACCTTGGTCAGACGGCGTTGCTGTCAAAACCAATGGTAAGTTCAATACACCTTGGCGCACCCTGCAAATAGGCGATGAAGCCACCGACTTGTTGAACTCTCACCTTATTTTAAACCTCAACGAACCAAATAAGCTCGGCGATGTATCTTGGGTTGAGCCGGGTAAATACATCGGCATTTGGTGGGGCATGCACATCAACAAAAATACCTGGGGCAGTGGCGATAAACATGGAGCGACTACGGCGCGTACTAAAGAATATTTGAGCTTTGCCGCTGACCATAGCTTTGATGGCGTGTTGGTTGAAGGGTGGAACATAGGCTGGGATGGCGACTGGTTCTTCAACGGTGATGTCTTTAGCTTTACCGACGCCTATGCTGACTTTAATATTGATGAAATAGCCAAGCACGGAGAAAAAGTAGGTGCACGCCTAATAGGTCATCACGAGACTTCAGGTAACGTCAGCAACTATCGCAATCAAATGGAGGCGGCTTTCGCACTCTACGAAAAAGCAGGCGTTCGCCAAGTTAAAACCGGTTACGTAGCCGATGGTGGCAACATCAAACGCATTGATGCCAAGGGCAATGCCAGATTCGAATGGCACGACGGTCAATTTATGGCAAATGAGTACTTAGACAACGTCAAACTTGCGGCCAAGCACAAGATCAGTATCAATACACATGAACCAATCAAAGATACCGGCCTGCGTCGTACCTATCCAAACTGGATCGCGAGAGAGGGTGCAAGAGGGCAAGAGTTCAACGCATGGGGCACGCCACCAAACCCACCAGAGCATGTGCCAATGCTTGCCTTTACCCGCATGTTAGCAGGCCCTATGGACTTTACTCCGGGTATTTTTGACATGGGCTTCAACAGCCTTGGCGATAAAACCAACCGCCCACAAACCACCCTCGCCAAACAATTAGCGCTTTATGTTGTGCTTTATAGTCCAATTCAAATGGCGGCCGATTTGCCAGAAAATTACCTCGCTAAGCCAGACGCCTTCCAATTTATCAAAGATGTACCCACCGACTGGGAACACAGTATCGCACTTGCAGGAGAAGTGGGTGATTATGTTGTCTTTGCCAGAAAGGAGCGCAAGCATAAACAATATAGTGGTAACGATTGGTTCTTGGGCGCAGTGACTGATGAAGAAGCGAGAGAAATTCCTATTACTTTAGATTTCCTTGAGTCAGGTAAAACCTTTGAGGCGCAAATCTACGCGGACGGTAATAAAGCCGAATGGAAACAAAACCCGTATGAAATGAATATTTACCGCAAAAAGGTAACAAGTGCCGACAAGCTGACATTAAAACTGGCTGCCGGCGGCGGCGTTGCTATTCGTTTTAAAGCGCTTTAAACATAAGGTGACTACCCAGCAGCTGGGTAGTCACCGCTTTGGGCTGTACATTTAGTAAACTATACAGTAGGGTAAAATAGTCTATTAAGACATTCTTATTTCAAAGGAAAATAATATGAAACTTACCCTAGCAAAGAAAAAACTAAAACAATTAGACTATCAACAAAATCAACTTGCCGCAAAGCTCACACCGCAAGCAGCCGGTGGTAGAGGACCAGAAACCGGCGTTATGTGTGAAACGACTAATAACGATTACTGGTGTCAACGTCCAAGTTCGCCAGCTGTTACCTGCAGCGTGATGGAGCGCTGTTTATAATCATTTCCCACCATATATAGGCTAGATATTATAAAAATATGTAGTTAGCCTATTTCTCAGTCAAACTCTCTATATGCTCAACGGCCAGCTCTCACTCGCCGCCGAGCTGAGTTATAAGTAATAATTTACTGACATTGATAGCTTGGTGTTACACCATTAGCAACTTCCCATTTCGCTGTTAATAGCGACGCAGGGCCATTACTGTCATGGGATAGCTCCCAATTCATAATGCCACCGGCATTGAGCTTAGCGTACTGCGTTTTTGCGCGGATCGTCGGGATACCATTGTAGTAGCTGCTACCATCACTATCGCGACAGGCATTGGCAGGGTTCTCCTGCAGTAAGGTGCGATACGCTTTCCAAGTAGGTCTTGCATAAAATGGTACGCCTAATACCGTTTTTTCTTTACTAAGCCCACGACCTTGCCAGTAAGCTATTGAGTCTTTGGCGTATTGCATAGAAGCATGATCAGTATTGTTCGCGTCGTACGCCATCAAATTTAAAAAGTCGATATCTTGGAATACAGATTCCAACACGCCACCACCAGTATAACCAAGCGCCACCACAGCTGCCGTCAAGAATTTACCTCTGGCGCGTAACTCAACGCTTAGTTCCTTCATCAGTAATGCATAGTTATTTGCTGAAGCACCGGGATCTGGATATTCCCAATCCATATCAACACCATCTAGATTATGCTGCTCTACAAACGCAATGACCTCTTGCACGAAACGGGCTCTACCTTGCTGTGAACTGGCGAATGTCTCGAATGCACTATCGTCCCCCCCGTTCCAGCCACCAATGGCAATTCCCACTTTCACATTGTTGGCATGAGCCGAATTTACTAGCGCTGTCATTTTGCTCAAATTTTCAAGTGGTCTCAGTGTGCCATCTGCATTGGGTAGTAAAAATGAGTAATTGATATGGGTGAGTTTATCAAACTGAATATCACTCACGGCACCCTGCCAACTTGGAAAGTAGCCGACAATTTTAAAATTAGGGTCGCCAGGAGGAACCTCGTCAGACACGACACTGAAGTTCACCGCACTCGATTCACCTCGTGCCCCAGACACATCAGTTGCAGAGACAGTTAATGCGCGATTACCTAGCCCCTGCGCTTGCCACATCACCTCATAAGGTGCACTGTTGTCAGAGGCGACCAGCGTGCCATCGAGATAGAATTCAACACCGTCGATAGCCGTGTTTTGCGGATGGCTTACCGCCGCAGCTAGGCTAACTGATGAACCCACTAACACTCGTGCGTTACTGCTTGGAGAGGTGACCGAAACCTGGGGCAATGGCGTTACAGGATCACAACTACCGTTTGCTTGCCAGACATCATAAGTATTAGAATTTTGCGCTGGGTTTTGGTTTTGTGTCCACCATTTCGCGGTGTATTTAGCTGACTGATAGGTGACAGCATCACCACCTGTATATACCTGCTGTGATTGCCATTGCGTTAAGTTGCTACAGTCAACCGCCAGTGCAACTTCCATCGCGCCCAAGAGCGGAAGTGCAATTAATAAATTTGTATATTTCATTACCTTTTTCCATGTTGTATGTCGGCTAAAGCAAGTCGTGCCGAGTTTAAATAAATGTTAACTTGCGATTCTAGCCTACCAGCATGGACAAATTTCGTACAACCCAACTCACTACGACCTTAGTCTAATGAAATAACCCCTCTCTTTAGGCCATTATTCGTCCTTGATTATGCTCGTTTATAAAATGTCCAACTAGTGCAGCGAGACTGTACAGATAAGGCTTAGCTCAGTATGCTTGCGGGTTTAGGCGCTATAAAGAGAATAATTAAGAGATGAGTACGGCATTTTCAAGACGATTTGTAACCTTAGTCGAGCAATTTGCAGGCGGCAATAAGCGCCAATTTGCCCAGTTAACAGGTAAATCCCCTTCCCATATTTACCGTATTTGTCGCGGCTTAAGTCGCCCTTCAATGATATATCTTGAGCACCTTTATAGCCTATTTGCCGTTGATCTGAACTGGTTACTTACCGGTGAACAACCCTTAGATAAACCACAAGGTCAGCTTAAAGATGAACTTACCCTCATACCTAAACTTGATATTGAGGCCAGTGCAGGTATGGGCAGTGTAATTGGTCATGAAGAAGTTACCGAGCAGTTTGCACTCAACCGTCGTTGGCTAAACTCCCATCTTGGCGTGTATTCAGAGAAGCTCGCCTTTGTCTCTATCCGTGGTGATAGTATGCAGCCCACGTTGCTAGACGGCGACATGGTACTCGTTGACCTTTCACAGAATCAACCCAGTAAAGATGCGGTTTATATCATTCAAACAGAAGAGGGTCTCATGGCTAAGCGAGTGCAACAAAAGCACTCTCAGCTCAAAGTGATCAGTGATAACCCTGATTACCCGAGCTGGGAGATCACCGCTGATAATGCCGACAGTCACGGCATTGCAGGGCGTGTTGTTTGGTGTGGTCGCAGTATCTAAACTGCAATGTCACTATTCGTGTGATGCTGGAGCATCACACGGATTTAGCCAGCTTTTCCTGCACATTGGCTGTATTCACAAATTGACTCAACACCAATGAGCACACCGCAAGTGCAGCACCAAAGTAAAACACTAAGGATTGATCGTATAACCATACTAAGCCAAAGCTTGCTGGGATCACTACTGCTGCAATATGGTTAATGGTAAAGCTAACCCCTGCCGTTGCTGCGATGTCTTCTGGCCGAGCAATTTTTTGAAAATAAGTTTTGAGTGCAATGGCCATCGCAAAAAACAGATGGTCGATGACATAAAGCGCTGCAGCAAAGCTTGCTGACTCTACCAATGCATAACCAATAAATACAAAAATTAGTCCCACATATTCGATTGTCAGTGTTTTACGCTCACCAATATGCCCAATCATTTGACCAATCTTGGGGGCGATAAATATGTTTATCAAATGATTCAACATATAAAGCGCGGTGATCTGTGCAACATCAAAACCAAATTTTTCCACCATTAAGAAACCCGCAAACACCATAAATATTTGTCTTCTCGCGCCCGAGAAGAAAATCAAGGCGTAATATAGGCTGTACTCTTTTCTCAAAATGAGCTTTTTATGCTGCGTAGTATGCATTTCAAAGGTTGGAAAGCCGATAAACATAAATAGCGTAATGATAAAGCCAACCCCTCCAATAAGCAGATACATCCACTTATAGTCTGCAGAGAAGTAGCTAAAACCCAGCCATATCACCGCATAGGCGATCAGAGAGGCAATGGATTTAATAGAGAGCAAGATACCCAGTTTGGCCGGTGCCTCATCTTTATTGAACCATTGTAAACTGAGTGATTGATTCAGTGTCTCAAAATAGTGAAAACCTATCGACATTAACACTGTGGTTGCATACAAACCATAAATAGTAGGCAACAAGCCCGTAATCGCGACGCCAAGCGACAGCAAACATAAACTGATCAGTGCGAAGGTCTGCTCCTTTAACACCAATAAAACAAACACCGCTGTAAACGCTAAAAATCCGGGGATCTCACGCAGAGATTGCAACATTCCCATATTAGCGCCATTGAAGTTTGCGGCTTCAATCGCAAAGTTATTGAGCATGGCCATCCAGCCTGCGAATGTAACTGCCATAACAATGGTAGCGAGCACTAAGAAATTAAAAGGACTTTGCCATCCTTGAGAGGCATTCTTCATGATTATCTCCACATAAAGCACAACTATTAAAAAGTTATGGCTATAATATGGCCACACGTCAATTTCAGATATACACAATTATGCCAAGTTCTTTATCAAAACAGACAACTTCTCCTTGGCGTATTCAACCCAAATATAAGCGCTTCTTAAAGCCAACACTTGGCCGGCCAATCCTGCCAAGAGCGGTAAAAAAAGCAGAGTGGGAGCATGTTCAACGGCACCAACATGAGTGGGGACAGCTTGCATATACAAGCAATGGAGTCATTACAATTGTGACTCCTGAAGGCACTTTCGTGATCCCTCCCGACCAAGCTTTGTGGCTACCTCCAGGCCTTCCACATGAGACGTATTGTCGCTACGGTGGAGATTTTCGTAGTGTCTATATCGACAATAAATACACCGAGTTGCTAGGGAATAAAGCGAAGCTAATTGCGGTAGATGAACTACTGAAGCAATTTATACTGGAGATCTGTACTTGGCAGGAAGAGTACCACCTAGATGAAAAAACAGAGCGATTTATTACGGTCTTTATTGATAGGCTAACGTCAGCTGCAACGTGCCACTTTTTTATTCCAAGTGCACAGGATGCTCGGATCTTACCCATTGTGACCGAGCTACATACAAATCCAGGATGCAAAATAAGCTTGGAGGCCTGGAGTGATCAAGTCGGCGCATCAACCCGGACACTCAACCGCTTATTCCACAAATGTTTTATGATGGGCTTCAGTGATTGGCGCCAAAAACTAAGAGCTATCAAAGCAATTGAGCTTTTGAAAGATGGATATTCTCAGCAACAAGCAGCCGAATATTTGGGTTTTGAATCTACCGCCGCATTTAGCAATGCGTTTAAAAAAGTCTTTGGCAAACCACCGGGACAGTACATTAAAAAGTAATGGTAATTTGGGATCAATAAATACTTTCCCACAGAATATTATGAATTCACAAATCGGCGGGTAAACCGTCTCCCACGATACATGTTTATACTGTGGTGGGAGCGAGTCTATGGTAGGAGCGAGTTTACCTCGCGAGATTTTTAAATCTCAAATCTCTATACCCCAAGCAGAAAAAAACCCGTCGCATTACTGCAACGGGTTTTTCTTATAAGGCCCTGACGATGTTCTACTTTCACATGGGAAGCCCACACTATCATCGACGCTGTTTTGTTTCACTTCTGAGTTCGGCATGGGGTCAGGTGGGTCCAAAACGCTATGGTCATCAGGAAATTCTGTTCATTAATGAAGTATCCTTCATTAATATAAATCCGGAAAAAGCTATTAAATTCTTTGTCTACTTTAGTCTATTAACTTCTGTCGCTTATAAACCACTTTGGCGTTGTATGGTTAAGCCTCACGGGTAATTAGTACGAGTTAGCTTAATGCCTCA
>NZ_JAKKCW010000002.1:508285-631545 GCF_021728455.1 Pseudoalteromonas sp. L23 | reverse complement strand
GGCGAAAGAACTGGCTGTTTAGCTTCACCACAAGTGGCGCTGAGAGTAGCGCAATCCTCTACAGCGTGATCGAAACAGCCAGAGCAAACGGCCACACCCCATTCGATTATGTGATGCATTGCTTAAACGAATTAGCCCAGCCACAGTGCGATATCGACAGTTTACTGCCCTGGCATGTTAGCCTCTAGGTGTAGTTAGCCGTACGCTTACGTTACTTCGGATGGTAAATACATATTGTTTAATCGAGGGATGGATAACGAGAATTCCAATGTCGACATCTACTGGATGGATGCAAAGATAATTAATGAGTTAAAAACCAAAAATCTAAGTAAGGAAGCATTATGAGTCGACGTTATATTTTGTCTCTATGATTTATGCTAAGTGGCGCTCGCAAAAGTCATGATACTAATGCTGTTGCAACAAGTAGCTAGATTGGCAATCCTATCAACGCAAGTAAACTAACGGGAACTCCTAGCTTACTTGCGTTGTTAATACTTACGCGAAATTAGATACAATTAGTTCCTTTATACCATTGTCCAACTTGCTTAAATCTTCCCATTCACCATAGATATCTTCTAACATATGAACCTCATCGACTAGCTCACCATTTTTATACTTGCTGACTACAGGATGTAAAAAACCATGTTGAGAAAACTTGAGTTGCTCATCTTTATCACTTGGTATGCGGTAGCTAAATTCCAATCTAAAACCTGAAAATTGCTTAAACTGTTCCTCATTTTCGTAAACAAGTTTTGGGACACTTTCAAAAAATTCAAAGCCACCATTTGGTTTCTTTGAATACAAATCATAAGCGTTCCCAAACAAAAACCAAATTGTGGTTGCTGATTTTATACGCTCGCTGATCTGATTGTATAATTCTGAAGAAGAATCAAGTTGCTTTCTACTTTGCTGGGCTACAAGATTCAATTTCTTGATAATTATTTCAGATAATGACTCCGCGTTATGCCTAATTCCGTGTATAAAAGGAGTTGAGGAATCTTTGTAGTCATTGCATTGCATATTCGCTCCGCAAAAAAACAGATTCGGAATATTACTACTTTCCCATTTATGATTAAGCTTAGGAAACATGTTTTTCAAGCACAACTCAGGAAAAGTACTTGGTGCGTAGTGATCGAAGTTACACTTAAACCCTGTACAGTTTATGACGTAATCATAAGTGTTTTTTTCTGATTCTCCATCCTCTGAAAAAATCATATCTACCAAATACTGCCCAGAATCTAACTGTTCAATTGATGCAATTCTTCCGTTTAAGATCGCGTTTTGCTGTTTCAAGAAAAAAGTATCTAGAAACGCCTGATTCACTGAGCGTAAATGCCCGGGGTAGTGGCTGACCCAAGCAAAATTGAAATCATCTGGGCTTATTAAATGGGTGTTTGATGAGACTTCTAATAAGCTATCAGCTGTTTCAAATGCCGAGTTACCTTTCCCTAATATGAGTACTTTCTTATTTGTGAATTGAGCTACGTCGTTATTCATTTCTGTATAGGCTATAGAGTGCTCAATGCCTTTTATATTAGGAATGTTGAGTTCGCCGATCCCTGTGGCATCAACTAAGATCTCACTTACATATTCTTTACCGTTACCATCGACGACTGTAAATTGGTGATCGTCTTTTGTAACCTTTGCAACGTGGGTTTCGTAATGAATAGGTAACTCGTACTTTGTCGCGAATTCACCAAGGTATTTGACAAGGTTGTCCGCACTCGGATAGTAAGATTTATCAAAGTCTTTAAAAGAAAACTTATCGTCGCCATTTAGTAGTGAATTCCAGTCCCATCTAAGGTTCTTCTCTTTATTATTAAAGCCCGTGTTTACCTTATTTATCGATATCAATTTACGATGGACTGGATAAGTTTCAAAGAAGCTTCCTGCAACTTTTGCACGTTCCAAAACAATATGGGACACATTTACTTTGTTAAGATAATAGCTTAATTGTAAGCCCGCAGGTCCAGCACCAATGATGATGACTTTATAATTTAACTCCATTCTCAACACTCCTTTTGTAAGGTTTCGGGGTTTTTGCTTATTTTTCTAAAGTGTTCATTCTTTATTATATTTTGTGGCGTATCAGTAGCCACGATCTGCCCGCTATCAACTACGATAACCTGATCTGAAAGGTAGATGCTATTTAGGTTATGTGTGATTATTAGTACAGTTTTATTTTTTGCTATTTCTTTTAAGTGACTATGAAGACCGGATTCAGTGGCGAGATCGAGAGAGTTTGTAGCTTCATCTAAAATGAGTATATCACTGTCTGAATATAGCGCTCTTGCTATCGCAAGTCTCTGTTTTTCTCCACCAGATAAATTTGCGGCATTCAAGGTGACTTCGCTATTAAAGGTAAAGCCATTGCTTTGCATGACGACATCAAAGTTTGAGAGCTGAGACACTCGCTTGAGCTTTAACTCGTCGACATTATCAAAACTGAGTTGTAGAGTGATATTTTGCCAAAGTGGTCCACTGAAAAAGAAAGGATCTTGTTCGACCATCGTGACCTTTTGGTGAGTCGATTGTGAGTTTTTTTGATTCTGATGAATGAGAATTTCACCTAGATAGCTTTGATATAAACCCGCAATTAGCTTTATTAAAGTGCTTTTCCCGGAGCCAGAGCGGCCGATAATAGAGTAAACTTTATGCTCTTTAAATTTATGCGTTATAGCACATAATGATTCAGAATCTGCCTTTTGATATTTAAACGACAGGTCGGTTAATTCAATTTTATTGTGTGTTGACGTATCCTTGGTGGCGGAAGCTAGTCGTTCAGCGGGCTCTTGATTTAGTAAACTATCTAAGCTGCTAACTGCGTTTCGAGCCTTCGTTGTAACGGAGTTTATGTCACTTATTGAGGCGAAGGAGTACGACATCAGTAATAATACCATAATGAACGCGACTAATTCTCCCGACGCCATTGAACCTTCTATGACATTCAACCCGCCTACCCACAAAACAAAGATCACGCTAGAGAAACTGCCCAAAATGATTAATCCAGATACAATAGATTCTAAAGAATGAAGTCTTTTAGTTGCATTGTAGACTTGACTCGCTCCCGATTCTATTTGTTCTCCAAGTAAGGCTTCCATTCTATGGATTTTTATTGATTGTATACCTGATAATGATTCAATGATTGTCGAGTTTAGATTAGCAACGGTTTCCCGTTTATGGGCGTTGGCCTCGGAAACTCGCTGGCTTACTTTAAAAATGATAAGAATAACCAGCGGAACGGTGACTATTGAAAGCAAAGTCATATACAAACTGGTGGCTAATAAATAAATTAGGCCACACAATAAAGTGCCGGAAGCTTGAAAGAAAATGCTTAAAATAAAGTGGACGTAGGTGTTTATAGCTTTAACATCATAGTCGATATTAGAATAAAGCTTGGAAGGGGAAGTAACATCAAATAACTCTTGTTGCTTATATAGCATTCTCCCCATTGCAAAGCTAAGTAGTTTATTGCTTAGCATTTCCTTTATATCAAATACGAGTTTTTGCCTCAAGCCATTCGAAAGCACGAATGTAATTAATAAAAGCAAGATAAATGAGACAAAATAGTTTAAACGTTCTCTCGTGACTGACTCTTGAAACAGTAGCTCAACAGTATAGGCAATGCCAAATGAACTGATGACGACTAAAACATTAAGTACAGCCACAATGAATAGCGTAAAGTGCTGTTTCGCACATAGAGTTTTAAGTTTTTGAAAAACAATACCTTCTGGGATAAATATCATTCTTTATATTGACTCTTCGATAACTCTAAGTAATTTACCAGTTCCACAACATTTATCATTATAGTCTTCGACATGGCGAGCATTTATCACTCTGTCATGCGGACAACCACCATTACAAATTGAGAACCATTCACACTCTCGCATACGATCCGTCGCGTCAATTTCTTCTTTTACAGATGCTTGATTATGATTTGACTTTTCGAGCAGGGTGGCTAGATCTGAATTTAGAAGTGAGCCGTAAATACTGCCAATATCTCCAACATACTTATCACAAGGTGAAACATCACCGTTTGGTTCGACAGTGATTATTTCTTGAGAGCAATTTCCTGCCCAATAACAAGCGGAAAGTTGCTTAGTTTTATCCGATAAAACATCGATAAAATTTTCAAACATTCTGATTCTAACTTTGTCTTTGTAGTGCCCGTACCAAACACGATAAACGCAGCTTAAAAATTCAATGTATTCTTTGTAGCTAATGTAGGCATTACCGATATCATCACCAGGATTTGCTCGGTTATCTGGGACGATGTTCAGAAATTCTATGTCATTTAATTCAATTGAGTGTAAATAGCTTAAAAGTCGTTCAGGATCTAAGTTGTATACATCTTTGTCGACGACTATTAAAGCACCGTAGGCTATACCATGATGCTTAAGCCGTCGAATTCCTTCAGCAACCTTAATGCTGGTTGGTCTTCCTCGGACGTCAAGTCTCCGAGTATCATTGATTTCTGGTACACCATCAAAGCTAATTCCCACGGACATGCCAATGCCTTTTAAGAAAGTGAGCCACTCATCCGATATATTAACTGCGTTTGATTGCATAGTATTGGTGATGAAGTGATCTGGACGTCTAAATTGTTCTTGTAACCAAATCAACTTTTTGAAGAACAATGGTCTAAGAAGTGTTACTTCCCCACCGTGCCAAACAAACTCCACTCGAGATACATTTGGGATTGCTAATATTCGTTTAACAATTGAAACGAGGTTTTCGAATTTTATAGATTGATTCGGTCCTTCTGCCCACGAATGGCAATATGTACAGCGTAAGTTGCATAGACGTGTAGCCTTGAGTACAACTACAACTTTACTTGCTTTTAGTGGCTTTGCTTTGAAATCGCTTGCTTTTTCTTCTCTGAAAAGAGCTAATTCTTCATCGTCTAAAATATCATAGTCTTTGATCTCACCAATAAGTTGAGATGCTAAGCGAGAGTACTGATAATCACTCACTTCTATGTCTACGGTTTCTTTACTGTTTTCTGCAGCATCAATAACTTTAATAGAAATATCACCGAGCATAATTTATTTTCCTTAATTAACTAATTCACCATCAACCATACTTACTCGCCTACCTGCAACACTTGCTGCAGCAACGCTGTGCGTTACCATTATGATTGTAGAAGCGCTTGTGTCATTTACTTCCAGCAGTATATCTAAGACCCGCTGGCCAGTTTTTTCATCCAGATTTCCCGTCGGTTCATCCGCAAGAATAATACTTGGTTTGCACGCCATTGTTCGGGCAATCGCAACCCGCTGTTGTTGACCGCCAGATAATTGACTAGGGTAATGATCTTTCCTCGCAATTAATTCCATACGCTCTAATTCTTGCTCTGCCAGTCCTAGTCTATCTTTGTGTGGCACACCCCTAAATTTGAGTGGCAACATAATATTATCCAACACTGATAGATCAGGGATTAAATTGAAAGACTGGAACACATACCCTAAATGTTCTCTTCTGTACTTTAATTTCTTTTTTTGAGATATCGCTGAAACATCAAAACCATTTAAATGTAAACTACCGGAGTCAATATTCGAGAATAATCCAATTGCGTTGAGTAATGTTGATTTTCCTGAACCTGACTTTCCTGTAATGGCAATAAATTCACCTTTATCAACTTGTAGAGATACTTTATTTAAGGCAGTAGTTTTAATTTTATTTGTATAGAAGTGCTTACACACGCACTCAAGTTGAATGACGCTATTCAATGTATAATTCCTCCTTATATTTTTTGTTCCAATCTAAAATTACGACGCTTTTACCTAACACCATAGGAGCATCAATCACTACTCGATCCCCAATCCTTTCCTTAATAAGGATAGGAGTCCTAATAGCCTTACTCTGTTTATCCGAGTGAAGATATACGAATGTGGTATCACCTTTTTGAAACGTTGCTTCGGCTGGAAGTGTAGGTAGGATATTCTTATCGCTATTGGCAAGTTCTATTTCGACAGATTGGCCGACTTTAATGTTATCTTGCCATTCATCGGTATTTGGCATCTCAAGGTTCATTTTGAACTTTCCCTGCTTAATTAATGGGAATATTTTTAATATCTTTAAGTTAATATTTTTATTGTCTATCTTGGCTGTAGCTCTTGTTTCTTTATTGATTCGCTCTAGATAAAATTCATTTAACTCTACTTCAATTAAGTATTCACCCACCATATCTAGGGAAGCAAATTCTTCTTTAGGCAATATCTGTTGTCCTGACTCGACATCAAAGCCAACAAGGTTGCCTGTGATAGGGGCCCTAATAAGAAGCTGCTGCTCGCTCTCCTGAAGCTTGAGTAGCAAACTATTTAGTATTTCCACCGTTTCACCAATCTGCTTTAGCTGATGTGTAATTTGATTATGTTGTGATTGGTAGTAATTAGTCAGAACACCTTGTTTCTCTTTCCATCGAGTCAGGTTACTTTTTATGTCTTCTACATCTGATTTTTGAGAAAGATTCTTTTCTAATAACCTGAGTTTTTGATCTAGTTCTCTTTCAAGTACATCTACGTTATAAAGGGCATCTTCTAATGACAGCTTTGAAGAGGTAAGCTCACGCCTCAAATTTAATCTCATATTTTCCAAATTACTAATCTGTTCTGATATTTGAGCCATTTTTTCTGTCAACTTTAATGTGTAGTCATAGTTTTCTAGCTCTAAAATAACATCTCCCTTTTCTACAAGTGTATGTTGCCGATTGATAAAGCTTTTTACTCTGCCGCCAATGTCAGAGGACAGCTTGATAGATTTCATCGGACGTATCGTACCTATAGATGTAATTGCTGAATGAGAGTTTGTTACGGCAATAATTTTTGCTTTTTCATATGGTATACTTGATATCGACTTGTTGCTGTGGAATAAAAGAAAGAAAAAGATGAATGTCATTAATAAGAAGAACGCTACTATCTTTTTACGCTTACCTTTAGGGTTTTCTATTATAGTGTCCATTTAAATCTTTACTGCCTCTCTAGATACTTTTTGCTAACAACAAAAAAGCTAAGAATTATCACGCTGATGAAGATGGCTGCGATGGCCATAGAAGAAAATATATAGCTCGTAAAACCAAAGGAGAAGTTATCAGATATCAAAAGGTTTTCTTTAAGAATATAATAACCAATGCAAGTTCCAACTAAAGAAGAAAAAGTATATAAATAAATATTGTTTTTTAGGGTGTAAGAAAAGATATCTTTCAATCCAGCTCCTAGTTGCTTCATTATATCTAGAGTGTAACTATTACGCTCTACATCAACTAAGCTGTTGGCAATTGTATTTAGGGAAATCAAAACTATGTTCAGAGCGACAACCCAAAGTAAATAATTGGCGATTTTTGATAAGTCTGAATACTCTGACTCAAGTGCTGCATAGCTTGAGCTAAAATCTAATTTATTATTTATGCTTATACGATCGACAATTCGGTTAGAAGTGTTAAGTAATACCGATGTTGCTTTCTCTTCATTAAGGACAATCATAATAGGATCATGAAATGGTTTTACCTTACTTAAAAAAAAGTCACTAACTACTTTAACTATTTCAATTTCTTCTACGCCATTCCCTAAGTCAGCATAAAATTTATGCATTGATAACTTTTCGATAGGAATATTGTCATATAAATTTGCGAATGCTTGAGTTACTACAACCCTTGTCTTTCCATTTATATGGCTGTCATAATTTGAGTGAATGATACTGTCTAAGTCTAGCGGATTTAGACCAAATACTTTTATAAATTCTTCACCTGCATAAAAGTAGTTAATTGGTGTGATATTCTGATCTATTTTTTGTTGTGCTGTGGAAACCGTGACAAAGTGTGATGATTTATCAAATGGGTGCCAGCTAGCTACAGCAGAAACTTCTCCATATTCGGCATTGATTTTATTTCTCAGTGTAATAGGACTTACATCATTAACACCATCTAGCTTTATAAAGTGGCTTTTTGCGATATCGTAGCCGTAGTCGGCCTTTTTTTCGGTAAACAGTTCATAAGTTAAGCTAACTGCGATAAAAATTACAATAGAAGTGATTAACATCTGAAGGAACACAGTGACTTTTGTAAGCCACATTGTTTTTAGTCCTGTCGATTTGGTGATGGACTCATTGCTTTGATACGATAGAACTCTCTTAATAACAAACACATTAGATAGAGTGTATAGGGATATAATTGTTATTATTATCAAGGATAATGTAAATAACTTTTCCTCTGTGTTGACCGTAGATAAAATATCAAACTCACCGGAAAGAGGTGGAAGGATAAGGTAAAGTAATATAGCTGATGTGATATTGGCTATGATAAGAGAATTTTTGTTTTCTAGTAGAGAAATAAAGATAATCTGTATTTCGCTACCGCCAATGCTTGTTAATGTTTTTATACGATCTAATTGAGAGATTTTTATTGAGATTATCGAGCTTAAAAATCCAACGGTTCCAAGAATGAAAGAAAATATGCAGATTCCAAAGATTAGATATAAGCTTGATTTTGAAAATGTAATTCCAAGCGCGTCAGGGTGATTCCTATCATAATGAAGATCTGAAACTGCTCTTTTTGAAAGGTTAATAAATGAACTTGGGGTGAAAGGTGCCCCAGGGATCTGCGGTGCGTTACTACTAACGATTTTTTCTAGATCTAGGTCATTTCTGTTTACCAGTTCGACAAATAGATGAAGATGAGTGTCATACCAATCAGTATAACTTTCTTTTATTTTTCCATTATATAAATGATCGAAGTTAACAATCACATCTGGTTGGATTGATAAGGTGTCATCTATTTTTATTACTTTCTCTATTCTATATAAACCAGTATTGTTTATTTTTATTGTTTTTCCAATTATTTTACTATTATCTTCCGCTATCTTTTCAGCGAGCGTGGACGAGATGAAAGCTCCACTTATACCCAGCTCTTCAGAGCCTAGATTTAGCATTAGTTGTGCAGTTTTATCTAATGCATAGACTTCAGTGCCTTTTAATTCTATATCATTATATAATATAGTTATATTCTCACGATAAACTTTGCCTACCCTTTTTACAGCTTGATCTTTTTCTAATACAGGTATAAGTGCAGCAGGCGCTTTAGAGCTTACCACGGTTTCACCGGATGGTAGGTTAAATTGGGTTTCAATTTTATATATGTCGCTGGAAAGTCCAGAATTTATAGAGCTGTCTGCTAGAAAAAAAATAAACATCAATCCAAGTAAGACAGCGCCCAGTGATAAAGATAAAACCCCAGTGACAGCGGAAAGTGCTTTTCCATCGCTCAATAGTTTAGACATCTTAACTACCTAAACTCTGCAAATTTTTGAGCGTGTCGAATAGTCTTTGTTCTATTTCAAACTTTGAATCAGTGATAGCATCTAAAAAGCTTGATGATGAAAAGCCTCTAGATGCTTGTTGTAGATAATAATATGCATTATCTGAAGGCTCATAAGCATACGCCTTTCGCCAGAAATTCTTCAAACCATACCAAGTGTAACAGGCTTGAATATAGGTATTTGGATCTAACATTCTACCTGTCCAAGGCGATTTGATGATACGAGAGTGAAATTTTGTTGGTAGACACGGCTCATACAATTCAGCTAGGTCAAATAGATTATGTGTCATCTCATGAACGATAGCATCGGCAATTGTTTCAACACTCACCTCACTAAGATTAGGATTAATCAAGACAATTAAGCCATTGCTAATATTAGTTGAAGCACAGTTAAAGCGATTTTTTGTCTTATCAAACCGGATTGCTATTGAGCAAATGTTCTCTTTTAAAATTGTGTAGCACGGATCTGAAACCGCTTTTATGTAATCTAGCGCATTGTAAATTTTTGGAGTCGAGCATTGAATAAGCTCTGGAGTAATGCCCGTATCGTCCCAAGGAATATCTTTTTGGACACCTCTTGCTAGGTCACTAAAGTAGTCTAGAAGAATGTTTGAGTCGGGATGAACATTTTGATTTTTAAACAGTTTATCTGAGGATGCTTGATAACCAAGATTACCGCGTAAGTTCCAAGTGACTGAGGTTTCATCAATGAAATCACTTTGGATAATATAGTCAGGGTTAAATTCCAAGAAAGAAAGTTCTGTAATTAGTAATCTCTCTATCGTTGATTGATATTTTTCATCACCACGGCGTGCGATCAATGTATTCCAAAATCTTGGTAATTTTAAAAGCTGGTACAGATCATTAGTTGACAGTCTTTCAGAGAGCTTATCAAACAATTCTGAGAGCGGTTTGTTTGATAATACCTCTTTCTCAATGATATCTATCATTAATGTTAATTTACATCGCGTAAATATCTCAACAAAGGAGTCGTTCTCAAACTTCAGACAACTGGGTAATTCGCTCGTTAAAATATTCATAACATTCGTCCTAAATAAAGCTGTTAACACTGCACATCTTTAACAGCTAATCAACCAAAAGGTGGTTACTTCTCGAACGACTTAGACCAGTTCCAAGCGGTAATTGGTGGAGCAATCGCAATGCTATCAACACGAGATTGGTCAACGTTTGCAATATTTAGTGTTTGATCTGAAAAGCTAGCTTTTAACGCATCTAGTTTTTCTGCAACAGAAATTTTTTCTTTTGGTGCTTCAACGATCATTTTTAATTCCTTCTTAAAAGTTAAATTATACCTTGAGGACACATCCTCGAAATATTTGTACATTAAATGATAATGCAGTGTCAAATTTTTTATTTTAACTTGTTAGAGTGTGACGTTGGTTTGCACTTATTTTCTTCAACTTAATTTTTTGTAAGTCATTGGATTGTAATTGTTTATTGGTTTTTTATTTGATGAGCCTAGCTTGGGGCATGGCGAAGCTTACGCTGAGAATGAAGTTGTGTTGAATTTATGTTAATTTTATGGGTTTGTTGGTGGGCTGTTTGGCTATTTTTAGAGTTTGCATTATGGTGATAGATTTTTGGAAGATGTAGATGTAGATGTAGATGTAGATGTAGATGTAGAAGTGGAGTAATACATACTCCACTTATAAAACTTAATGCTGTGCTTTGGGAGGGAAGTTAGCCAATAGTTCTGAGATGGTTTTGTTTATTGACTCTGTTCTTTGATCCGGTGATTGATTGCTACGTAAGCGACCTTCTTTTGCTCCACGCCAAACTAGCTGGTTAGACGCTTTGTCTATCATATCGAGTACTAGCGTGCCCACTTCATATTCACGTGTTGTGGTCTGTGTTTGCCAGCCAATACCCCAGTAATTCCAACGCGCGCCATACGTGGTGTGAAGTGAGTCTGATTCAATTTTTGTATCAACTGATGCGTGATAGTTAACCAGTAAGTCAGCCGATTGCGGATCGGTGAGGGTGAAACCTTGTTTGCTCATTTCGTTTTGAATTGCACTGCGGATCCGCTTTTCCATTAAGTCATTGACTTGGTATTCACGACCATTATTTTTTAGGTCCGCTTCAGGTGACCAAGCATAGGTTTTGTAGTTAGCGAATTGTACAGACTTATCATAATCCCAATCAGGGGTTTTGGCGCAGGCCGCTAACATCAGCACCAAAGTGGCGATAACAATATTCTTAAACATGTGTCTTTACTCCTTAGTCGGATATTTGCTCTACCTTAACGTGTTAAGGCGTTAAATGGTAGAGACAAGCACCCTTTAATAATTGTATCTAAGACATTAACTTGGGATTAATGTTCCACTTCTATCCAGTCTTTTTCATCCACCCAGTTTTGGCTACCTTGTGCAACACTGCGGATTGGCACCAAGTAGTCACAGCTGATCTGTGGTTTCACCGATGCAAAAATTGGCACAAACCCAAAGCTTAGTGCGGTTTCGATAATGGCCTTTTGGTTTTGTGGGTCGATATCCGCAGCTTCATCGATATAAATTGGGATACGATACATCGCTTGTTCTTGATCAGATAACAGATAGCGAATAAATAGCATGCCACATAAAAGCTTGATGGTGATCCGTGTACCGTTTGAGCCGGCCGAGTCAATTTTATCGAAGTGTTCAATGTCACCCGCGCGGTTGACCACTTCAAAGCGAATGTCAAAGAGGTCGGTTAACGTCAATCCCGCTTTATCACTTGCAAGTTTGATGATGTGATCTTTCGCCTCATTAACGGACTTTTCTGAGCTAGGCTGCTCGCTCAGTAAGTCTAAGCTTTCGCCTTTTTCGTATAAATCTGAAGTGCTGATAATGGTGTCTATGCTATCGATAAGCATTTTACGAGGGATCACATTAATCTTAAACGCTTGCAAGTTAGAGATCCGATGCTGGCTTATGCCTTTGTTAAAGCTGTTCATCTCTCGGCGTAAGCGGTCTAAGTCTTGACGCAGTCCTTTAATGGTTGCGGCCACTTCAGTGAGCGCCACTCGTGCTTGTTTATCGACGGCATCTCGTTCGTTATAGAGATTGTGATACGCGCTGATCAGCTTTTGATACTTAATAGTAACGTCTGACTCGTTTTCAAACTTAGTGATCCCAGCATTGTAGATATGCAAGTAGGTATTACGCACATTAACGTCTAAGTTTCTAAGCTCATTACAGTCTTTATTAAACTGGTGGGTCACTTCAGACAGGTTATCAAAATCAAGATTAATTTCGATTTCGTACGGTGCCAGTTTACCCGAGTATAGGTCTAGTGTGTGATCGATACGTTCTGACTTTACTTGTTTTAAGCGGTCGGCTTGGCGTACCAATAAGTCTTGCTTGCTTTTAATGATAGAGCGGCGATCTGAAATCGAACCGGCATTACGCTGAATATCATGTAAATATTCATCAACTTGCTCACGTTCCATCTCTAGCTGCTCTTTTAGTGCTTGCTGAGCATCGACGGATTGCAACATGGTTTGATATTGCTCAAAGCGTTTCATGGCCGCTTCGGTAGCCATTAGTTCATCATATAGAGCATCACGTTCTTTTTGTTTTTCAGCGACGTTTGCGGCGACTTCACGCTGCTGCTTTAAGTCGTTAAGCGACTGTTGTAGTGACTCCAGCTGTGCTTGCAGTTGGGCTTTGTTCTCACCGCTTTGCATTTGTACTGGACTCAGTTTTTTCAACTTAACGTTAGCACCAGGTACTTTAAGCTCACCACCTTGAACTGACTTAGATAGCGACTCCAAAAATGCGCCAAAGGCATCTTCGTCGGTGATATCAATTTCACCTTGAGAGGTGGTTGAAAACGATAACAAATCCGGATTCAAGATCCGTGAGATCTCTTCCACTTCTTTTAAAGAAAGATCTTCACGCATACGAGTAAACAGGTTGAACTCAAGGTTCTTGAGTTGCAGTTTTAAACTCTTAATCTGCTTTTGCGTTTCGTTGATGCGGAAATCAAGGGTATGGAGACTTTGCCCCTGTGCACTATTAATAGAGAAGGAAAGCTGCTCATATTCCTTTTTCAACAGAGTTAAATTGGTTTTAAGCGTTGCATGATTCGTTAGTTCAAATTCACGTTTTAACGCGTGGAAATCAGTAAACCATTGTTCTATTTGGGTTTGTTTACGCTCGATATCTCGAGACTGTTGGACGTACAGCTGCTGCTTAGACTCAAATTCGCGCTTTTCAGCTTCTATGTCTTCTAGCTGTGTTGCCAGCTCTGCAATTTGCTCGTTGTGATAGTTATCATATTCAACCAAAGCTAAATCGAGTTTCGGTGCGTAAGCCGCCAGTTTACCTTTTAATACCGCCTCATTTTCAAGCATTTTCTCAAGGGCTGAAATTGGCTCTTGCATTGACTCCAGCGCATTTAGTTCACGACGCGCACGGTTAACCTTATCAAAAGCGCGACGCCAGACTTCATAAAAATCGACTTTCGAGTTCGACATATGGCGTTCGAACACCTTGAGCATAAAGCGCTTTACGTCTTGTGCACCGAGTTTGTGCAGATTCAAAATACGACGGAATATTTCTTTATATACAGGCGCATCTTGGACATTATTCAGTGGGATCATCTTCAGGTTGATATCGCCATCAAATGGTGTAGCGCCACCTGTGAGCAGGGCATTAAGTTCTTGTGCTTTTAGCTCTACAGGCTTAAGTTGTTTTTCCTGTAAGTGATTAAATAGCTTGGTGTACTTGATGATACTTTTACCCTGGGTGTAATCATCAAGATTCAGTTTGCCTTGATAGCAAAAAAACTGATGCGCGTAACCGGCGATTTTACCCAGTCCCGCAACACCAATGACCACATCGCCGTGGGGGAGGTTGGCTTCAAGCAAAATATAGGATTGATCAGAAGAGAAGTAGAACTTACGCGTTTCTTCTAAATCGTGGCCATCCCATTCAGTCAGTCTTAAATCGTTGATAAGTGGAAACTGTAGCGCATTGATCACCGAGCTTTTACCGGTGTTATTCGGGGCGCAGATAGACGCACTTTTATCCAGAGGAATGACACACTTAGCGTATCCGGCGGTATTTAATAATGCGAGTTTACTTAGGCCGTACAACTGCTCGCTCATAGCTCGTCCTCAATATCATATTGTTCTTCGTTTACTTCCATTAGCGCGTCAATGTAGCGATAAATCGGTGCAAGTAGCATAAAGCCTTGCTCAACCTCACGGGCTAGACCCAATCTCACCATACGTAAAAACACGTCTTTTCTGAGATCTGAGCCCGAAAAAATCTCCAACTGGTCAAAAAGATGCTTATTGAGCTGTACTATGGTTTGCATTAGCTCTAAATCGCAGCTTTCATCAAATAGTACGCGAAGCGGATCTTTACCTTGGTTGGCATAGTGCTCAATCAAAATATAAATGGTTAGGGCAATCGCACGGGAAATTTTCCCCATATTTGGCGTGCTTTCATCGCTTGCCAAATAATAAAAACCACGGGCATCGTGCTGTAAATCATGGCCTAAGGCTGAAAATAGCGCTTGATAGCTATCAATTTGCTGATCTAACTCTTGCCAAAGGGTTGTGTCTTGCTCACTGATATGATACCCGCTCACCAGTTTTTTATTAATGGCTTGGAGTTCATTGAGCATGTCTAAGTTAATTGTCGTCATAATGCTAATCTTGTTTTGCTTTGGCACTAAATGGATATAAAGAGAAGGTATGCGATGCGATAGTGATCTTACTCTTTTGTTGCTCTTGGCTAAGTGCCAAGTCAGATTCGTTGATCAGTTTTTGATAAAGGAACAGCATTTCGTCTGCTTCAAGATCAGGGTAGCTATCGCTTAAAAAGCCCAATAGTGCCTGGCGCTTTTTACCGGTTTGTTGAAATCTCGTTTTTACCGAGTTGTAATCTGGAATGTTAGGGCTTTGATAAGCTGGCACATCGTCGT
The DNA here is from genome assembly GCF_021728455.1 of Pseudoalteromonas sp. L23. Lineage (NCBI taxonomy): Bacteria > Pseudomonadati > Pseudomonadota > Gammaproteobacteria > Alteromonadales > Pseudoalteromonadaceae > Pseudoalteromonas > Pseudoalteromonas sp. L23. Next base: position 616,298 of record NZ_JAKKCW010000002.1, on the reverse strand, counting down.
GATCGGGCAGCTGATATTCTTCATGCTCAAATTCAACTAGACTTGCCATATATGCGACCATGTGACGCTTTTGCCCAAGGTTAAAACGTTGAATGTCTGACACAAATTCTGGTTGAACTGGTGAGAGTAAACGGTCAACACCGCGCTTTCTAATTTGTCCAAGGACTTTAGAGGCTTGCCGCGTAATGAGTGTATTGCGGCGTAGCTCTTCACGTAACGGCATGAGGAGATCGGCACTGCGGCTTAAACTTTCTCTACCAATGAGGTGCATATCTAAAATGCGTGTTCTGAGCTGCTCCAGCATGCGTTTGTCTGCAGCACCACGGCCTAATTGTTCAATCTCGTCAATTTGCTCACTGACCTGAAGCTCTATCTGATCGAAGCAGCGTTGGAAAGGGCCATGAATATCGACCATTTCCAACATAGGTTCGATATATTCGTCAAACGCTTCTAATACGGCTTTATACCTCATGCCAAGAGACAGCGTTGAGGTGTCAGACTTTGCTTGTTCAACCAAGTTCATGATAGCGCTTTCGTTATGCTCGAACAGCTTAACAATTTTACGAACGCGTTCGTCCATAATGCGGCTAAAGCGGCGTAGCTCAGAGTAGTCAGCCTCTTCACCGGCTTGTGCGATGCGATTACCTAATCTTTCTAAGTCTTTTACCAGCACCGTGATCTCTTCCGCTAAACCGAGGCTTTCTTCTTGTAAGAGAAAGCTGGCGAAGTCAGCGATTGCACGGTTGATTTCTAACTGTGAAGATTTAGCTAAAGGAATAATAATTTCTTGTTGGAGTAATCGATTGGTTTCTTTATATATCCGTTCACTCGACCAGCTAGGATTTTTCTGCTTTAGGATGTTTTGTACATCTTTTAGACTGAAATCTGCGAGCTTAAATCGTTTAAAAAGTAGCTCGAGTACGCTCCAGTGTTCATTTATCGTATTTAATAATTTTTTTGCTGGGATCATAACTTTCCAGTGTGTAGTAGAGAAGTTTCATCACCACTTCATCAATTTGTCACAAAATGTTTATTGTACGTGGCATGGGGCCTGCGATGGTGCTAGAATCCGCCCCGAAATCGAACCCACCCCTTGTTACATTTAATTACAGGTTGTTTACGCATTATGGTCACGCCCATTATTCTAACCCTGATCGCCATCGCTTTTATACTCATCGTTATAGAAGATATTATTCACGTAAACAAGGCCAAAACAACGCTTTTTTTTGGTACTTTATGTTGGATTATCGCCTTTATCTCTCCAATTCATGGTCAAAGCCCAGAAATTGTACAAATTGAGCTAGACCATAACATTTTGGAAATCGCGACGCTTTGGCTGTTTTTAATGGCTGCCATGACGTTTGTCGCCTACTTGAACTCAAAAGGGTTTATCCAAAATATTGTTCACCGGATCATGCCAACCCATATTAGCGAACGCAAGCTAATGTTTTTGGTCGGTGCTTTTGCATTCATATTTTCATCCATCTCGGATAATATTACTGCGACGCTTATTTCATTAGCTGTGGTCATGTCTTTGAAACTTGACCCGAAAAAGTTAATAAAATATGCGACGTTAATTATCTTCAGTGTTAACTCCGGTGGGGTATCATTGATCACCGGTGATGTAACCACCTTGATGATATTTTTGGCCGATAAAGTCACGATCCCAGACCTTTTATTGCTGATCATTCCGTCGATGTTGAGTGTATTTGTGTTAGCAGCCATGCTTTCTATTGGTATGAATGAAAAAATTACCTTTGAAAAGGTAGAATTACGCAGAATTGAAAAGACCGATATCACCATTGCGCTCATCTTCTTATCAACCATTTTTGCTACGTTATTCTTAAGCGTGCAATACCATGTACCGCCGATGCTAACTTTCTTATTTGGCTTGTCTTTGATGTTCTTAATGGCGCAATTCTTGATGCGCAAGAAAGACGTTAATAAGAAAATCATCGACTATATCCGTGAAATTGAATACGACACCTTGTTGTTCTTTGTGGGTGTGCTGTTATTAGTTGGCGCGTTGAAAGAGGTCGGTGTACTGTCTAAGTTTACCGATTTATATCTGCATCTTGCACCGGAATACGCAAACTACTTGGTCGGTTTAATGAGTGCGGCGGTAGATAACGTGCCATTGACGGCGGCGTTATTAAAAGCAGATATTACGATGACTCCAGCGCAATGGCTAACCTTTACTTATGCGACTGGGGTTGGTGGCTCTATGCTTATCATTGGTTCTGCAGCGGGGATCATTGCAATGAGTAAGGTTAAAGCGTTAACCTTCTCAAGCTATCTTAAAATGAGTATCTACCTGCTTATCGCATATACCATTGGATATAGTGGCGCGTATTTCGCGGGTCAGCTTATTTAAGACCAATGGATTTAATTTTTTAGCGCTTTGGGATAAGTTTTTCATAAATAACTTGACACCTAGACGGCTAAAAGATAATTTTCTCACATCGCCCGCATTTATTGCGGGCTTTTATTTTGCTTTTATTCAGATTAACAAAGGCAAAATAAACAGAAGAGGCGCGATGCTTAGGTAGTTAGTGTGAGGTGACGAGACCAATGACCACTAGTGAGGGAAGTATTCGCCGAGGAGAAAAGTTGCTCGTCGCAACGATTCTTCGGTTTACGAGGCTGAATCCTCGGAACTGTCACCGTATTGGTGGAGAGCTTCTGGCAAAGGTCATTTCAAGCGTTCGTCTTTTTAGAAATCCCATGCCGAGTTCTCCTTATAAAATTTGACTGTGCCAACAGTCGAGAGGAGAGAAAATGAATTCGCAGTATGTTGTAGCCAAATTTGGCGGTACCAGTGTCGCTGACTTTGAGGCTATGTCTCGTTGTGCTCACATTGTTCGTGACAACCCAAATGTTCGAGTGGTCGTTGTGAGTGCGTGTGCTGGCGTAACCAATCACCTTGTAACGCTAACCCAACAAAAGGAAGATGAGGCCGGGCGCAAAGCGGTTGTTGCAGCGGTTGAAAACATACAGCAAGCGATTATCGACCAAGTGTCTTTGGATGCTGATCTTGCTGAGGGTTACAAGCAAACTTTCAGTGAATTTGAAAGCCTTGCGAGTTTACCTGCACTTAGCAGACAGCAATGCGATGAAATGTTGAGCTTTGGCGAACGTTTTTCTTCTTATTTGTTTACCCAAATACTACGTAATAACCAGGTTCAGGCGTCGCGCTTTGATGTGCGTAAAGTGCTTAAAACAGATAATCAATTTGGTAAAGCGAATCCGAATATTGCAGCTACGCGTGAAGCTGCGCAAACCAATTTGGTCGCGCTACTTGGCGACACAGTGCAGGTGACGCAAGGGTTTATTGGTAGTGACCAATACGGCCAGACGACTACGCTTGGTCGTGGCGGTTCTGACTATAGTGCTGCATTGTTAGCAGAGGCAATTGACGCGTCAAGTGTGCATATTTGGACCGATGTCGTTGGTATTTTCAGTACCGATCCGCGTTTGTGTGTAAAGGCTAGACCTATTCCTCGTTTGAGTTTTGATGAAGCGGCAGAAATGGCGACATTTGGTGCTAAGGTGTTACATCCCGCAACGATATTGCCAGCGAGTCGTAAAGGTATTTCAGTATTTGTTGGTTCAAGCCGTGATCCGCAAGCGGGTGGCACTTGGATTGAAAAAGAGAAAACGGCGCAAGCAGGCATTCGCGCAGTGACACAACGCAAAAACCAAATACTATTGACGTTAAAGAGCCCTGAAATGCTTCTTGCTAGCGGCTTTTTGGCTCGTATCTTCACCATTTTAAGCAATTACAATATATCAGTTGACTTGGTAACGACTTCGGAAATTAGTGTTGCGCTTACGCTGGATAATGCGCCGAATGCTTCTCGACCAGAGCTAGAACAAGCTTGTTTGGATGAACTTAGCGAGTTTTGTCATGTGACCGTTGAAAATAATCTTACTTTGGTGGCCATGATAGGTTCTGAGATCCAGTTGAAGAAGTGCCAACTTAACCTGATGGATGTGTTGTCAGAGTTTAATATTCGATTGATATGCCATGGTGCGAGCAAGCACAATCTGTGCTTTTTAGTTGAGCAGCAGGAGTCAGATCAGGTCGTGCAGTCAATTCATGCTAAATTACTAGAGGTTGCGTAAGTGAATTTATTGTTTTTTAGGAACTAATAAAAAAGTTGCATTATTGAGTAATGGATGGCACTTTGTTTATAACGGTTAGGGTCTGCTGACCATCAAGTTTGTTTTTCCCTAGGAGTGCCATCATGAATTATAAAGACGTCTACGAATTCTGGTTTGTTGAATGCACTGAATCAGATTGGTGGAAGAAGTCTGCGGACTTTGATCGCATCATAAAAAATCGCTTCGGTATTTTGCACCAAATGGCGCACCAAGGTGAGCTTTCGAGCTGGAGAGCAACACCACTTGGCGCGCTGTGCGAAATCATTATCTTAGATCAGTTTTCACGCAATATATTCAGAGACACTCCAGAGGCGTTTGCCAGTGACGCATTGGCGCTAAGCCTCACCCAACACGCCATCGAAAAGGGCTACCACCGCCAGCTCAACGATACTGAATTGATGTTTTTATATCTACCTATGATGCATAGCGAAAGTCGCATCATCCATCGTGCCGCAGATCATTATTTTCGCGACCTGCCCAATTATGATTTTGAAGTCGCGCATAAAAAAATTATCGATAGATTTGGCCGTTATCCCCATCGAAATGAAATACTCAATCGCGATTCAACAGAAGAAGAAATGGACTTTCTAGAGACGCCCAACTCGAGTTTCTGAGGCACGGCTCGAACCTCTCGCATTTTTAGCGGAAGTACGTATAATCGGCCGTCTACAAAAATAATGATTGATTACAGACATGGCTCATACGCGCGATGGATTTCAAAGCCGACTTGGCTTTGTGTTAGCAGCAGCTGGTGCGGCTGTTGGACTTGGTAATATTTGGGGATTTCCCACACAAGCCGCAAACCACGGTGGCGGTGCATTTTTACTGGTTTATTTTGCGGTAATTTTCTTACTCGCATTACCTGCACTTTACACAGAATTGTACTTAGGCCATCAGGCACAAGCAAACCCAGTTAAAGCACTTAAGACAGCCTGGCGTGAAGGTAATCCGAAAATAGGAGCCGCGGCGGGGTATATCGGCCTTGCTGGTGCTATTGTGATGCTCAGCTTTTACTCCATCGTGGCTGGGTGGATGCTGTCTCATGCACTTGATCCTCTTGCGCAAATGGCTGAACTAGATGCTGCACATCAGTTTCTTAGCGGTGATTCGATGCTGAGAAACTTTATCTTTACGCCACTAATGTTAATTTTGACTGCGAGCATTATTCTTAAAGGCGTAAAATCAGGCATAGAAGCTTGGTCACGCAGACTTATGCCGTTGTTACTGGTATTACTGCTTTGCCTTATTGGCTATATGGCGACATTAGACGGTGCAGCAGAAGGGTTTAGAACGTATTTAGTTCCGGACTTTTCAAAAATTAGCGATCCTGACTTGATCATTGCGGCGATGGGGCAGGCATTCTTTTCGTTGTCGTTGGGTGTGGGCTGCATGATGATTTATGGCTCGTACTTAAAACCGAATGAAAATCTACCTAAGCTGACGTTTAGTGTTGCAATGCTAGACACCAGTGTCGCATTTTTGGCCGGTTTACTTATTATCCCTGCAATATTCGTTGCGCAGCAAAATGGTGTTCAAGTATTTCAAGACGGCAAATTAATCGGTGAAGGTCGGTTGATTTTTGCCATTTTACCCGAGCTATTTGCCAATATGGGTGAAATGGGATTATTAGTTAGCCTGACTTTCTTTGTGCTTATGTCTATTGCGTCGGTAACGTCTACCATTTCTTCAACAGAAATTCCGGTATCTTTCTTGGTTGAAAACCATGGCTTTCAACGTAAACAAGCGACTTGGTTGGTTACGTTAGTTATCTTATTAGCATCGAGCACGATTATTCTAAACTTTGATTGGTTGTTCGAATTGGTGATCAGTCTATTCACGCAATATCAGCTACCTTTGATGGGACTGTTCTACTTTATTACTGTTGGCTGGGTTTGGAAGCGCGGTAATCAGCTCCACTTAGAATCCCGTGGTGCACATTACTGGTTTGCTCAGTACGTTAGATTTGTTTGCCCAATCTTGATGACCGCAGTGTTTATTAACGTAGCACTGGCAAAGTAGTGATCATTTATTCTCAAAAACGGGAAGCATTGGCTTCCCGTTTTGATTTTTATAACTAAGCTCAAAAATCTCGTGGGGAAACAAACTCCCCAGCTTGAATGCTTTCGTAAGTTCTTTGCGCCAATGAATCTAAGTTGGCTAAATCTTTTCCCATTGAAGCCAGTTGGTTTGTCACTGGAATAATATCGATATCTTCAACCCCAGAAAGCTGGGCCACTCGGGCAAAAGTATATGCGTGCTTATACTTTTCGTGTTTGTAGAAAATACTGACTAAAGATGAATAGACTTCTGGGTTAGGGGTATGACCTCTTTTATTCAGCTCTAATACGCGGTAGAGAATATCAACGGTTTTATCGTCATCTACTTTGGCATAAAACTCTGCGAGGAAAAGCTGAATTTCGGGATCGTTTTGGACCCTAGGGTCGTCTTGCATATTCAGTAGCTTGTTCATTGCTGTGCGATCACTGTTACGAGACCAATGATAATAGAGCAGGCCTGGGTGGTTACTGCCTTTTGTTTCATTGTAAATACGCGTCATTTCTTTTAGTGCGGTGAGATGACCTTCCACTCGTGAAGTGGTTTTTTCTTTTAACTTGATGTGCTCAATTTTGGCGGCGCGAGAAACACATTGGTTGTAGCTTTCTAAATTTTGCAACAAGTCATATTTGTTTTCGTCCGTTGGAGACTTGTATTCGTGGTAGCGCGCGTAAATTAGCGACGCACGTTCGTCTTTACAGTGACTGTCTTTATTTAAGTCTTCACAAAAACCAGGCGTTTCGCTACACACTTGGTTCAAGGTTAGGGTGTCGTCGCAACCAGCAAGTAGTAACGCTGCAAAGACTAGCGACTTTTTAAACGCCATAGTTTGACCTCAATGATTTTTTATAATTATAGGGGGTTACGCCCGAATAAACAGGGTAGAGCTAATAGTTTACTAGTTTAACGCAATGAATTGTTCGGTAACAGTGGAGAATCACGGCAGTTTAAATTAGAATAGCCGTGCCCATTCGGGCTATCCGTTCAAAGAAAATTGTTTATTAGGCAGAAAAAATGACCTTATCTCACGAGCAAGAATATCAAAACAGCTGGCAAGAGCGTCAAGATTATGCAGAAAGCATGCAACCCCTAATCGGTCGTCTATACCGTAACAAAGGCGTTGAAATCTCTGTATACGGTCGTCCTCTTGTGAGCGCAAGCACCATTGATGTTATCAAAGCACACAAAACAGTAGCACGCTTTGAAGAGCGTAAACTACGTCTTCGTGAAAGCTTTCCATTCTTAGAAGTGATCAGCAAAATGGAATTAGCACCAGGTCGTGTTGACCTTGGTAAGCTAGCTTATGCCTACATTTATAAAAATGCAGGTGAAGGCCGCTCAATCGAAGAGTTTTTAAATGCAGAACTTGCAGAATTACTAAACCAAGGTGCACGTCCAGAACCTCGTGACGTCGTTCTTTATGGTTTTGGTCGCATTGGCCGTTTATTAGCACGCCTACTTATCGAACGTGGCGGCTCTCACGCTGATTTACGTCTTCGTGCAATTGTTGTTCGCGGTGGCCGCGATGGTGATCTCGAGAAACGTGCAAGCTTATTGCGCCGTGACTCAATTCATGGTCCTTTCAATGGTTCAATCACAGTAGACCATGAAAAAGGTGCGATTAAAGCAAATGGTAACTACATTCAGATTATCTACGCAAACTCACCTGAAGAAGTGGATTACACAAAATACGGTATTGAAAACGCGCTTATCGTAGATAACACAGGTGTGTGGAAAGACGAAGATGGCTTAGGTAAGCACCTTAAGTCAATCGGTGCGTCTAAAGTGTTACTTACAGCGCCAGCTAAAGGTGACATCAAAAACATCGTTTATGGTGTTAACAACTCAGACATTCAGTCTGAAGACAAGATTGTGTCTGCAGCAAGCTGTACAACTAACGCAATCACACCGGTATTAAAAGCACTTAACGACAAGTTTGGTATTAAGAATGGTCACGTTGAAACGGTTCACTCTTACACCAATGACCAAAACTTGATCGACAACTACCACAAAGCTGAGCGTCGTGGTCGTAGTGCAGCATTGAACATGGTTATTACTTCAACTGGTGCTGCGAAAGCGGTTGCTAAAGCACTTCCAGAGCTTGCTGGTAAACTAACTGGTAACGCAATTCGTGTACCAACACCAAACGTATCAATGGCAATTCTTAACCTAAACCTAGGTAAAGAAACAACTGCTGAAGAGCTAAATGAATTCCTTCGTGAGTCCTCACTTTACTCTGAACTACGTGACCAGATTGACTACACTGCATCAACAGAAATCGTGTCTACTGACCTTGTGGGTAGCCGTTATGCAGGTGTGGTTGACTCAAAAGCAACCATCGTTGATGGCGACCGCGTAGTACTTTACGTATGGTACGATAACGAGTTTGGTTACAGCTGTCAGGTTGTACGTGTAATGCAAGACATGGCGGAAGTAAAATTCCCGAGCCTACCTCGCTAACACGAAATTTACGATAAAAAGCCAGCACCAGCTGGCTTTTTTAGTTTTTGAAACAAATTGGTTGTGGTAGGCTTGCAAAGATAGGTCAGCTACAATTAGCTAACAAAAAGTTACACCTTAACTTTGTGCAAAGGCGGGCACAGTATTACCTCTTTTTGAGGCTTAATATTGTTCTAGACTGAAGCAAAGTTGAGTATGGTAACAGTGTATTTACACAACAGTTTTTAACTTATTTAGGGAAACCTATGCGCATTACGAGTAATTTCGATAGTGGTAATATCAAGGTGGTAAAAGCAGAATCACCTGCGGATATTCAACTAGAAATCAATAAAGACAATGAGTCTGACTTTTTTCAATGGTTTCACTTTAGACTTGAGTCTACGCCTTTTTTAGAGCACAAAATTCATATCAACCAACTACTAAACTCAGCGTACCCTGAAGGTTGGGATGACTATCATGCGGTTGCATCTTACGATCGTCAAACTTGGTTCCGTGTGCCAACCCGTTATGAGAATGGCACATTAACTATCGATTTTGAGCCTGAATGTGCTCATACCTACTTTGCTTATTTTGCTCCTTATAGTTATGAGCGCCATTTAGACCTAGTCTACTGGGCTCAAGCCCATGATGCGTGCGTTGTAGAGACGCTAGGTCAAACGCTTGATGGCCGTGATATGAGCTTACTCACTATTGGTGAGCCGTCAGATGAGAAGAAAAAGATTTGGATCACGGCGCGCCAGCACCCAGGTGAAACGATGGCAGAATGGTTTGTTGAAGGTCTACTTCACAAATTATTGGATGACGAAGATCCACATTCCGCTGCACTGTTATCGAAAGCGGTATTTTATGTCGTGCCAAATATGAATCCGGACGGCAGCGTTCGTGGTCATCTGCGTACAAATGCAAAAGGCGTTAACCTTAACCGTGAATGGCAAACGCCAACACTTGAGAACTCACCTGAAGTTTATTATGTATTAAATAAAATGCATGAAACTGGGCTGGATATGTACCTCGATATTCATGGTGACGAAGCACTACCGTATAACTTCGTTGCGGGCAGTGAAGGTATTCCGAGCTATGATGAGCGTCTACAACGTTTGGAAGAATCTTTCAAGGCGGCACTGTTGACTATTACACCTGAGTTCCAAGATGAATTTGGTTACGATAAAGATGCACCGGGTGAAGCAAACCTTACCGTTGCTTCGTGTGCTGTTGGTGAAGCGTTCAAAGCGTTGGCTTATACCGTTGAAATGCCGTTTAAGGATAATGCAAATCTGCCGGATCCATACTTCGGTTGGTCAGACCGACGCTCATATCAGTTTGGTCAAGACACCTTAGCTGCAATCTTAAATGTGGTTGACGACTTAAGATAAGCTTAAAGACGGGTAATCACCATATTGATTACCCGTTTATTTTTGTGCGTTTAAAAGAACAACAAAATAATATTTAAAAATAATAAAGTAGAACACCTCAACAGGGTGTAATAACAACAATAAAGGGGAATATTCGTGGATGCGTTAGGCAGCTTATTAGATAGCTTGGATGGAATGTTAGGTGGTTCACCTTGGTTCCCGTATGTACTGTTAGGGGTAGGTTTGTTTTTTACAATCTACTTGAAATTTCCACAGATCCGATATTTCAAACATGCTTGTAAAGTCGTTACCGGAAAATACGATAAAAAGGGCCTAGAAGGGGATACCACACACTTCCAAGCACTCGCAACGGCACTTTCTGGCACAGTTGGTACTGGGAATATTGGTGGGGTGGCACTGGCAATTTCAATCGGCGGGCCTGCAGCATTATTTTGGATGTGGATGACGGCCTTTTTCGGTATGACAACCAAATTTGTGGAAGTCACGCTATCGCATAAATACCGTGTACAAACAGATGATGGCACCATGGCCGGTGGTCCAATGTACTATATGGATCGCCGCCTAAACATGAAATGGTTAGCGGTATTATTTGCAATTGCGACTGTGATTAGCTCATTTGGTACAGGTAGCTTGCCGCAGATCAACAACATTGCTCAAGGCATGGAAGCGACCTTTGGTTTTGCACCGATGGCAACAGGCGCTGTGCTTTCAGTTTTACTTGCGCTTGTTATACTTGGTGGTATCAAGCGCATTGCTGCTATCACTTCTCGCGTTGTGCCATTAATGGCTGCGATTTATATTCTTGGCTCTTTTGCCGTTATTTTCTACAACATTGAGAATATCGTTCCTTCTTTCCTTTCTGTATTTACAGATGCTTTCACGGGATCTGCGGCAGCGGGTGGTTTCTTAGGGGCTTCTTTTGCGTATGCATTTAACCGTGGGGTTAACCGAGGTCTATTTTCTAATGAAGCGGGTCAAGGTTCAGCACCAATCGCGCACGCTTCGGCAAAAGCCGATGAGCCAGTATCTGAAGGTATGGTTTCCATTCTGGAACCGTTTATTGACACAATCATTATCTGTACCTTGACGGGATTGGTTATTTTGTCATCGGGGGTGTGGACTGAAAAGTTCGAAACTCATTTTGAGCGCTCGTCTATGGTTATCTTAGACGGTAAATATGACGAATCGAATCAACAAGACCGAGATGCATTGTACGCCTACTTGAATGGTAAAAAAGAGCATACTGTCAAACCTTTCAATGGTGAGATTGAAGTCGTACAGGGTAAGGCGGTAACAGAAAACTTTACCGTGATCCACTCGCGTTCTATTGGTGAGCAAGTACGTTTTGGTATTACAGAGCGTCACAAGTACACAGGTACCGTCGAAGTGAAAGACGGCTTGCCAACAGACAATAGCATCAGCGTGATTGGTTACTCTTTAGTGCATTCGGCAGAGCTGACAACCAAAGCATTTACCCGAGGTTATTTGGGCGAAAATGGTAAATACATCGTTTCGATTGGCTTGTTGTTATTCGCGTTTTCTACGGCAATTGCATGGTCATACTATGGCGACCGCGCGATGATTTATCTTCTGGGTAGCCGCTCGGTCATGCCATATCGCGTATTCTATGTTGCAGGTTTCTTCTGGGCGTCGTTTGCTGATACGACACTAGTGTGGAAGTTGGCTGCAGTGGCCATTGTAGTGATGACCTTACCTAACTTATTTGGTATTTTACTACTCAGAAAAGAAATGAAATCTTCAGTTAAAGAATACTGGGAAGATTTCAACAAAGAACACAAACAGTGAGCGAATTTTAATTAAAATTATCTTGTCATTTAAGGACAAGAGTTCGCAAAGGTAGTAGAATAGGGCGCCTCACAGGTGCCCTTTTTTGTATTATGGAGAAGTAACACGATGGCAATAGCACAGTGCCCAAGCTGCGGTAAATCTATTTCCTCCAAACATAAGTCCTGCCCGCATTGTGAAACCAATTTAGCAGACTTTTCTCAAGAAGACAGAGAGAGAGCGGCCTCTAGAAACCGTGTAAAACGTCAGCAATCAGTAATGAATTACTCGTTTATTGCACTGATCTTAGTGCTAGGCGGATTCTTATATATCTATTGGCAGCAGCCTGAACCTAACTCGTTTGAAATGATCGCAAGCAAAAGCGCTATAGGCATAGGTGCGGTTTGGTACTTAATTAATCGAGTCATCCTCGTTATTTTGAAAAAGAAAAAGTAGTAATGAATGTAGATAGCTTAGTTCAAAATATTACCCCTGAAGTATTCGAGCGTTTGCAATACGGCGCGTCAACTGGAAAGTGGCCTGATGGTACGTCGCTAAGTGATGCGCAAAAAGAGCAAACCGTGCAGTTGGTCATGCTATATCAAGCAAAAGTAGCCAAGTCCAATGAGCAGTTCACCATCAACGAAAAAGGTGAAATGGTGCAAAAATCCAAACGCGAATTACAACAAGAATTCAAAGCCGACAACGAAATAGCTAGGTTCAGTGAAAATGATCTTTAAACACCTTTTTACACCGAAATGGAAACACCCTAAGGTTGACGTTCGCTCACAAGCAGTGGACAAGTTAGACTTAAGCAAAGACGCAACTTTACTACATACGCTAGCACTTGAGGACGAGTCTGCACAGATCAGAAAAAAGGTACTTACTAAGGTAAATGACCTTGGTCTTTGGTGGAAAGTTTATAAGCAAGATAGCGAGCTAAAAGAGCTTGCTGAGCAGAAAATTTCGAGTGCGGTTATTAATCAAGACACCGCACTGCAGAGCAACATTCGTGAAGAATACATTGAACGCTACGCGCCAGCTAAAACACTTGAGAAAGTTGCGTTAATTGAAACCGATTTAACAAGCAAAGTTAAACTGCTCAAGCGCCTTGCGAATGCCACGTTAATCGAAAAATCCTTCAAAGAAGGTGATGAAGCACTTCAGATCGCTATGTTGGAACTGATTGCACAGCATTCACTTGAAAAGAGTGTCCTAAAAGCAGCCAAAGGTGAAGCGCTGACTTCTCTTACTGGATCACTGGAGCAGCAGCGATTAGCAAAAGAAATGCCTACTCAAGTTGCTGAGCAAACGCGGGTTGTACTTGCCAAGTTAAACGCGCTAAGAGATAAGCAAAACTATGAAATTGTGAACGGGCAAGCACAACAGTTATTTGCACAGTGGCAAAGCATTGAGCTTAAGTGGTTAGATGCTGAAACGGTAACTGCACTAGATGCAAAGTATCAGCAAGTAGCAGATAAATTAAACCGTCATCTCAATGAGTTACAAGTTAAACATCAAGCGCAGCAAGCTGAGTTAATGCAAAAGCAAAATGAAGCCCTAGAGGTTGCTGAATTAACTGCTGAACTTGAAGCCATTGAAAAATCGGTCGAAATTGCATGTAAAACACTTGACTTAGCCTCGCACGATGCACTGGTTAAGCGTAGTGAAGTATTAAAAGGCAAAGTGTCTGCACCTCAATATGTCACTGTTGAAGCGCTTGGCGAGTTTACCCGAAAACTGCAAAATATTGAGCGTGATCTTGCCGATTTGCCCGCACTTATTGCTGCAAGTGAAACCTTTAATAATGCCTTAGCAGAGTTGAAAGCAGTTGAAGTACCAACTTCATTAGAATCGCTTGATACCCAAGTGCAAGCACAAAAAGACCGCTATGTTGCAGCGCGTAAAGCACTAGATTCACTGCCTAAGGTATTGCATAAATCAGCAAAAGCTGAGCTATCAGATGTAAGCCAAGTGTTTATGACAGCTATCGAGCCGCTGAAAAATGAGCAAGAAAAAGCACTCAAAATCGCGAAGAAGAAAGCACGCGATGTTCAACGATTAATTGATCAGGGCCGATTTAACGTGGCATTTGGCGTTTTTAATGGCTTTATCGAGCAGTTTGAGTTGCTAACACCAAGCTACAAAAAGCAGCTCGAAAACCAGCATGAAAGCTTGTCTCAAGCACTAAAAGACCTTAAAGATTGGCAAAAGTATGCTGCTACACCTAAACGTGAAGAATTGCTTGCGGAGCTTGATAACAAACTCGCTGAGGAGGCGGTTGACCCAGTTAAGCGTGCTGAGGAAGTAAAATTACTTAGAGTACGTTGGAACGAGCTTGGTCATGTTGAAACGGAACAGGAAAAGGCACAAGCCGCTCAATTTGATGAAAAAATTGAATTATTGTTTGTACCGTGTCGCACTTACTTTGCGGAGCAAGAAGTACAGCGTGAGCAGGCAAAAATAGCGCGTGAAGCGGTGATTGAAGAAGTGAAAGCGCTGCTTGGTACTTTGGATAACGAAGGTATTGATTGGCGAGAAGTTGAAGCACAATTTAATCGCCTAGCCAAAGCATGGAAAAATGCTGGCAATGTGGATGCCAAAGTCTATCAAAAGCTGAATTCGATTTACCGTGAGCACCATCAAGCGGTTTACGAGAAACTTAAAGCCTTCCATCAAGCCAATGCCGTTGAAAAGACAAAGCTAGTTGAAACTGCACAGCAGCAGCTAGAGGCTGAAGATTTGGCAGCAGCTTGTGACTTACTGAAATCATTGCAAAAACAGTGGCAGCAAATTGGTTTTGCTGGTGCCAAACAAGAGCATACTCTGTGGAAAGCATTTCGTGCCCATAATGATGCCGTGTTTGAGAAGCGCAGCGCACAATATGCAGAGCAAAAAGCACAGGAGAAGTCGCAGGAAGCCGAGCAGCGTCAGTTGTTAGCAGAGTTCGACAACAAGGTCATAGAAGCGGTAACTCAAAATGAACTGGTTGCTATTCGTAACGAACTCAATATGTTTATTGTAGTGTCAGGACTAAAGCAAGAAAAGAATCGTTTATTGTCACAAGTGAAGTCGAAATTAGATGATCTGTTTTCATCTCAGCGTCGCGAAAAGTTCAATGAATTGGTGGAAGCGGTAGACACTGACGGTGATATTCCAAGTTCGTGGCAAGGTAGCAATAAAACCTCGCTAAACGCTGCCCAATTGCTGCTAAGGCTTGAAATTTTAACGAATCAGTCATCACCAGAAGCGTTGCAAAGCGAGAGAATGTCTGAGCAAGTCGCGATGCTGGATGCAAAACTGCAAGGTGAAGAAAGCAGCCTTGAGACTTACCTTATCAGTTATCTAGCTGAGGCTGAAAAAGCCGATATAGTGACTTCAAAGGGGAGATTATTGGCGGTCTTAAACGCTTAACTTCCTACACAGCCAACTCAAACCGTGCGGTTTGAGTTGGCCTCTTCCCGAATCATGACTTGCCATTATTTTTTCTTCATGTTATCTCTAATTTGTTGATTATATATTTGGATTGCGTTGATTTCGGCCTGATACAAGCTCAATCACTTTCAAACCCACCTAAATCTTAAGTTCATCAGACATGATTAACTTGCTTGATATCAGCTTTAGTAATGAGCACGAAAAATTTAGTTAACCTGAGGCTTGGATAAGAAATAAGCTAACTCATTATTTTTAAAATCATATTAAATTATTTCCTTATCTAGCCAGAGAGTTTTGGGGATAGCTCCGCTCTCGCGTCCTGCTACCGCCCTGGTGCCTTCATCCTGTAGGCAAGGCGAATTTACGCACCAATAGCTGGCTATTGGAAGTGAATTCAACGCAGGTAGCGCTAAAACTGGCTGCTAGAAAGGCATTAATTATCCGAAGCTCAGGTTAGTTAAGAAAAGCTATTTTATAGATCTATCTATAACAACTTGTGATACTGTTAATTTTAGTAAGATATTGATAATAAGTGAAAGGCAAGCTTCTACACCCCTAGATAATTTAAATTGGAAGCGGTTTATGACTGAAAAAATTTTGCACGACTTTCTAACCATATGGGTCACCATCGACCCTATTGGCACTATGGCGATATTCGTTGCGCTTACAGCTAATCTCTCTACTGAAGAACGTAAGAAGACGGCGATCAAAACTATAGCCTATGCTTCCATCATTTTGATAGGGTCCATAATTATTGGACAAATTCTATTAGGAGCTTTGGGTGTTAGCCTACTTTCTTTTCAGGTTGCTGGTGGAGTTATATTGTTCTTATTTGGATTACAAATGGTTTTTTCTAAAGAATCCAGCGAGAATACGAAAGAGCCGATGCATGATATTTCCGTTTTTCCTTTAGCAATACCTTCTACTGCATCTCCTGGTGCAATTTTGGCAGTAATTTTAATTACTGATAATCACGTTTATACCATTCAAGAACAGCTAGTTACAGCTACTACTATGTTGGTTGTATTATTTATCACACTTTTAATGTTACTTTATTCCACGCGAATACTTCAATTTATCGGAGTTGCAGGAGCGTCACTACTTACTCGACTTATGGGCATGATACTCGCAGCATTATCAGTAGAGTTCATTATGGAAGCCATTGGCGTCAGCAAGTGGGTAGAAAACGCGCTATGATTTCATTAAGTATATGCATGCTAATCAATGTGGTTACTACTGTAATAATCCAAATCAGTTTAAAAGGAAAGCCCAAACTCAGAAAGTAAGATTACCTATTGCTATAAGCACTAAGCTGCGTGAGCGTAATACGCTCACTTGTGCTCTTACTTAGCGCTAAGTATTTGCGCTAGTTTGTGTACATCATCAATAGCACGTTGTTTTGAGTGCTTATGCCTGTCATCTCCAAACTCTTGATACTCAGATGCGATTTCATAAAACGCCTCAGCACCTAAATATGGAGCCAACTGCTCGATATGGCTACTTAGATGATTCAAATGATATTGTGACTCACCTTTTTTAAATGCAAATTCTCCCCAAGATGCCAGTAATACGAGAGTTTTACCCGATAAAATTGGCTCAAGTGGTTTATCACCTCGTGCTAAATCAAAGCTGAAGGTTTTATTTACTCGGATCGCCAGATCAAACCAAGCCTTTAGCACGGCAGGCATGCCGTAGTTATACATAGGACTTGCGATTACGATAATATCGGCATTGGTCACTTCTTTGATAATTTCGTCAGACTCAGCGAGTACTAAGCGTTGCTCTTCGCTCAACACGCCTTTTGCAAATGCAGCCGCTATAAATGCTTCATCGATGAATGCAGGTTGTTTCACGGAGAGGTCGCGATGGGTGATTTCCACTTCATGTGTGAAGCAGCTAAATTTTGTCAAAAATTGCTCACCTAACATCCGGCTAATTGACTGATGTTGCGAACTCGTCTCACTATACTTTCTTACGCTACTACTTATATATAGAATGTTTTTCATGGCTTTTCTCCAGTTGTGTTCTGTGCTTTATTGTGTGCTTACGTGAGCAATGTGACAACTGAGAAGAGTTCACAAATAGATGAGATAAACTAACTTATAGGTTTGCTATGTTCACACATTTACCGTCTTTGAATAACATAAAAACCTTTGCAGTTGCTGCACATTACTTGAGCTTTAAAGATGCGGCGCGGGTACTTAATGTTACGCCTACGGCAGTGTCACATCAGATAAAATCACTGGAATCACAGTTAAGGGTTCAGCTTTTTGAGCGAAAAACGCGAGCAGTGCAATTAACATTACAAGGACAGACACTGGCAAAGGTGTGTATTGATTCACTTAATATGCTCGATAATGCGTTTATTGAGTTTACTGAGCAAAAGAACGATTTGCTTATTTCATGTTGTAATTCATTTGCTGCACTTTGGCTTGCTCCGAATATGGCTGCCATTAATCATGCTTTCCCAAACCAAACCGTCACAATATGCGCGAGCGATCAACTCATTGATTTAAATAAAGAGAAGCATATTGATATCGCCCTGCGTTATGGCAAAGCGGATCCGAATTCTAATGAAACTCATCTTATTACCGAGAAAATTGGGCTTTATGCTAGCCCAAATTATCGGGTGCCAGACCAAGGTAAACCTGTACTATTTCTCACCCATTGGCAAGACGAAACGGGGCTTGAAAATATTCCTTGGCGAGCGCACATTGACGAAAGCCATTATGACTTGCGTTATTTTGAGCAAGAACACTTTGTCTTGCAGGCGGCTGTGGCCGGGCAAGGGCTGGCACTATTGAGCGATGTATTAGCAGAGTCAGCAGTAATACAGGGGTGGCTAAGTAAAAGCCCAACAATGGAGGAATTTTCAGGCTATGGCTATTGGCTCAGGCAAACGACTTATCGCAAGAGTTCGGCGATTGTTCACCAGTTTACCATTTGGCTGGCAAGCGCGTTACAAAATATCAAGGCCAACAAAGATAAGGACACAAGATAAAGGACAGGCACTTTTATCAATGAGCAGATAAGCCGTTTTTTAATATTGATCTATACTTTTGTGGAACTTAAGTCCTTATTCGAAAAGTGTTTATTGCTAGGTGGTGATGTGATGATAAAAATCCTGCTGATGAGTCTCATTTTATTTCCCGCTTTATGTTTGAGTGGTGATTATACCTTCGCCTTTGTGCCGCAGCAGTCTGCAAATAAGTTAGCCAAAAATTGGCAGCCTATTCTCGATTATCTCAGTGATAAGACCGGAGATAACTACACGTTTAAAACCGCTAAAGATATACCAACCTTTGAAGCCCGGGTGTTGAAGCAAGAGTATGATGTAGCATACATGAATCCCTATCACTTTGTTGTATTTAATGAGCAGGCGGGTTATCAAGCTATCGCCAAGCAAAGAGATAAAATGATCAAAGGGATCATAGTGGTTAAAAAGGGGGCTGGTATCGCTGACTTGTCGCAGTTGCGAGGAGAGACGCTTGCTTTTCCGGCTCCTGCTGCATTCGCTGCAAGCATTTTGCCCCGTGGTGAACTTGTGAAACAAGGTATTGAATTTACACCAAGGTATGTCTCTTCCCATGATTCTGTTTATCTCAACGTGTCGAGAGGATTTGTCAAAGCGGGCGGTGGTGTTATGCGTACTTTCAACAACGCCGATCCCAAAATTAAATCACAACTCGACATTCTCTGGACGACAAAAGGTTATACGCCACATGCATTTGCCGTAAAAAAAACAATGCCAGAAGATGCAAGGCAAAGATTAGTAGAGGCGTTGACCTCTCTTGAACTGAGTGAAGAGGGAATTAGGCTACTCGAAGCGGTGAATTTCAAAGGCATTATGGCGGCGTCGAACGAGGACTGGCAAGACGTAAAAGCATTAGAATTAGAAACCTTAGTTGGCAATTAGTACGCGGACTATTAAGAAGCCCCACAACTGAATGAAAAGGCTATCGTTAAGACTCAAAACCATGATTGGCACCGCTATTATTGAAGCGGTGTTGTTGAGTGCGCTCATATTTGTAGTGATTGATTTTATGATGGAGTCTGCAAATGACGCCATGAATAAACGCGCAACGACGACCGCAAGCCTGTTTGCGAGTGCGACCAAAGATGCGGTGCTGTCATACGATTTGGCCACACTGGATGCTTTTACCAATGAGTTATTAAGTAACCCAGATATCCTTTACGTTAAAGTCATCGATGGTGAAAACCAAACTCTTTCTTTTGCAGGTAACGAGCGCTTAAAAGAACGTACATTTGAAGGTGATACGTTAGTTGAAACAGTTACCGACGGTATTTTTGATATTCATGCTGATATTGTTGAGGGTGGGACACTGTTTGGCGCCATTCAAATAGGCATAGATATTGGCACCATAAATCGAGCTATGTCAGAGGTAAAACGCTGGACGGTTTCCATCGCGCTGTTTGAAATGGCGTTAGTTGCTATTTTCTCTTATTTTCTCGGTATATATCTCACAACCAATCTGTATATACTGAAGAATCAAGCTAAATTTATCGCTCGGAATGTCAAAAACGGCGTGTTTGATTTCAAATGGAAACCAATACAGAGTAAAGATGAGTTACAAGAGCTATCTTTGGCGTTTGATGAGCTATCACAAACCTTAGCCGAAGAGCATGAGCGTCGAGAGCGATATAAGCATGACTTGATTGAGCTAAATAAACATCTAGAAGAATTAGTGGCGCAAAGAACTGAAAAACTGAATCAGAAAAATCAGCAGCTTGAGGCTACCAATAGAGAGCTTGAAGCCGCACAGCAACAGCTTGTTCACTCAGAAAAAATGGCATCGGTGGGTCAATTAGCCGCCGGGGTTGCCCATGAAATAAATAATCCGCTCGGTTTTGTCATGAGTAATCTCGATGTGATGCGTCACTATCATGGCGATTATGCCGAACTTGCAAAGCGTGCGATTCAGCTTGGACTTGAACCCAGTACACTCGTAGCGTTTAATCAGTTTATTCAAGACAAAGACTTTGCTTTTATTAATAGCGATTGTACTGAGCTTATTGACGAGTCGATGACTGGGCTACAAAGAGTGTCTGCAATTGTGAACGACCTCAAACAGTTTTCAAGGGCAGATACTATTCAATTGCAACCTTGTGATATTAACGCCTGTATTAAGACAACGTTAAATCTGGTGGAGAGTAAGCTCAAATATCATGCTAATGTGATCACACAACTGAATGAAGTCCCTCAAGTGCTCGGTAATCAAGGTAAACTAATTCAAGTATTAACGAATTTACTGATCAATGCGGCTCAGGCATTGAAAAGCGAAGGAGAGATCCGCGTCTCAACAAGTCTAGAACAACAGCGTGTACTGATCCGAATTCAAGATGACGGGGTGGGGATCCCCGAAGAAATAAAAGATAAAATATTTGACCCATTTTTTACGACTAAGCCCATTGGCAACGGGACAGGCTTAGGCCTTTCAATAAGTTATGACATTATTAAAGAGCATGGTGGCGAGCTTGTAGTAGAAAGTGAGGTTGGGATTGGAAGCTGTTTTACTATCACCCTGCCTGTTTCTCCTTGAACTCGAAAAGCAGTTTGATCTTGCCCTTGTTATTCAACACTCAAGTATAAATTATCCGCAGTTCAGATCCGCATTCTGGTAATGAATATCAGTTGGTGTGAGCCTGAGACAAAGGATTTCTAAATAAAGGGTGATGGATTACCTTCACCCACTTAGGCTTTATATCTCAGAAGTATTGCAATTTTCATAAATGGTAATTATTATCATTCGCAATTTTTGCAAGGACTTGCGTGTTGACTTATAAATGATGTATTCACAAGAAATATTACAGTCACTCTCCTCAAATGAATGTGCACTAAAACGTTTTCTGACTAGCAAGCTTGGTTGCTCAGATACAGCGTCAGACATTCTACAAATCATTGCTGAAAAGCTGTTAAAGATGAAAACAAAGCGAAATGTGGAAAATCCAACTGCCTATCTGTATCGCTCCGCCCACAATGAAGTCATTAATTACTTCCGTACTGAACAGGTCAGAGCCCAGTATGAAAAAGCGTACATGACGACATGTATTGATAGTCAAATAGCCGATATTTCAAAGTGCCATATCAGCTCGTGTGAGCTTCGTTGCATAAACTTGGCACTGGACGAGCTGCCATTGTTAACCCGGCAGATATTTTTTATGTACACCATCAAGGGTGTTAAACAACGAGATATTGCCACACAGTTAGCAATTAGCCTGTCAAATGTAGAAAAGCGTCTCACCGTAGCAATAAACTTTTGTAAAGAGGTACTGTCTCGTTAAGTTTAGGTGGCACTTTCGCTGCTCGCACATAAAGTATGACGAACACCTTTCAGTTACTACTTATCTTAATGCTCGCCGTTACGCTAAAGCGGATTTTTATAAGATTTTTACGGGTTTGCTAATTCGTAGACGTCTTAACGATGAAATATATAAATGGGTACATGAAAATAGAGGATGACCATGAAAAGCGATACTTTTAGAATAAATAAGTTTCAGCATGCGATAAATATATGTAGACGGAGCTTATTTGTTTCTAGCGCAGGACTCATATTGGCAACTGCGAACGTTTATGCTAGCGATACTACGTACCAACTAAATATAGAACCCCAAACGCTTTCTACAGCGATAACCGAACTGTCAGCTGCAACGCAGCAGCACATTACTGCATATGGTGTCGCGTTAGCAGAGCAAAAAACGATACAAGTGAAGGGAAACTATACGACGGAAAAAGCACTTGAAATTCTTTTGAAAGGAAGCGGGCTTGTTGCAACTAAAGTTGACGAAAATCGTTTCTCAATCCATGAAGTAGGCGCAGCTCTCGCGCGTGATAATGAAATTGAACGTATTGCGGTGACGGGCAGTTATGTGGTCAATGAGCCAATAGACACGGCAACAGGTTTGGGTCTGACATTGCAAGAAACTCCGCAAACCGTGAATATTATTACTCGGCAAAGTATTGAAGATCAGGCGTTAACGTCACTAACCGATGTGATTAATAATGCGTCTGGCATTTCGGCCAAAGCTTACGATAGCTCAAGGAATGCGTTTTCGTCTCGAGGCTTCAATGTTGACAACTACCAAATTGATGGGGTGCCAGTACAGTGGAATGGCGCGCAGAGTGCTGGTGAGTCGCTTACCGACACCGCACTCTATGAACGTATTGAAATCGTGCGGGGGGCTACTGGGTTGTTGACCGGCGCAGGAGATCCGTCGGCATCGATTAACTTGGTTCGTAAACACGCAAATTCGAGTGAACTTAGTGGCAAGGTAATTGCGCGCTTAGGGCGCTGGAACAATTATTATGCGAGTGTTGATCTGGGCACCGGGCTAAACGAAAGCGGATCTGTTAGAGGTCGAACGGTTATGGTGCTGCAAGAAGGCGACTCTTTTGTCGACTATGAAAAAAAGAGTAAACAGGTTTTTTATGCCACCGTTGATGCAGATTTGTCGAATGCAACCTTACTGCGATTAGGGTATAGCATTCAAGACAATGAACCCAAAGGCTCTCAATGGGGCGGGCTGCCAATATTCAACTCTGATCTCAGCCGTACAGACTTTGATCGTTCAGCTTCAGTGGCCGCAAAATGGAGTAGTTGGGCCAGTACACACAAAACATTTTTTGCAAACCTACATCACAGCTTTAGTAATGGATGGGAGTTGGTTGCCCATGCGAATAAAAATGTCAGCACTGCAGACATGTATTTACTTTGGGTATCCGGACTTCCTCATCCTGTGACGGGGGCTGGGATGACTGCTTCTGGATCGCGCCTAGAAAATGAAAGAGAGCAGATTGACTTTGGTGTCAGATTACAAGGCATGTACTCTTTATTTGACCACGAACATGAATTTGTAGTTGGGGCTGCAAAGAGCGATCAGGACTTTGTGTATTACGGCTATGAAGGTGGGGGGAGCAAAACTGCCAAACCAGTCACAAACTTTTTTGAGTGGAACGGGGAATTTGACCAGCCAGATTGGGGTCAAAAATACATCAGCCAGGATTACACTACTGAGCAAACAGGTTACTTTGCTGCGACACGAATACATTTGAGCGATAAATTTAAGGCAATTGTTGGTGCACGGTTAGCGAGCTGGAATAGGCAGGGTGTATCCTATGGAACAGACCAAGACTATGGCGACGATGATGTGTTTATACCCTATGCGGGGCTATTGTATAGCTTAAATGACAGTCATACGATTTATACAAGTTATACGGAAATCTTTAAGCCGCAGAATGCGGTTGACGCTGATGACAATTACTTAGACCCCCTCACTGGGATCAATTATGAAATTGGTTTGAAAAGCACTTATTTCAATGATGCGTTACATACCAATATAACTTACTTTCAAACACAGCAGGAAAACTTAGCGGTTGTTGACCCTGATTTTGTTCCACGTCCTGATAAGTTAGCTGCATACAAGGAAGCAGATGGTGTTGAAAGCGACGGTTACGAGCTCGAAGTAGTCGGTCA
Source organism: Pseudoalteromonas sp. L23 (assembly GCF_021728455.1). Classification (NCBI taxonomy): domain Bacteria; kingdom Pseudomonadati; phylum Pseudomonadota; class Gammaproteobacteria; order Alteromonadales; family Pseudoalteromonadaceae; genus Pseudoalteromonas; species Pseudoalteromonas sp. L23. The sequence goes on along the minus strand of NZ_JAKKCW010000002.1, from coordinate 592,534 downwards.
GATCATGGACGGCTGGAAGATTAATGCCAATTATACTGCATTCGAAGCAACCGCTGAGGATAGTAGTGGCACATCAAATACGGTTAATACGCGATTTCCTCGAAAAATATTTAGATTATTCAATACCTTTGAATATAACCAATTTACATTGGGTGCAGGTATTTCTTGGGAGGGTGAAAACTACACTGACATAAAATCACCATTAGGCAATGTACGAGTTGAACAGCCAGCCTATTCACTTATCAATTTAATGGCTAGATACCAACACAACGAGGCGCTATCAGTACAACTAAATATTGATAATGCCTTTGATAAAGAATATTACAGTCAGATCGGCTTCTACTCGCAGCTAGCATATGGTGAGCCAAGAAATATTAGTTTGAGTCTTCACTACAAACTATAAATTTGAACTCCATATTCGATGGAAAAAAGGTATAGAGCTAGAAATAGCGCTATACCTTATCACTAGTAAACACGCGAATACGATGTCTATCAGGGTCTAATACGACAAAACTAGCGCCATATCCCTCGGCTTGCGGGACCTGAGCAAACTCAATATCTAGTAATTTCCATGTATCGTATAAAGCCAAAAGCGCTTCTTGGCTTGGTTGCATAATAGAGATTTCAGAACCGCCCCCGGTAATGCAACTTGGTGGTGTAAGGGCTGTGTTTTGTTTAAGTGCAATGGAGACGTTGTGTGCACATTTCATAGAAACAAAAGTTGGAGAAAGCTGCGCTGCCTCACATTGGAATAGCTGTCTATAAAACGCTTCGCTCAGCTTGATATCGCTTACATATAACACCAAAGAATCAATGGTGATCATCATGGAATTCCATCATCTTTTAAAAATTGCAGCTAAGATACGCTCTCGGTGTGTCAGTTACTGTCAGTAGTTTTACGTTGAGTTAGAACCTTGGGTGAGCATTTAATCGAGACAGCTAGTCCCATATCACTTTAACTTCATGTTATTAACGCTTAAAGTAATCTCGCACACTGTCTATCGGTGTGTAGAGCAACGTGAAACTGGTATTTTTAACAAAAAGGAAAGGTTGTATGGTTACTTGCTACTTAAAATATGTTGTTGATCCGGCAAAAATTGCTGACTTTGAGGAATATGCCAAAATGTGGATCCCACTCGTCAATCGTTTTGGTGGGCAGCATAATGGCTACTTTTTACCATCGGAAGGTGCAAGTAATATTGCCTTGGCATTATTCACCTTTCCCAGTTTGGCGGCCTATGAAACGTATCGCAATGAATCGTTTCAAGATGCACAGTGTCAGGCTGCAATTAAATTTGCAGAAGATACCGGTTGCATAATCAGCTATGAACGCAGCTTCTTTAGACCTGTATTTGAATAGAGGTGAGTAAATGGAGCTGAACATCCCGTGCAACTAGATATTTCTGCCAATCTCAAACTACAAAACCTTGCTTTGACGCATGCAAAGCCATTATTTGATTGCGTACAAAGTAGTCGAGCAAGTTTACAAAACGTACTGCCGTGGGTTGCGACATTACATACCGAGGCTGATGCAGAGCGATACATCGACACACGTATAAACAACCAAGTCGGCGGACTTTGGTCTGCTATTGAATTTAATTGCGAGTTTTGTGGTGTGTTTGGGATCAAATATATGGATGCGCAAACGCAAACTGCTGAAATTGGCTATTGGCTTGGCGAAAAGGCAAGAGGTTACGGCTTAATCGGTCTAGTGCTTGAACAGGTTATTGCCAGGCTTCGAGAGGTAAGTGATATTAAAACTGTGGAGTTTCAATGCTTACAGTCAAATATTGCGAGCCAGCGGATCATTGAAAAAATAGGCGGCCAGTTTGTTGAGTCCTGTGTCAATGATCTGGGCGTAGCAGGTGACGAGCCATTATATATTTATCGACTCACACTTTAGTTTCGCCTTTTTAAAGGAACGAGCGCATAATTGCTATGCGCTCAACTGATTAGTTTACCTCACACTTAGGAGGCACAGCTCGGCTTCGTAGGGTAGTGACGATAATTTGCGGTAATAGCGGCATTACAATCATGCCAACCATCAAACTATACTGAAGCGGGGTGAACGTCTCGCCCAGTAGCACCAGCCCCGTCAAAATACCCGCAATCGGATTTGCAATACCACCAAAGGTAAAGTCCACAACAGACATACGTTGTAGTAACCACACGTACAAACTATAACCCAGTGCGGTGTTCAGGAGCACAACCCATAATATGCCGCTGAGATTGGTCATCGAGAAATTGTTAAAAGCTGCAATATACTTAGCTGGTGCGATCACACCGTGAACGCTTGATGCGAGTGTGAGAATAACGCCGCCAATAATGAGTTGCCAAGTTAACACTGTCCACCAATGCATGCGATCACCAAGAGACTTAGTGATTGAGCTGCCGATCACGATACAGGTTATTGCCGCAAGTATTGCCGCTAAACCAAGAGGGTTTAAACTCAGTGAACTCGGATCAAATAGCAACCAGGCCAACACAATAAGCGCCGCGCCGCATAACGCTTGCACCAATCCTGGGCGTTGCTTATTGACCAACCAATGATAAAGCATGGCGAACACAGGCACAGACACCATGCCCACGCTCGATATGGCAGATGGTAGCGTTAACGACATCACGAAGATCATGCTAAAAAAGGCCGCGATATTAATCGCCCCAAGGGCGCATAGTATTTTCCAGTCAGCTTTTTTTGGCAAACTTGGCTTAACTGCTAGCAAAATAAGCCCAGCTGGAAGCGCTCTAATAGCGCCAAGTAAAAGAGGCGGCCAGTCCGCAAGGGTGGATTGTGTCACCGCGTACGTGGTGCCCCATAAAAATGCAGGGATCATCGCAAGGAGTATATTCACATTAACTATCTTTATGTTGAGATACTTTGCGCTAAGGTATTACTAAAAACACTTTTTGTAAAGTATCTTTATGTTAAGATATTTCTTTACAAAGTTTGTTGTCGGGGCAAATATTAATGGATGCGATTGATAGAGTACAAGAGCAGTGGGCTCGCGAAAAACCACAGTTAGAAACAACGCCCATGGCGATAATGGGTCGCTTGGTGCGCATAGCGAAACATATGGAAGCCGAAGTTGAAAAGCTACATAAGCAATACGGATTAAATTTGGGCGAATTTGATGTGTTAGCTACCTTGCGCCGCAGCGGCAAACCATTTCGCTTAACCCCATCAGAGCTATTTAAAACCATGCTACTCACCTCTGGCGCGATGACTAATCGATTAGACAAGTTAGCGGCAAAAGGCCTTATTAAGCGTGAGCATTGTAAAGAAGACCGCCGCAGTGTAACAGTGGAATTAACAACCGAAGGCCTCGCCCTGATTGAAGAGCTGATTGAGCCGCATATCGCCATTCAAGCCCAATTGGTTGAAGGGATGAATAGAGAGCAGCAAACCTTGCTAAATAGTGTGTTAAAAGAGTGGTTAACGCAATTTGAGTGAGGATGTAAACAGTTTTGTAATATGTCGGTTAGGTTGGAATAAGTGAAGCACCACCACAAGTGTTTCATAGTGTAAATAATCTAGTGGGAGGCGGCTCACCCGCCGAAAAGTTATGTTTTCGAGCTATTGTTGATGATGAGCTTGCAAGCGACCACTTCGAGTTGACTGATCAGTAGAGCCTTCCTTGGCTAATATCAAAGCGCATCCATGCGCTTCTCGTTCATTCTTTTGAAACGACGCAAAAGAACGAACCAAGAAAACGTCGCCCCAACATCACACTTAATCCTCAAATCCTAAGTCGATATAGTGCAACCGTCTTGTAAGGCACGTCCATGATGCCAGACAAGACTTAGCCGACATCCTGTCGGCACATTGCATATCGGCTTACGCTTTTCGGGTGTGATGAAGGGGATAAGTTGCTTGTATGAGCTTCTACGGTTTTAGCGATTAAGCTGCTTGCAGGTATTGCAAAAACTATCAGCGTAGCATCTCTTCTAATCCACAGTGCAAATAGTTTTGTGGGAGGCGGTTCACCCGCCGAGAAGTATGCTTTTCAGGTGTGACGAAGGAGAATAAGTTGCATGTGAGATCTTCTACGACTTTACAGTAAACCCCAAACAAAAAAGCCACCTTGTTAAGGTGGCTTAGTCAAACTTGCATCCGGTTATTTATGCTTTACAGCCCACAGGTGCAGTAGTTCGTGTGCAATGGTGGCGGCGGCGATTGCGGTGAGCTCGCTTTGGTCGTAGGAAGGGGAGACTTCTACTACGTCCATGCCTATCATGTTTAGCCCTTGCAGTGCGCGTAAAATCTTCAGCACTTTGTCGCTGGTTAGGCCGCCGCATACCGGGGTGCCGGTGCCTGGTGCGAATGCTGGGTCTAGACAGTCGATATCAAAGGTTAAGTACACCGGCAAGTCGCCAACGCGTGCTTTGATTTGTGCTGCTATTTCTTCGGCACTTAAGTCGTTTGCTGCCATAGCATCAATCACGCCAAACTCGTGGCCTTGCTCTGTGTACTCGGTTCTAATGCCAATTTGCATTGAATGCTCTGGGCTTATTAGGCCTTCAATCGGAGCATGATAGAACATAGTACCGTGATCATAGCGTGAGCCTTGGCTGTACGTGTCTGTGTGCGCATCAAAATGTACAAGCGCCATTTTACCGTGAATTTGCTGGTGAGCACGCAGCAGTGGCAGGGTCACAAAGTGATCGCCGCCTAGGCTTAATAGCGTTTTGCCTTGCTGCAAAATTTGCAGAGCTGCTAGCTCGAGTTGCGCAGTAAAATACTCAGGATCGCCAACTGGGTAAGTGAAATCGCCAGCGTCCTGAAGTTTAATTTTGTCCCACAATGCAAATGACCAAGGGTATTTTTTACTTTCCCAAGCTAAGTGCACGGATGCGCGACGGATTGCATCTGGACCCAAGCGCGCGCCTGGACGTCCAGAGGTTGCCAAGTCAAATGGCAAGCCAAGTACCACAACGTCTGCATCAATATCTGTGATATTGCGTACCATTGGCTGACGTAAAAACGTCATGCCGTTGGAGTACAGAGAATGATCGGTGTGATCGAATAAGTGGCTCATGGGTTAAAAATCTTCCAAATAAGTATAGCCGTCAAGGCCGGTTTCAAGCTCTGCTAGGCAGGTAGCTCGTTCTTCAAGCGGTAGTTTGCTTTCAACTAGGTTGGCAAAGTTACGCTTAAATTGTTCAACATCAAGGTGTACATAACGCATCATATCGGCAACAGTGTCGCCCGCATCCACATTACCAAGCGACAATTCGCCCTGGTCATCTAATGTGGCTACAACGGTGTGGGTGTCGCCAAACAGGTTGTGCATGTCACCTAAAATCTCTTGGTATGCACCTACCAAGAAAAATCCCAATAAATAGGGTTTATCTTTGCAAAACTCAGGCACTGGTAGCGTGGCTTCAATACCTTGGCCATCCACATAATGCTCCACCGTACCGTCAGAATCACAGGTAATATCCAATAATACCGCGCGGCGCTTTGGTGCCTCTGTTAATCCGCTAAGTGGCAGTACAGGGAATACCTGTTCAATACCCCAAGCGTCAGGCAAAGATTGAAATAGCGAGAAATTCACAAAGAACTTATCCGCAAGCTTAGCACTGAGTTCGTCAATAATTGGGCGATGGAAACGGTTTTTGTTATCCATACGCTTGTTCAGCTCATAACATACGCGCAAGTTTACTTGCTCCGCCCATGCTCTTTGCTCAAGGCTTAATAGGCCCATCGCAAATTGGCTGTGTACTTCTGCCAAGTCGCCCTGCGTATCATGAAAAATTTCAATCAACGCGCGGTCGTCGCTCTGCTCGTTGAGCGCCTGCCAAGACGTCCACATATTGTGTAGTAGTCTCGGGGCGTCACTTACCGGTGCAGTTATCTCTTCTACTTGATAGCTTTCGGTGCCAATCACATCGGTGATTAATACCGCGTGATGCGCCGTTAGCGCACGACCCGACTCAGAGATGATCTTTGGCATTGGCTGATTGTACTGTTTACAGGTATCGCCTACGGTGTAAACGATGTTGTTTGCATATTCAGCTAAGCTGTAGTTCATCGAGTTAGACGACTGGCTACGCGTTCCATCGTAATCCACTGCAAGTCCGCCACCTACGTCTAAATTCAACAGGTTTGCACCTAAACGGCGTAATTCGCAGTAGAATCTAGCGGCTTCACCCACACCAACGCGCACGTCACGAATATTGGCCATTTGCGAGCCTAAGTGAAAGTGCACCAGTTGCAGCGCGTCTAGCATGTCAGCTTGCTTTAATTGGTTAACAACCGTAAGCACTTGCGATGCAGACAGGCCAAATTTGGACTTTTCGCCGCCGCTTGCTTGCCATTTTCCTTTACCTTGTGATGCCAAACGTACGCGTAAGCCTAAACGTGGTTTAACGTTGAGTGCTTTGGCTTCTGCCATCACGATGTCGAGCTCAGAACGCTTTTCTAAAACGATATAAACCTGATGGCCTAATTTTTCACCGATAAGCGCAAGACGGACGTATTCTCTGTCTTTGTAGCCATTACACACGATCACTGCGCTGGTTTTCTCACTGAGCGCCAATACGGTAAGTAACTCAGCTTTACTGCCAGCTTCTAAGCCAAGCTGTTTTTTATCGCTGGCCGTTTGGCTTGCGATAAGCCCCTCAATGACTTCTTTTTGTTGGTTTACTTTAATTGGGTAAACCAATAAATAATCTTCTGGGTAGCTGTAATCAGTAATTGCCTGATTAAACGCACCAACAATATTATGTACGCGCTGTTCAAGGATTTGTGGAAAACGCACTAGCGCAGGTAGGGTATAACCCTCAGATTTAATTTGTTGTGCAATGTTTGTCAGAGTTACGGCGTGCTGTGGCTGCTGTTGGTTCGGCATCGCAGTAACCTCTCCCTGATCATTAATACCAAAGAAGCCTTGGCTCCAGTGGCGCACGTTGTAGCATTCACGTGCTTGCTCAGAAGAGGTAAATTTGGTCATTCAAGTTCCTTAACGTAAGTTAGAGTTCAGTCTGCAGTGCGTCATCAATGGCGGCTACTCACTGAGTGAAAGGTCTCATTAATTTTCGCGCATTAGACACAAATAGAAAGTCTCAGTCTAATGAGTTATTTTGCTCGTCAAGAGTGACAAATCTTTCCCTTAGTTTAGTTGCGCTATAACGGGAATTAAGTGAGTGTAAACAAGGAGTAGTAAATTCTACTCTCGGGTTTTTTAAGCTAACATTCCATCAAAACGCAAGGTTTGCATCGATGACAATCAATATTATTTATGTCGCTTTGCTCTGCGTGCCTTTGCTTATTTTAGACCTTAAGCTTAGTCGTCGAGAAGGTGATATCTTGTTCATGGGCTATGTAGCTTATTTCATTTATACGTTGAGTTAATAAAGTTTCAGAAGTTTCTGAAACTTTATTGCGTTTATCGAGTAAACTAATTAGTATGTTATTGGGAAAACTTAAAAATGAGAAAGGACAATGAAAACAATAACATCAGCAGTACTCGGACTCGTCGCTTATAGTTCAGTGGCCAGCGCCAACCAATCAGTTCATGAACACGATTATCAATATGTGGAAATAAACGGCAACAAACTTGCCTATGCTTGCAAAGGAGAGGGTGAGACTACCGCACTTTTACTAGCTGGTATGGGCCTTGATGCTCATGAAACCTATAAAAACACCATTCATAACATAAAGCCAAAAGGCTATCGCTTATGTTTTTATGACAGAGCAGGCACCGGAAAAAGCACTTTTGCAAAGCCTCGAGTACGGACTATGTTGGAGCTTACACAAGAGCTTGAGGCATTCACTCAAGCCACCAAAATGGATAATTTAGTACTTGTACCTCACTCTTTTGGTGGCTTTGTTGCAAGAGCCTATGCCAACCGAAACCCTGAAAAAGTGAAAGGGATGGTACTTATTGATATCGCTCATGAGTCTTGGTATCACGATATGAAAAGTAAGATGTCTAAAGAAGCATGGAAGATAATGGAATGGATCATCAACTGGGAGCGAGATACTCATTCATTAGAAGATTTTGAAGAAGCTTCTGCCCATACAGAGATGTACAAAATCAACCGAAAAATGCCAGTTACGATACTGTCACGTGGGATCCCTTATGTGACTATCCGCTCTACTGGTATGAGTTATGCCGATGTTGATGTTTATACTCAAACTTCAAAAGACTCCCAAATAAAGCTGCAAGAAATTGGCGATAATGTTACGCCCATTACCATGAAATATGCATCTCACCTGTTTGATGAAACAGATCCATTTATTGCCATCAAATATATTGAAGAAATGGTGAAAAAGGTACAATAATATTTTTTACGCAAAGGGTTAGCGGTTATACTGCTGCTAACCCAACTAATAATAATAAAGCAATGTTCTCTCATCACATAATCAGTTCAAAAATCACGACTTTCTTAGTAGCTGCAGCCGGCTTTGCAGGGGGGGTATTGTCAGTACTGGGCGTAATTAACCATCCGGAATTGACGTTAATCCTCGACTTTACAGCAAGCTTTTTATGCTTGATGGTCGCGTTTAAGTTATATCAAAAGCAACTCAGGGCCTTAAATTGGGCAGCGGTGCTCGGCGCGCTTATGTCCATTGGTGTCGTCGTTGATGATACGCTAATCCAATTTTCATCAGGACTACTATTAACGGTTCAGTTGAACCTAGAATCCATAGCCGTAAACATCAACTTGCTTGGCTTGATTATCATCGCGACTGCGCTCACGGCAAAAATAAAGCTAACTAATTCAAAGGAATAATCAATGGAGCTACTTACCTATCTGCAGACGCATTTTATTACCAAAGAGACTTTGCTACTCGAGTCGCAGTTATCCCATCTTGAATTGGCTATGTTAATTGAAAAGCGTTTGATGCCAAAAGCCGCCTATAAGTTAGCATTAAAGCTTGAATGTGATTCTTTCTTTGGCGAGCACAGTGATGAAAGCTGCCTAGAATTTTATCCGCAAGGCGCTTTAGTGTGGCTTGGTGCTGTATCACAAGTAACGGATGAAGCACAAGCCTTTACACTCTTTAGTAAACGTTATAAAAACCAACTGCATAGATTAAAAGCGCAAGGCTTTAATCCGAGAGGTGCAAAGCTGGATCAAGACATCGACGCGCACTTAGAAAGTGAGTGGCAACACTTCCTTGACGGTATTTACGGACTTTGTACTAAAACGGGTTTACCTGAAGATATTGCAAATAAAGAAGCCGCCATCGTTATCATCAATGAGTATTTGGCAAGAGATGAACACTTGAGTTCAGATGAACTAACCAACCTTCACCAAGTGGTCGATTTATTGGATGAGGCCAGTGCATTATTTGCGCCTCATGAGCGTGAACGTAGCTCACGCAAGCGCTTAATAGATGACGTGAGAGCAAAATTTCCAAAGCCTTTAACATCATAATTGACAACTTTTCGTTTTTGAATAATACCAATTGAATTTATTAGAGAATTAATTCAATTGGTATAATGTGAATTGACTTCACATCCATTTCACACCTGTCCGCATAAAGTGTCTGTAACAAAACAACACAAGGGTCAACAGGCCCGAGGACAGGATGATGAACAAATCACTATTAACCTTATCTCTCGTTGCTGCAATGTCAGCAACTTCAATCAATGCGGTTGCACAAGATAAAAACACACCTCATGTGCTCATGGTGCTCAGTAGTTATGGCGAAATGGGTGCTGATGGCACCTTAAGCAAACCTGGATTTGAATTTGACGAGCTCAGTAAAGCGTATGCCGTATTCAAACAAAATGGCGTAAAAGTCACGTTAGCCTCGCCGAAGGGCGGTGAACCGTTGGCAGATAAGTTCGATAAGAACAAATCCTATAATCAAGCATACAGTAATGATACGACTGCGATGGCGCAGCTTAAAAACACTAAAAGACTGAGTGAGTTAGAGCCCGCGCAATACGATGCTGTGTTTGTGGTTGGGGGTAAAGGCCCAATGTTCGACTTGCATGATTCCAAGCCGTTACAGGCAATTATTCGCGAGATCTACGTTAACAACGGCGTAATTGGTGCAGTTTGCCATGGTCCTGCGGCATTGGTAGGTGTAAAGCTTGAAAATGGCGAGTACTTAATCGCTGGTAAGCGAGTAAATGGCTTTACTAACGAAGAAGAAGCAGCGTTTGGTAAAAAATGGACCGAACAGTTTCCATTCCTACTTGAAGATAAACTCATTGAACGTGGTGCATCGTTTGTGCAAGACGGGTTAATGTTGAATCAGGTAAGCATTGACGGCCATTTGATCACAGGGCAAAACCCTTTTTCTACGGTAGATACTGCTAAAGCGATGGTTGCGGCACTAGGTCTGACGGTAAACGAGTTACCGCGATTCAAAGACGATGAAAGTATTTTGTTGGTAGAAGAGTTCTTTTCAGATAGCAGCAAAGCGAAGGCGCGTTACTTAGCGGATAAGTCATCGTTTGATCCCATGTTGCTCGGGATCTCTGGTTTATATCAAGCGCAGCATGCGCAAACTGCTCATCAACTTGCCGTGGCCGTTGAGTTGATGCAATTAACCCTTGCAGATATCGATCACCCCATGCTGTACGAAGCACTAATAAATGCACAGCTCAAACTAAATGATATGTCTGGTGCAAAGTCCACATTAGAAGCAGCGCTTAAAAAGCATGGTACGGCAGAGAATCTGATTGCACTAAAAGAGAAAGTTTATGGTTAAGCAAAACTGGAGAAAAACAATGTTAGTAGTGACTGGGATTATTGCAGGCGTTGCCGCTGTTTGGTATGCAGTGTTTGGATTAAAGCCATACAGCGTTACGCCGGAGGAATTAACGCAAATATATAGCTATGAGCAAAAGGCCGTGGAGGTAAATCTTTCGCCATTAAAAACCAATCACTTTGCGCTTGAGTACACGACGTTTGATGGCGATAAAGTCAATGGTCATATTCTCTACCCAAGTAATTACGACGCGACTAAACCAATGCCCGTTATGGTGGGTGTCCACGGTATGGGCCGAAGTGATGTACGCTGGATACAAGAGAGCTTTAAGGGGCGTGATACGTTTGAGCAAACGGATGAGCTTACCAAAATGGCACTAGCAAATGGGTATGCAGTGGTTGCTATTGATTCGAGGAATCATGGTAAGCGTAAAAATCTTGAGCATAATATTATTGAAGTTATGCATGATTTAGATTGGTGGGGCAAGCGCGAGCCGTACGAAAAGTTAATTATTGATTCGGTAAAAGATCACAGGGTACTGCTTGATTGGGTAGCAACTCAGCCGCAATTTGATCAAGACCAAATCAGTGTTGCGGGATATAGCATGGGAGGTCAAATCAGTTTAATTCTAGCGGCGCTGGATAAACGAGTAGATAATGTATTATCAATTGTGCCGCCTTACCTGACTAACGCTGTGGCACGAGTGGCGATTAAAAACTTTGCGACGGCAGTTGATTCTCCCAAGGTGTGGTTGGTCTCGGCTGATGACGATGAATACACAAGCGAGCGTGAAAATAAAGCACTATTTGAAGCCATTGCGAGTGTGCAAAAACATCATGTAGTCATTGAAGGTGGGCATCTCTTGCCTGAAGGCTACTACAAAAAACTACAAGGCTGGTATTAATGAAAGCAAGCTCACAACTCAATATTTTAGTGATTGAAGACAACCCCGCGATTGCAAGTAATATAGCCGATTACTTCGATATGCAGGGACATAATCTGGACTTTGCTTATACGGGAGAGCAGGGTTGTGAGCTTGCATTAACGCAATATTTTGACTGTATTATTTTAGATATTATGCTGCCAGATATTGAAGGGCTTGAGGTCTGTCAGCGATTAAGGCTTCAAGCCGACAGACATATTCCCATCATCATGTTAACTGCTCGAGATACTTTGGACGATAAATTAGCAGGATTTGCGCAGGGTGCGGATGATTACCTCACCAAACCTTTTTCGCTAGAGGAGCTAGCAGCCCGAGTCAGCGCATTAACTTGCCGATTAAATCCCACACCTGCTGCAAGAACACTTAGCGTGGGGAACGCAGATAAACAGGTTACGCTCAATTACCAAAATCAAACGGTAACGCGGGGTGAGACTGCACTCGTGTTACCACCAATATTGTTCAATATTCTTAAAATTTTGATGGAAAGTTATCCTCGAGCGGTATCAAAGAGTGAGCTTGTTGATCGTATTTGGGGCGAGGAGGGCACTGACTCGGATTCTTTACGGTCACATATCTACCAATTACGTAAAGCGGTAGATAAGCCATTTCCAACTGCCATTATTAAAACCATTCACAGCGTTGGCTTAGTGCTGGATTTATAGCTGAAATTGCAACTGAGAAAAATGAAAACAAAACAACTAAGAAACCGCATCATCACCTACTTTGTCTCTATTGTAGTACTGCTCAGTGTATTATTTTCACTGATCACTTTGCTTTTTAGCTACATCATAGAAGACAGCTTTTTTTATCAAATTTTAGAAGATGAAAGAAAGCAGATAGCGCTTCAAATCGTCAATAACGAGACACCAGAACCGCATTTTGACTTCGTCACATTTCATCCTACAACCGACACTTTACCCGCGGTGGTAAGAACGCTACTCGCTGAGGAACCAAACCGCAAAGAGTTTAGTGCTGAGGCGGGTAAACATTATCATATCGCCTTTCTAAACAAGGATGACCGTGGACAAGACATATTGCTTGCTGAAGTAAGCGGCCATCTTGTGGTGCGCGAACTGCGAGGCTTGATGCTTGGTTTTTCACTGACCCTATTGGCGATTGGATTAATCATTGCGTTATTGTTAGCGCTCGGTACGGTAAAGCTGGCAAAAAAATTACTTAAACCTTTGGATGAGCTAATGGTAATTGTAGAGGCGAGTCCCGTTGAAAACCTCCCGACCAATTTTGCATCTCAGTTTTCGCAAAATGAAATTGGTAAATTTGCACAAACGCTTGAATCAGCCCTTGCTCGTATTCGAGCATTCGTTGAGCGTGAACGCCAATTTACCAGAGATATTTCCCATGAATTGAGAACACCTGTCACCATTTCCCAAGGGGCGGTTAGTTTACTCAACCACACCGAGTTAAACAGTAAACAGCAAGAGCTGGTGGCAAGGATAGCGGAGTCTGACCAGCAGATGCAGCTAACACTAGAGGCGCTACTTGCCCTTGCCCGGGAAAAAGCCGATACACCGGAGCAGACTAATTTACAATCCGTGATTGAAGCTTGCATTATTAATAACCAAGCGCTGTTTGAGCATAAAGTCCTAAGTATTGACTTACCCGGCAATGTATTTGTTCCTATGGCCGCGCAGGAGCTAAGATTGGTAGTGCAAAACCTGTTACAGAACGCTGTACATCATAGCCAAGGCGAGCAAATTCATATTCGTTACAGAGATAATACACTAACGATTGCGGATGATGGCCAAGGGTTACCAGAGATCTTTACGGTAAACGAGCAAGCCTTTGAGTCTGGCATGCGGGGTCCCAATAGTTTAGGTACTGGCATTGGGTTATCGCTAGTAAAGCGTCTTTGTGAGAAGTTTTCTGTGGAGGTGGTGATTGAAAGTGGCGAAACGGGTGTATCGGTTCACTTAAAGTTTGCTTAGGGTTGTTGTTGACCTGACCCAACATAGTTTGAAAAGGCACGGTGACTTCCGTTATCGTGCCTTGAGAGAATTTAATTGAACTTAAGAAAACTCGGCGATAACCAATACTCTCTTGTGTTTAGCGCTATAAAAAACAATCCCTTCACCACCGCCTTCAAAATAAGTAGAGAAGCAGAAGGTACCAAGGTAAGTAAAATCTACACCGTGCTCTTCATCAAAAAAGCCAATTTCACGAGTGGAGTAGTGGCTGTAATTCTCGCCACTTTGCTCTTCCATAGCGTCAAAATAGCGCGTTTCGTCATCACCTTCTTCATCCCACAAATAGGCGTCCCAATTGCAACCGAGTATGGGTTGGCCACCGAATTCAAATAGCGGATCGCTTTCTTCGTTTTCGTCAAGAGAGTAGTTAAGTCGTTGATGTTTGGCGTAGAAGCTGGCTGCTTGCTGATGGTATTCGCTATAGTCTTCAAAATCCTCCTTCTCTTCACTTAGGTTGTCAACGTTGTGAGCGTCAACCTGCCACCCATTGTCTGTCAGTGAGTAGGAGATATAAGGAAGGTCGCCATCAAAAATCTCCATAGAAATCGGTAATGCGATAAGCACATTATCATCGCTGTTTACGTCTAACTTTGAATAGGCAAGTAGTCCTATTGGTAATAGCTGAGTGTCATTAAACGCAACATCTTGGCTGCTTGGGAATGGTTTGTAAAAATCAGTCGCTTGTAACACTTTTGTCGCAGAGCATGTGACTGCCGAATCTTTAATGTAGAGGGCCATAAAATAACTCCTTTTTATGGTTTATTTTTTGGTAATTAATACGTTAGGCTTATATTTGGTGCACACCATATAGCGATGTGTGTGGAAAATCAATCAGTGATAATAATTGTTCGGGCGGCAGCGTGCCTGTCCTTTATATTTTCTCCAAATTTGTAGCTTATCATGCTTATGATAGGGCCATTGCAGTGCTGGATTGTCCGCTATAATACAAACTACATCAGGTGAGAAAAGTAGATACGCCATGGAAAATAGAACATTTAAAATAAAAGTAATGGATTTAACTGAATTAGAAATTGCAGCAAAGTGGGCTCTGCAAGAAGGGTGGAACCCTGGGCTTAGCGACGCACGGTGCTACTATCAGGCCGATCCGAATGGCTTTTTAATTGGCTATCTAGGCGATGAACCTATCGCTTCGATTTCGGTGGTTAAGTACGATGATTCATTTGGTTTTTTAGGCTTTTATATTGTTAAACCAGAATATCGAGGTCAGGGTTATGGGATGCAGATTTGGCAGGCTGGACTTCAATATTTAGCTGGTTGTAACGTCGCACTGGATGGAGTGGTCGCGCAGCAAGAGAATTACAAAAAATCGGGTTTTAAGCTCGCCTATCGTAATATTCGCTACGAAGGAGTGGGTGGCGGCGAAACGCCTGATTGCACAAACTTAGTGGCACTTGAAAGATTACCGATAGAAGAGGTCATTGCTTACGACAGTGCGTTTTTCCCAGCAAAAAGAGTAGCCTTTGTTGACGCTTGGATTAACCAGCCAAACTGCCACGCTTTAGGCATTAAACAGGATGACACACTTGTAGCCATAGGTGTGATCCGTCCTTGTCACGTCGGCTATAAAATAGGACCTCTTTACGCTGATAACGTAGAACTTGCAGAAACACTCTTCTTAGCGCTTAGGTCCAAGGTATCAGCAACTGAGGCCATTTACTTGGATGTGCCAGAAGTAAATGCCGCTGCTGCTGCGCTTGCACAAAAGTACAAGATGTCACTTTCTTTTGAAACTGCGAGAATGTACACCGGTGAACGCCCAGATTTGCCATTAACGCGAGTGTTCGGTGTAACTTCGTTTGAAATTGGTTAGTTTGATTCAATCGAAGCGGTATTGCTGATAGGTTGAAGTCAATAGCTCAACAAACTCCCGTACCTTTGCGGGAGTATATTGCTTCGACAAGTACAGTGCGTGAATAGGATAACTTTCATCATGTAGTTCAGGTAGTAGCTGTACACAACTGCCTATAGCTAATTCATCTTTAAATGCCCATAGCGGCCCGTAATGCACACCAAGGCCAGCATTTACCCAATTTTTTAGCACTGCAACACTGTTGGCGATGAGTTTACCACTTACCGCAACGGCTTCACGGTGCAGGCCTTTACCGAGAATGAGCTGATTATCAAGTTTAGGTTTATTGTAAAAGATAAAGTCCAGTTTGCTTAAATCGCTAAAGCGTTGTGGCTGTCCCATGCGTTCAATATACGATTTAGAGGCCACCAAGACCCGTGGTACATGGCCTAGTTGTCGGCAAATCAAGGAGGAATCATCCAGTTTGCCAATCCTAATTGCAATATCGATTTGTTTAGCCTTGAGATCTTCGAAATGACTGCCGAGCAGTAACTCGATATTGAGGTCTGGATAGGTGGTTATAATGGTTTGTACCACAGGAGCAATGAAGCGCTCGGCGAAGTCGTGTGGAGCTGCAACCCTCAATGTCCCAGAAGGCACTGCTGAGGTGCCTGAAATCGATTCTTCTAATTCCCTTTTTTCATCTAGTAATTGCTTTACGCCTTTATAGTACTCAAGACCAACTTCGGTTGCAGCCGTTTGTTTAGTGGAGCGCTGTAAAAGTTTTACTCCTAATCGACTTTCTAAGTTTGCGAGCTTTCGGCTTACCGAGGACGGATCGGTACCTATCACTTCAGCGGCAGATTTGAGGCTGCCAGATTCAACGGTAAGAACAAATAAATCTTCTTCAGTAATCGATTTCATAGCGGATGTAAAAAATGCAATTAGTAAATGACTAAAATCACTATACCTGTATCCCTTTCACCTAGCTACACTAAAAGTCGATTGAATATTTCAAGTAGGAGAAATAGGTATGTCTAAGCAATTAACAGGTAAGGTTGCGTTTATCACAGGGTCAGCCAAAAATATGGGCAAGGATTTTGCTATTGCGCTGGCAAAGCAAGGCGCTGATCTTGTTATTCACTATCATAGTGCCCATTCTAAACTACAAGCATTTGAAACCCAGAAGGAAGTTGAAGCGCTGGGTGTTAGGACGACGCTAGTACACGGAGATGTCAGCAATAAAGCGCAAGTAATGAATATATTTGAGCATATTATTAGTGAGTTTGGCGGCGTAGATATCGTTATCAATAATGCCGGCACTATCAGCAAAAAACCGTTTGTTGAATATAGCGAGGAAGATTTTGACAGGCTATTTGGGATCAACTGTAAAGGGGCATTTTTTGTGATGCAAGAAGCCGCTAAACATATTCGTGATAATGGTCGGATCATTAATATGGGCACTTCGCTGCTGGCAGCATTTACTGGAAATTATGCACTCTATGCTGGCTCAAAAGCACCACTTGAGCATTTCACTCGTGCGCTGGCAAAGGAAATCGGACATCGAGGAGTGACCGTCAATACTATTGCACCAGGTCCAATTGACACTGACTTTTTCCGTGGCGAAGAAAACGAGCAAACCATTAATTATTTGCAGTCTGCAAGTGTAATGAACCGACTAGGGCAAGTAGACGATATTACCCCTGCGGTGCTTTATCTTGCGTCGGAGCAATCACGCTGGACGACTGGGCAAACTTTGTTTGTTAACGGAGGCTTTGTCACTCGTTAAGTATGCTATGAGGGCACAAGTTGGTTAGGCGGTTTGTGCCAACGTTTTGTTCGCCAACAAGATGGTAAAAGTGGTGCCATTTCCGGCTTTGGAATTGACTTTTAAGTCACCTTCTAAATGTTTTTTGACGAGATTATAGGTGACGGAAAGTCCAAGTCCGGCATGACCATGTTGGCGAGCTGTGGTGTAAAAGGGCTCAAAGATCCGGTTTAGAACCTCATTACTCATACCGACGCCTTCGTCTTTGACTCGAATAAATATTTTATTGTCAGTGATCTCTAAACGAACAGCGGCAAACGGCTGGGTGTCGCTATCATTACTAAAACCATGCACTCGGGCATTCTCAAGCAGCTGCAACAAAATTTGCTGTAGCGCCTTAACGTTGATTTTGACCAGTTGTTCCAGTTTTCCTGTTGCGCTAAATTCAACGCGCATCTTTAACTGGAAACGGGCCGTTTGTTCGCAATAATCGCGAATAACTGCTTCTAGGTCGACAAGTTGCTCGACGTCAGTTTCTTGCTCTGCAGAGATATTCTTGAACTCTTGTACTAGCTTTGCCGTTTTGCCGAGATTTCGCTCTGCGATAGACAACCCAGAATCCAATGCTGCCATAATTTCTAAAAACTCAGCGTGCGACAAACGCTGAGTTTTCATGCCGGTTTCCATCACATCCACTTGCTCTTGGCAGGATGACACTGCGGTAATCGAGACGCCAAGTGGGGTATTTACCTCGTGAGCCAATCCCGAAACTAAACTACCTAGGCTCGATAATTTTTCCGCCTCTACCAGTTGCTGGTGGATCACATGGATGTGGCTAAGGAGCTGGTTGATGGCAAGGCTAACATCAGTCAATTCATTGTGATTATCAATGTCGATACGTTTTTCGAGACTCGAGCTCTCAATAATGTGGTTGATTTGCGAGCGAATATGATCGATTGGATGTTGAATAGAACGGTATAAGGCGAAGCCAACGGCAATTAAGCTCACCAATACAATCACAGAAAAAGTAATGAGCAACAACTTTAGTTGGCTAAATTGTTGCTCGGTTTGCTCCACAATACTGAGTGCGACGTCATTTTGTACCTCGGTGAGAGCTTGTAGTGACGAAGTTAACGGATCGAACTTTTCATAGAGTGCAGTAACAAACTGATTTTGTGGAATCGCTAAAAATGTCCCTTGATTTATCGCGCTTTGGAGCGTGGCAATATGCGTAAATACGGCCTGCAGTTGGAACTCAATGAGTTCAACTTTGACTTGCTCCGCCGTCACCAAATATGTGTTTAGATAGCTTTGCCAGGCGTCGTTCATGACCCGAGTAGCATCTGCTATTTGCATCAACACCTCGTCTTTGGAGACCAGCCCTGCACGATACTTATGAAGTATGTCGACAATCTGAATCGCACCGTGATCTGATACTTTTTTTATTTGAATAAGCGGCACAACACGATCGGCGTATAGAGATTCTACTTCTGACTCAAGGTGAGCGTAACGGTTAAAAGCATATCCAAGCAGTAAGGCAAGCGCAATGATGGGAAACACAATTAGCAGCCATAATTTATGGCGAATATTAATTAGCTCTAGCACTACAGATAACTCATTTTTTATATATCAACTTGAAGTATAAGTGCTGTTGATAATGTCGCCATTTTTCGTGGTGAAAATTAAAAAAGCATAATGTGCGACTTGTGTCGCACTTTTTTGTTTGTTAATGTGTGACATATGTCGCCGTTGTGAGAAAAACAATGAAACCTAACTCAACCGAACTAATCGTTTTAAAAATCCTTTGGCGTGAACAGCCAAGAACGGGCAAAGAAATTCACACAGAAATAGGATCAAAGCTCAGCTGGAGCTACTCATCAACTCGAAAAACTCTTGAGAGAATGTGTGAAAAGGGTTATCTCGCCGAGCAAATGCAAGGCAATAAAAAAATATACTCAGCTGTCCTTGCTAAGGTACCGACTCTCGCACTTTATGCCCAAGAGTTTGCAAAGCAAATTATGGAGTTGGATGAGCCTCTGCCAATCGCTATGTTTTCAGATAGTAAGTTAATTGCAGCGGATGAATTAGATGAATTAGAAGCCATGTTAGATGAGTTAGCTAAGACGCAAGGTGATAAAGAGTAAGGTATGGAACTAATATTACTTTCGGTCTTGCTGTGGGTGGCGCTTAGTGGCTTAACGTACGCGCTTGGAGTGAAATTTTCCGCTCGGTATGTACAGAATAAAGGACTTTGGTGGGGCGTGCTGGCAGTGACTTTTGTGCCTTGGATCCCACTTGAACACATGGGGCAACACAACGCGATTCCAGCCGTATTGTTTAATGCCAATTTACAACAATTTGCAGAGCCGCTGCTGGCGATGACGAAGCGTACTCAAGTTGCGTCTGACTGGCTAAACCTGACGCTTATGGCTGTATTTATGGTCTATTGCGTTGGGCTAATCGCTCATCTTTTGGTACTTGGGCGACAGTATTGGCGAGTAAAACGCCTCTGTAGCACCGCCTCAAAAATAAAGCTCGGCGCACCGAGTTGCTATCAATTGCCAATTACTTGCTCTCCTTTTGTGTTCGGACTGTGGCAACCTAAAGTGTATTTGCCGGTGGAATTTGACACGCTACCAGAGGCAGAACAGCAAGCACTTATTCTGCATGAGTTAACCCACATAGATAAAGGCGATCACATTGCCGTCGTAATTTGGCGAATACTCGCGACGCTTGCTTGGTTTAATCCGTTTATTGCAAAAATGGAACAGGGCTTTATTCGAGCGATGGAATATCGCTGTGATGAGGTGACGATAGCGAAGCACGGCCTTGAGCCTTTGGCTTATAGCAAAGCATTAATGAACTCTTTAAAACGGGCTGCTGCTCCGCCGAAAACGATGAATATGACAGCAAATTTTGCATCTAACTCTTTGACTTTAGATGATTATAAAAAGCGTTTTAGCGTTATTCTTAAATCTAAAAAGAAGCCAAGTAACCTTGTGTTGATAGGGTTTTTTGTGTTGCTTAGTTCAGGTTTAGCCTATGGCAATATTCAATGGACAATGGGAACGGCGATGGTCAGTAAAACATGGACATACCCAGTCGTCACACCTGAAATAACATCAAGGTTTGGGCATATATCGAACTTTCGTCACAATAAAGCACATCAAGGACTGGATTTAGCTGGCGGCGTTGGTGAACCTGCGATGGCGGTTGCCAGCGGTACGGTCACGATTGCTGATGATAAAACCTTGCCTGAGAATTACGGTAAAGTGGTGTTGATCCATCATGACAATGGTTATCAAAGTCTCTACGCACACCTTGATAGCATTGATGTTGAAGTGGGTGAGCAAGTATCGCAAGGAGAAGTGATCGGTACCATAGGTGAAACCGGTCGAGTCACTGGTCCACATCTACATCTAGAAGCTCTACATAACAACACGCGCATTGATCCGCTGACCTTATTGGAAAATTAACATGATTAAAAAGCTTTCTATTGCCATTGTAATGATGGCAACTTTTGGCTGCTCGAAACAGCCCGAGCAGACTCATTCTGTCAATAAAGCGCAAGAGAATACGCTTGTGTCGGTACAAGCAGAACAAGGTCAAGTTGTTGTACTCAATAGATCCGCTGAAGACTCAGTCACGGCCCAAATCCAAATCACAGAGGAGCTAAAGCCAGTTCAAGATATTCGTTTACTTGAACTTAAATCGGGTGAGAGTTTAGCTAATCTTTTAAGTGAGTTTGCATTCAGTGACCGCGATAGTTGGCTGGTGGAACAAGCCGTGAGTACGTGGACATCACTGACTAAACTCAAGGCTGGACAGTTAATAGAAGCAGAGCTTGTAGACGGACAAGTAATGCAGATCCGCTTTGAATACGCATTTGCACAGGTTATTGAGATTAAAAGAGTAGATGAACACTGGCATGCATCGCTAAGTGAGCTTGAAACCGTCACGCAAACAAAGCGTTTATCGACAAGCATAGATTCTAGTTTTTTTGTGGACGCCAGCAAAATCGGGGTACCCAATGATATTATCAATCAAAGTATTGTCGCCTTATCTCACCTTGTCGATTTTCAAAGAGAAGTTTATGCTGGCGATCAAATTGATTTTGTATTTCAAGAACAGCAGCTTGTGATTGCCGAAGAGTTACTCAAGCAAATCTCCAAACCTTTAGAATTACAACATGTTGCGCTACTTTCAGGAAAAGAAAAATACCGCTTATACCGGTTTACTGATAATGGCGGAACGACCGCTTTTTACCACTCAGATGGTACCCTCGCACAAAGTTTTTTAATGAAAACGCCGCTTAACGGTGCTCGATTATCGTCAAACTTCGGTAAACGTCATCACCCAGTATTGGGCTATACCCGAATGCACAAAGGGATCGATTTTGGTGCGCCTGTTGGTACGCCTATTATGGCTGCGGGTTCTGGAAAAGTACTCAAAGCTGGGTGGGGCGGCAGCTTTGGTAATCGCGTAGTGTTAGATCACGGCAAAGGCTATCAAACACTTTATGCTCACTTAAATGGCTTTGCGAACGGCCTCAAAAATGGGACGAGAGTAAAGCAAGGCGATGTGATTGGCTACCTTGGTAATACCGGCCTGTCGCAGGCGCGTCACCTACATTATGAAGTGCATAAAGACGGAAAAGCCATCAATCCACTCACCCTAAAACAACCAAAAAACACTAAGCTAAGTGACACGCAATTTGATGAATTTAGCGCGCAGGTTGCACAAATTACCACACTGCTCGATAGCGAAAATACAAAGCTAGCTCACCATGATGGACAGTCGGGCAGCATGGGTAGCTCTGATGACTAGTGCTGAAAAAAATCGTCTTAACAGCCTCGACTTTATTCGCGGGGTAGCAATTCTGTGTATTTTACTTATCAACATCGAAAGCTTTGCCTATCCCAATCCATGGGGCAGTTACCAATATGGCTTTATGACAGATATAGACAGTGAGGTAAGGTACTGGGTGTACGTGTTTGCTCAGGGCAAGTTTTACGGGCTGCTGGCGATGTTATTTGGCGCTGGCCTTACGATTATTCTTCAAAAACAGCCATTTGAATTTGCTATTAAATTAAGTGCGGCAAGGCTAGTGGCTTTATTTATACTCGGTCTTGTTCATGCTTATTATATTTGGAGTGGCGACATTCTCTATCACTATGCTGTGATAGGAATGATTGCCACCACCATCATATTACTTGGCACCCGGACCATCAAAGCCAGCATAGTAATTTGTTTGGCGTTTATGTTAGTTGCAGGTTTTGGCAGAGCAGAGCGCACTATCGCCCAATACGATGCTTACCAAGCAGCACTCAATGTGGACGAAGCGTCTCGCACACGAGGCCAGCAAAAAGCGATTAATCGGTGGCAGAATAAAACTGAACCACGGACACCCACTCATCGTACTTTGGAAGAAACGCCAAGCTTAACTGAGTATTGGCAGGAAAACTTTGACAGTCCGCAAGTCCACAAAGGTAAGCTGTTTTATTCAAGTATTTTTTGGTCCACGCTAATGATGATGCTGATAGGCTCGCAGCTGTTTCAATGGGGATTGTTTTCAAAGACTAAACTTAGCCCATTTGCGGTTGTGGCACTGCTTTGCTTGATTGCGGTGTCGTGTTATGCCACTCAAGCTCGTTATTTTCATTGGCTGCAAAGTTCACATATCCCAGTGTTGTCTTACGCTAAACAAATGGTCATCGTACTTAACCGGGAGCTGCAAGCGATTGTTTACTTGGTTTTGTTATCTTTGCTATATAACCGTTGGTTGCATCGGTTCAAACCCCTGAAGGCGATAAATCAAGTGGGTCGATTTGCACTGAGCAATTACATTGGACAGTCACTGTTATTGGTAGTGATATTTTATGGCTTTGGATTACATAATACGCTAAGTCGCAGTGAGCTCTTGTTCTTATGGCTTGTTATTATGGCAGGGCAGCTGCTATTAAATGTGATTTACGGGCGATTCTTTAAGGTGGGACCCGTTGAACGTGTATGGCGCAAACTAACGATTACGTTACATGCATAATCGACTCGAATTTTTTACAAATTCGAACTTCATACCTAAGCTAATTTTGACCTAATATTGAAGTCGATACGTTAGCTTGAGGTAAAGTATGGAAATAGAAATAACACAAGGATGGGACATTGAGTATGCACAAGCGGCTGCTGAGCTTTATGTTGACGCGTTTGGTAGCAAATTCAAAGCTGCAGTGCCGGATCGCAATAAGCTGATCACTATTATCGCGAAGAGCTTCATCTCAGAATACTCTTTTGCTGCCTTTGCAGACGGCAAGTTAGTGGGGGTTGCGGGCTTTCAATATGGCAAAGGCGGTTTTACATCGAATATGGGCTTTACTGGGCTCATTGATGAATTAGGCTTGCTAGGCGGGGTTAAAGCCGCAGCGGTGTTTACCCTATTTGAGCGAAAGCCTGCGCCCAATGAAGTAGTGATGGACGGCATCGCTGTTGCAAAATCGGTCAGAGGACAAGGTGTTGGCACTGCGCTTCTAGTGGCACTGCAGCGCTACACCAAACAAAGCGGGTTTCACGCTTTACGACTTGATGTAATTGATTCTAACCCCCAAGCAAAAAAGCTTTATATGAGAATGGGCTTTGTTACCTCCCATCACGAAGATTTTTCTTATCTCAATTGGTTAATCGGTTTTAGCGGGGCAACAACGATGTTGTGGCGTCCATAGGACCGGTTTTCTGTGCTGCAAAAAATAAACGTGAAAGATAAGCAGACCTTAGGCATTTGCTTTTGCTATGAAGTAACAAGTAAAATGCCGAACTTTACGCATAACCAGACACCGACATGACAGCAATAAACCCTGTATCGACCCTCCTTAATCATTTGCAAACCCAAGCCGTACCAAACGAGCTAAGGCGTCTATTTCATGGACGTGGTCGTTGCTATGAAGGGCTTGAACAAATCACAGTAGATTGGTTACAAGGTCAGCTCTTAGTCTCTTTATTCAAGGAGCACGACGTTGACTTGATAGCGTCGTTAAAGCAGGCATTATTATCACTTGTGGAGACCGAAGCGTTTAACGGAAAACTCTCTGCTATTTTACTACAGCATCGTTATTTGCCTGACTCAGATCTCGAGGTTTTGTATGGTGAATTAACTGCTATGCCTATCGTTGAAGAAAATGGACTTAAATATGGCCTAAAGCTTGGCGTAAAGCAGAACATGGGACTGTTTTTAGATATGCGTTTGGGTCGTGAGTTTGTTAAAGCTCAGTCTGCGGGGGCTCGGGTACTTAATCTGTTTTCTTATACTTGTGGGTTTTCTGTTGCGGCAATTGCGGGCGGAGCTGCCCATGTTGTGAATCTAGATATGGCAAAAGCGGCGCTCAAGCAAGGCCGAGTCAACCACCAACTCAATGAACACGACCTCAGCAAGGTGTCTTTTTTAGGCCATGATTTGTTTAAATCTTGGGGGAAAGTACGTAAATATGGGCCGTACGACCTAATCGTAATTGATCCGCCAAGCTTTCAAAAAGGCAGCTTTGCACTGACCAAAGACTATCAACGTATTTTAAGAAAGCTTCCTGAGTTACTTACGCCAAATGCCCAAGTGTTGGCGTGTGTGAATTCTCCCGATGTTTCAAGTCAATTCCTCATTGATGAAATGACCAGAGAGGCACCAGCGCTTACGTTTGTTGAACGTTTGCAAAACCCACCTGAATTTAAAGACATTGATGAGCAAAGCAGCCTCAAGTGTTTACGGTTTAAAGCAAGTTAATCTATTTTTTAGCACTTTGACTGGATGTAAAAGTGTGGACTAATACAGATAACCATTTAGCATTGAAAAGCGACCATTCAGCAACATTCAGAGTGCTTTTCGACGCTAAATGCGTACCATGAACGTATTCAGTCACTATTTGTATTGATTATGGTCAATCTCACATTGCAGCGAAATGAACAATTCGCAATTTTAGCCATCGTTGCCGCAATAAGTTTTGCTATCAGTCTTACCGATTGGGTGCAGCGGGGCATGTTGTTGTCAGCAAATATCGCGCTTTCTTCTATTTTGGCGGTTGTGTTCCTCTACTGGTTACCTATGGTGATAAGTTACGTACTCATCATCCGTTTCAAGATAGGCAATTGGCCGCTGCAATATATCGGCTTTTACGGACTGATGGTAATGGGCTGTTTATGTTGGGGTGTACTCAGAAGTGGAATGTTAAATACCCATGCATTTTCACTGTTTGAGGCGCTAACCATCGCACTGCCTTGGTCTAGCGGTATTTTTGTGGTGATTAAGTTCTACCTTTCCCAAAAGTTGTTAAAACAAGAAAAACAGCTTCGCCAACTAGCTGAAATTAAGTTATTAC
The DNA here is from genome assembly GCF_021728455.1 of Pseudoalteromonas sp. L23. NCBI lineage: Bacteria > Pseudomonadati > Pseudomonadota > Gammaproteobacteria > Alteromonadales > Pseudoalteromonadaceae > Pseudoalteromonas > Pseudoalteromonas sp. L23. The sequence goes on along the minus strand of NZ_JAKKCW010000002.1, from coordinate 566,996 downwards.
ACAGTCAGTTAAACCCGCACTTTATGTTCAATAGCCTCAACACAATTGCAGCCTTTGTACCAAACCAACCAGAAGCAGCACGGTCTTTGGTTCATAATCTCGCTGCGGTATTAAGATATTCATTAACGCATTCTGTGACAAGCGGAAAAATACCGAGCAAAGTATCCGTTGCCGATGAGCTAATTGCACTAAATCAATGGTGCGAGATAGAGCAAAGCCGGTTTGGGGATGCGCTTATCATCGACTTTGATATCGACGATGCATTATTGAGCGAAGTAATACCGCCAATGATTTTACAGCCACTTTTGGAAAATGCAGTAAAACATGGCAACAGTAGGCCGCTTCACATTGATGTATTAATCAAAAAGTTAGCGAACCAGTTAGTGTTTAAAATCAGTGACAACGGGGTGGGCTTTAAGGAGCAGGACATATTGAGTTCGTCAGATGCGGGACTCGGTCTTTCGATCACGCGCTCACGGTTAAAGTTAGAAGAAAATGCTGAACTTAGGCTTGGTAACGACATGCACACAGGTGGTGCTGTTGTCAGCTTTTCACTCACACGAGGAGCAAAGGAATGTTGAACATTGCCATTGTGGAAGATGAGCAACCAGCCATTGATAAATTAACTGAACAACTTAGCCAGATCACCAAGCACAACTTGGTACTGACTTGTAACACGCCATTAGTATTTCTTGATACATATCGAGAACTTGCGATAGATATTGTCTTTGTCGATATTAACTTGCCAGAATGCAATGGTGTTACTTTGGTCGAGAAACTTCAAGGAACGGGGTTTGCAGGTGCGATAATTTTTACCACGGCCTACAGTGAGTTTGCGGTTGAGGCCTTTACGCTCGGCGCGGTTGATTATTTGCTCAAACCGTATAGTACTGAACGCTTAGCGTTGGCGCTATCAAGAGTCAATCGTGTTATCGCGACAGGATTCGCCGCTACTTTAACGAGTAAGGTGGCGGGGAAAACCTCACTAATTGATGTCAGCAGTATCGAACTTATCAAGCTAGAATACGGTCAAGCCATTGCGTTTAGTAATGGACAGCAATATCCCATTGATGGCTCCCTTGAGGAGATCCAACAGCAATTGCCAACACATTTCTTAAGAGTTCACCGTAATGCCATTGTAAACCAAAGCGCGATAACGGCGTTTGAACGCTGGGTTACAGGGGGTTACCTTGTCAAGTTGCGAGATAGCAATTTACAAGTTGTGACCAGCCGGGGCGGTGCAAAACTACTCAAACAACAACTGAGCAACATAGGGCTCAGCTAACTCAAAAAAGGTAATAAAATGATGAAAACTATAATGCCATTTTCTTTGGTAGGGCTTCTTGCGGCCTGCTCAAACACGACTATACCAGATGTTAAATGTCAGTTTATCGATGATGGTCAGACTCATCCATTGGTTGTGGTGTTAGGTGGCAGCGAAGGGGGGAATACACTCGCTAATCCTCAGTGGAAACCATTTTTAGATGGATTTAATGATATTGGTGTCTCAGTAGCTGCACTTGGTTATTATGGCACTGAAAATACATCGAGCAGTGCAGCTGAATTATCTTTGGATGATATAGCCAAACGGATAAAAGCATTGAGTGCAGACCCAAAGATAAATCCAAATTGCGTAGCGGTGTATGGTTTTTCTAAAGGAGCGGAGCTTGCGTTATTACTCGGTGCGCACTTTGATGAGATAAACCATGTAGTGTCCGTTATGCCTAGTCACGTAAGCTGGAATGCTGTTAAGACTTTGTCTTCTCGCTCGAGTTGGACGCTTAGCGGCAATGCTCTGGACTACATTGATGCACCCCTGTTGTCATGGAAAATGCAAAAGGGGAACGTAACGGGAGAGTTTACATCTGCCTTTGAGGCTGCATTGGCAGAGGCAACACCTGAAGCAATTGCAGCCGCTCGCATCCCGGTTGAAAACACTAATGGGCCAGTGCTGCTGGTCTCTGCCAAACACGATGAAATTTGGCCATCGTACAAAATGGCCGGATATATAGAAGCTGGTTTACGCGAGGCTAGTTTTTCTCATCCATTTAAACATATCGCACTTAAATCGGGTCACTATAGCTTTAACAAAAAAGTGCAAACCGAGGTAAATCAATTTTTAAGCGAAACCTTGGTAGCACGTTGCGCGAATAAGTAGCAATGAATTCACCTTGCTTTTATATTCTTGGTCGTTGAAAAATTTACCGAGCTGTAGGTAACGTTGTGTCTGCAGCTTTTAGTCGCTTTGTGTATTTTGCCGGTGTGATCTGAAAGATAGTTTTAAATTCGCGAATAAGATGAGATTGATCAGCGTAGCCGCAATCTAGCGCGAGTTGAGCGATGTTAATGTCAGGTGTTTCTCTCAGTTTTTGTTTAGCCAATCGAACTCTATAAATGCGAGCTAAATGTTTAGGGGTAATCCCACAATGTGTTTTAACTTGTCTCTCTAATTGCCGTTTTCCGATCGGAGTTTGAGCATATGCTTGCTCTAAAGGAGTCATTGAAACAATATGCTCAAGGAGTGTTTGGGTATGTAGGATAGAATTGTGTCGAGGAATTGGCATATTCAATATTGGTTCTAGGAGTTGAAGTAATGCTGTCAGGTTGGCACTATTTTTTTGTAGCGTGTTCAACAAGGGCAATATATTCTTGGGATTTGCTATAGGATGTTGCAGCGTTTTCAGAAATGCCAGTCCCGCGGGTTTAAAGCGGATCCCGAAAAAACATGCCTGTTCAGAATAGCTGACTTTGCTAGACTGAATGGCAATTGGTTGTAGATAAAAGGGGGCTGTGAGCTGATTGTCGTTGAAACTAACGAGCCCACAAAGAGGGAAGATAAATCCAGTTGCCCCGTCGCTTGGAAGCCAAGTTTCTCCGCGCTTGTGTGATTGTGCAAACCAGATAGCTTGCACATAGTTAGCGATTTCACCTGTTGGGTTTATTAATTCAAGCGTTAGATCTGTGCTCATTGAACTCTACATTCGGCTTAAACATTTTCACGATCCGATTCCAGTTGTTGATGGCATTAATAGCGATAGTTAACGTAGTCAATTCTTTATCATCAAATTCTACATTGAGTGTTTGATAAAAAGCGTCGTCAATCATTTGTGCGTTTGTCAGTTTTTCACAAAGCGCTAATGCCAGTTTTTCTTTATTGGTGTATAACGGCATGTCTTGCCATGCACTTAATCCAATAATTCGATTAGTGGTTTCACCATACTCTAGTGCCTGTTTAGTGTGCATTGCAATACAAAAAGCGCATTGATTGATTTGTGATGCTCTAAGTTTAACGAGCTCCCAGATTGTGACTCCAAAAGTTGTATGTGCCTGCTGTTTTAATAATTCCTCTTGTCCCAATAAGTGCTGAATAAGCTCAGGTGCCTGATTGAAGTAGTCTGCTCTTTTCATTTCTGAATCCTCATGTTTAGTGATACGTATAGTGTAATGAGGTGTAAGCGGTAAAAATTGAAAAAAAACGTCTTTGTAATAAAATTTTAAGGAAGGAACACACAACTCTAATTTAAAGGATGGTTGTCAAATAATGTGCGATGTAAACCTTGCTCTAGCGCTTTATCATTTATCCACACTCAAAAAAATCTGGCTTCAGGCCAACGGCACTTTTACAAATAAACAGCAGCAGGTAGAGCCAGTTAGTTTCGAATTATATAAAGCGACTTTTGACATACTGGGCTTAAGTTTATCTCAAGCACATCAGTTACAGTTTCAATATGCTCATGATTACGATAGCTTTATTGATGCAATTGTAACAATTGCTCAGCCGAGTAGTGAAAAAATAGCATTGCTAAAACATGTCACCTGTCATATGCCTTGCCCCGATAGTTATCAAGAAAAAATAGCTGCTGTTCAGAATATGCCGGATGTACTCACTGAGGACGACTTGAAATGCTGGCAGGACAACGGCTATGTCATCGTTAAAAATGCAGTGAGTGCCGAAGGCTGTGCCAATGCGAGAAACGCCATCCAAGACTATTTGGAGATTGAATTAGCAGAACCAAAGACTTGGTATAAGGTTAACCACGAAAAATTGAGTCGCAGTATGGTGCATTTGGTACAACATAAAGCACTGGAAGACAATCGGAATTCAATGAGAATTCATAAGGCCTTTAGCCAGTTATGGCAAAGCGAACAACTGATAGTTTCAGCCGATCAGTGTGGGTTCAACCCGCCTGAAACTGCACAATCTAGCTTTCAAGGTCCTGATCTACATTGGGATTTAGATTTCTCTAAGCAACTCACGTTTGGCACGCAAGGGATTTTGTATCTATCAGACACTGAAGAAAAACAGGGTGCAACAACGGTTGTACCAGGATTTCATACAAAGCTAGAGTCATGGCTTGCAACGGCTCCATGGGATCCATGTATTCCAAACACAGAATACTTACATCAACTGGGTTCCAAAGCAATTGCAGCCAATGCAGGAGATATGGTGATTTGGCATCAATTTTTACCCCATGGTGGCAGCGCGAACACAGCAAACGCACCTCGTATAGTGCAATACATCAATATGCATCCATTTCCAGAAATGTAGAAGGTGAAAAAATCTCTATTTGGTTAAATTTTGTCTTAACTTGGCGGCGAGCAAACAGTAGTATGATTGTTAAGTTTGGGAGAATGTAGCAACTCACCACAAGGAAAAGCCGTCGATGCAATTAGCACAACTCAATATAGCCACCGCTAAATACCAAATGGATGCGCCAGAAATCCAATACTTTGTAGAAAGTTTAGACCGAATTAATTCACTCGCAGAACAAAGCCCTGGCTTTATTTGGCGCTTAAAAGATGAAACCGGTAATGCAACAGAGATTAAGGCGTTTGATGATCCAAATATTATCGTGAATATGTCTGTATGGCAGTCGGAGCAAGCGCTCAAAGATTTTATGTTTAAAACCGCGCATAAGGAATTTTTGGCGCGTAAAAAAGAATGGTTTCACCGCGCTGAACAGGAAACCTACGTGTTATGGTGGGTTGAAGAGGGCCATATCCCGACGCTAGATGAGGCCAAAGAAAGGCTCGATTACCTGCGTCGTTTTGGAGATTCGGCTTATGCCTTTACGTTTAGAAATAGTTTCACCGAACTAGACGTAAGGGAGAGGGAAGCTTGTGAAGAAGATTAATCTTGTGCACCGATGAAATGATAATCAACCGTAAAGGTGTAGAGCCGCGTGGAGTGGTGAATACTGATGATGTTGGTGGTACACTAATCGTAGATCATGATGTATGGATTTAACCAAAAATGCGCGCGGCACTAAGAAGCAAGATAATAGAAGTATGTGATAAAAAAATCGCACAAAAAGGGGATAACGTTGGCGTATCATTTTACGCTTTTTTTGCCAATAAAAACACGGACCCTGCACTACTTATGGAAGCGGCGACTTGGTGGATACAAACTCACGAACTAGACCACTTCGAAAAGGCGTTAAAGATAAAAGCAATGGTTGAAAGTGGAAAATAGGTCTTAAAGGATATTGTCATGGGCCATCAATCGAGATGACCCAACTGGCAGTTACAGCGTGTAAAACGAGACAAAAAATACTGCAACAGATGCAAGTGCAAACATAGTGTACTCGGTGATAGTTTGTTTGCGTTTCTCATCATCAGTTTTAGGGGCTGTCGCTATCATTAGCAGGCTAGTGACAAACATTGCTAATGAATATAAACATAAGATTGATAAAGTAGCATCTGTAAACATATAAGCCTCGACTTGGTTCTACTCATTTTAACTACGTGCATCATGGTCACAGAGATCAACCTCTATACACGTTTATTTAAGTTGTATTCGCTTCTAATTACAGTAAATTATACTGTGTTTTTAGGTGTTTCTGAAAGGAGTAAAAGATGCAAGTCGAATATTTTGTGGTTGACGCATTTACGCGTAAACGTTTTGGTGGTAACAACGCTGCAATCGTTGAGGTTGAAAACTGGCTTAGCGACGCCTTAATGCAGCAGATAGCCATCGAAAATAACCTTTCCGAAACCGCCTTTTTGAAGCCAGTTGATAACAATCATTATGAGATCCGGTGGTTTTCTCCAATTACTGAAATTGACTTTTGTGGTCATGCCACGCTTGGTGCTGCGTATGTACTTTTTAATCACAAGGGAAAGTCAGGTGAAATAAAATTTCAAACTCAAGAAGTCGGAACACTCACTGTTAAGCAAGTGGCTGATGGTCGCATTGTGATGGAATTTCCGAACTTAGCCCCTGAGTTAACTGAAGCCCCCGACGCACTGCTGGAAGGGCTGAACGTAACACCGACGCGGGTACTTAAAAATCGCCAAGCGTACTTTGTGATTGTTGAGACTGAGCAACAAGTACGCAGCTGTGAGTACGACAGCGATAAATTGAAAACCCTTGCGCCTTTTGATGTTGTGGTAACAGCAAAAGGCAATGACGTTGATTTTGTGTCGCGTTACTTTTGGCCTGCAAATGGGGGCGATGAAGATCCGGTTACCGGTTCAATTCATGCCGGATTAGCGCCATATTGGGCAAAGGCGCTAAACAAACAGAAACTTCATGCACATCAGGCTTCAAAACGTGGCGGTGAGCTATTTTGTGAAGTGACGGATACGAATGTCATCGTATCTGGGTTTGGTGTACTTTACGCAAAAGGAATATTCGAAATTGAGGACGAATAAGATTCACTTCATACAGGCAAAAGAAAGTGACTTTGACTACCTAGTGGCGCTGCGTAAAGCGACCATGGTGCCGCACTTAGAAAATGCCGGACTGTTTTTGACTGACGCTGAACATAAAGCCAGAGTATTATACGAATACCTAAGCTCACATTTGATTTATATAAATGAAAAGTGTGTTGGCTTGGCTAAGTTTAAGCAACGTGAACATGACTATTACCTCTTTCAGCTGCAAATAGAGCCCCAGCAACAAGGAAAGGGGCTCGGTGCACAAGTCATTAAAAGCTTGATAGAAACCCACTCAACATTGCCTTGGGTATTGACGGTGCTTAAAGCGAATCCCGCGAAGCGTTTATACGAAAAGTTGGGATTTGTGCAGTTTGCTGACGATGAATATGAGTTTCATTTTAGGCGTGAACCTAATCCCCAAATTTAGTATTCTCTAGCCAATTTAAATTTAAAAGAGTTGTTATGGCAAAACAAATATGGGTAGATGCCGATGCCTGTCCCGTGGTGATAAAAGAAATGCTGTTTCGCGCTGCAGTGCGTACTTCTACCACGGTTACATTGGTTGCAAATCAATATCTAAAAACGCCTCCGTCTCCTTTTATTCAAAAGCTTCAAGTCCCAAAGGGATTTGATATTGCGGATAACGAAATCGTGAAGCGCGTGAATGAAGGTGATTTGGTTATTACTGGCGACATTCCACTTGCAGACGAAGTCATTGAGAAAAAGTGCACCGCACTCAACACGCGCGGTGAATTGCTGACGAAAGAAAACATAAAATCTCGCTTAAATATTCGTGACTTTATGGACACGATGCGTGCCAGCGGCGTGCAAACTCAAGGGCCACCGCCTTTGTCTCAAGCTGATAAGCAAAATTTCGCCAATCAATTGGATACTTGGATCACCAGAAACACAAAGGGGTAGGTATGGCTTATAAGGCGAGTTGTTTGTGTAAAGCGGTTCAAATTGAAATCCGTGGAGCAATCAGCGATATCATTCATTGTCATTGCTCTTTATGTCGTAAGTCTACAGGCACAGCTTATGCCACTAATGGCTTTGTGCTGTGGAGTGATTTTGTGATTCTCAGTGGCGAAGAGGCACTAAACATCTTCGAGTTTAAACCTGGAAGAAAGCGCCATTTTTGCAAACATTGCGCAAGTCCAATTTTTAGTTCGAATGAAAACGATCCTAAGCGGGTGAGGTTAAGACTTGGCATTTTGGACTCGGATATCAAAGAGCGGCCAATATCACATAATTTTGTCTCTTCAAAAGCCAATTGGGACGACTTAGACGCGCCGCTTCCTCGTTATGATGCATTTGAGCCTAGCCGCGATCTATCAACAACATCGGGAGGTAATTTGTGACGGGTATTAGTGATTTATCTCAATTATTAAAAGACATTTCCCCGACGCTTGATGAAACACCTTTTGTATTTTGTACAGTGCAAAAAAGCCTTGCTGAGTGCGTAATTTTCAATCCAATTGCGACCTTTATGGAGCGCGAGGGGTTAACGCTGGTAGTCACCAAGCAAATGGCAGATGAACATGGATTGGATTACAGCTGTGTGATGAATAAAATTACTTTGCAAGTGCATTCGAGCCTAGAAGCCGTAGGGTTAACTGCTGCATTTTCCAATGCGTTAAAAGGTGCTGATATTAGCGCGAATGTAATTGCGGGCTTCTATCATGATCATATTTTTGTGCCCGTAAATGATGCTAAGCGGGCGGTACTCGCGATACAAACGTTGGCAAAATGACATTGATAAATCTCGAAGGTTATTAGGTAGCATGAAAGTTTACTTTAAAAGAATGGCCTCCAAAGGTGTGTGTCCTCCGAGAAAACCGCTTAAGAAAATCCTTTGGTCATGGGTTGGCGCAATGGTGGGGATCTTGTTGATTACGGTGATTTCTAACCTCGCTTTACCATATGGTGTTGGCAGCGCATTGCTCATTGGCTCTTTTGGTGCAACTGCTGTTTTACTCTATGGCGCTCCTATGGCAGAGTTCTCTCAACCGAGGAACTTACTGGGCGGGCATTTCTTTTCAGCTTTACTCGGCGTCAGTATCTTTATTTTGCTTGGAGAAGAGAGTCTGTTTGCAGCACCGCTTGCGGTATCGCTCTCAATTGTTGTGATGCACTTTACTCGAACCTTGCATCCACCCGGTGGAGCGACCGCGCTAATCGCCATTATTGGTGGTGAGTCTGTTCATAACTTGGGATATATGTATGCATTTTATCCCGTGTTGATGGGGGCTCTGCTGATGTTATTGGTCGCGCTGTCTGTGAACAATATGTCGCGCAACCCCAAGCGGCATTACCCAGTTTATTGGTTCTAACTATTTTATATAAAAATTTAAAAGGACAGGCATGTCAAAAATTGAATTCGTCCCTTACCAATTAGTCCCAGCTAGCTTTAATCCATGGCGCGAAATATTTGTTGAAGTGGCAGAAGAAGTGATGATGGCATTAGCACACCCTGAACTTGAATTTCTACACTTTGGTTCAAGCTCTTTTAAGGTTGCCGGCAAAGGGATCATCGATATCTCTGTGTTATACAAACCCGGGCAATTAACGCAAGCAGTTGAACATCTTAAAAATGTAGGCTTTAAAGATCAGCACAGCGATAATCCATTTCCTGATACTCGTCCTAGAAAAGACATCGCGGTGATGTATCAAGGTGAGTTGTTTCAAGTGCATGCTCATGCTATTGAAAAAGGGAGTGAAGAACATATCAAGCAAGAAAAGTTTAAAGCTTATATGCTCAGTAATCCTGACGCGCGTGCGGAGTATGAAACTCAGAAGCAATTAGTAATAGCGCAAGGTATAGCCTCCCAAGATGAGTATGGAAAAGCTAAAGCGCCATTTGTAAAGCGCACTTTAAAGGACATCCACTTTAATTAACTAAAGTTCGAATAACTAATATTTTGCTTGAAGTTAGTGATAAAATTAACTGCTGGTATCCAATCCCAATCGCTCATGGTGATCGCATAAATTATTCATAGTGGAGCACGGTTTGATGTTGCTCCTAAAACTTGCTAACTAGGCAAGGGGGAAAAGTAAAGATTTGCGTTAAGACAGGAACCTCGCTCACTCTCCGAACAAGCATAAGGAGGTTAGCGTTTACTGTATTTAAGTATCAAAGAGTAGGTGATAACTGGTAGCATGTAACTAAAAGCATGCAACTAAGGACAGGCATGAACAGATGCAAATGTTTACAAATTTGCGACATGGTCTAAGCTTTAATTTCTTCGATTAGCATTGATACGTTCAAGGAGAGAACAATGGGCTTAGCTAGGAAGTATCAAATCAACTTGTCAAATACGCGTTACTATCATTGTGTGTCACGTTGCGTCCGCCGTGCTTTTTTGTGTGGTGAAGATATGTTGACAGGAAAGTCTTATGAGCATCGGAGGGGCTGGGTTGAAACGCGTTTACTCTCTCTAGCCAAAATATTTTGCTTGGATGTTTGTGCTTACGCGGTAATGCCTAATCACACCCATGTGGTGTTGTATATCGATGATAAAAAAGCACAAAGGCTCAATGATAAAGCTATTTTACTACGCTGGAGCAAGCTTTATAAGGTATCTTCACACGCTCGGCAATTTTTACAAGGTGAATGCTTAAACGAAGGGCAAAAAAGTGAATTAAGCAAAGAAATCAATGAATATAGAAGCCGCTTAGCGAGTATTAGCTGGTTTATGAGAGGGCTCAATGAGCACATTGCTCGACGTGCTAATCAAGAGGATGAATGTACCGGACACTTTTGGGAAGGGAGATTTAAATCTCAGGCCTTGCTTGATGCTTCAGCCTTGTTAGCATGCATGGCTTACGTAGACTTAAACCCCATTCGTGCAAAATTGGCTAGTAACCTAGAAGATTCAGAACACACTAGTATAAAACTTAGGTGTGAGTTTGCAAAAAGATGCAAACAGCCGAATTATCTAGCGCGGTTTTTAGGAAATACCAAAAGACATGTACACAAAGGAATTCCTTTTGAATTACGGTCATATCTAGACTTAGTTGATTCAACAGGGAGGTGTATTCGTGCTGGTAAACCCGGGTTTATCGAACCGCGTCAAAAATCTATTTTGGAACAATTAGGTCTAGAAGCACGTAATTGGCTGAAACTTACTACCCAGCTTGAGCAAACTTTTCACGGTGCGATTGGTAGAGCAGATTCGATTGAGTCTTATTGTGAGCATCGCAATTTACGGCGACGAAGTAATATTTCGCAAAGCCAGCGACTTTTTATGTAATATGAACTTACGTAGACGGCCAATTTAATCCGGTTGTAAGTGTCTAACTGCTCGCTCAGGTTGAGGGAGCAGTTAGTCGTGCACGTTGTATGATACACTCAATCTTATTTGCACAAAGCCATCGGTCCTACTTTATTTGGCTTTTCAGACTTCCAATTAATTGTTTCTACAAATTGATTATTTTAACCAGCCTAATCGGTTCACCATCAACGTCAAACTCACCCGTGATCTCAAGTAATCCATTTTTTAATCCTTGTAACTTATCTATTTTAATTACTTGTGTTTGATAAGGTAAGAAAGTAACAGGCTGCTGCCAAAGTGACCCTTCATTTTTAAATGATTGATATGGGGTAAAATCGACGTGTAATGTGCCACTCGATGCACCTGAATAGGGACCGATTAGCGTAATGGTTATATTGTCACGAATAGTTACTTCCATTTTTACCCCATCAAAAGGTTTCTCCGGCGTTAGAAGAGATTTTTGTCTTGTTAATCCATTCCAATTAATTACCAAGGTCTGAGAGACTTGTTTTGGCAATAGAACACGGTGTTCACCTGAAGCTAGCATTTTTTTGTAGTTACCGTAAGTTAGCGCAACTGCATGCTTACTGGGGTTGTTGACGTAAAGATAGTGCATTCCGTCAGAAAAGTAGTCCTGGATGTTGATACCACTTAGCGTAAAGAGCGCATCGTCGCCAAGTGTTGTTTGCCAATTTTGCATCAAGTGGTTGAGGGTTTTATTCTCAGTTTCAGTGACTGTCCTTGATTTCTGCTTGTTAAATATTTCGCGAAGTGGGGTCATACAGTCATTTAACTGAGCGCTATATTCCACACAGGTGTTAAAGGCTCTGCGCAGTAGCGATGCACCTTTAAAGTGCCAGGGATTAGTGGTTTGTTCATTCGTGATCAAGTAATCATGCGCGGCAAAGTAGGGCGCTATTCTATGATTATTATTTCGGCCAAGAAGACTTATTTTTTGCAAGCTAAGCGCTGAAATGTCGATTTGGCTCAATTGTAACCTAGCCAGTTGCTCATGGTGTAGTGTTTTCATTTTAATAACTAGCGCATCGTTCTGTTTTGAAAGCGTGAGCGCAAGTTGATGATATTGCATGATATCCATGCGTAATTGCGGCAGCAGTGCGATAGACTTTGCGGGAAATAATGCTTGATTGCTTGAGACCGTTAACTTTACACCTTCTTGAAGGGTAAATTGCAGCAAGTTATCTTTACTAAAGTCAACTTCTTCAACTTTAGTGCGTCCAAGACGCGCATCTAAGCTTTGACTTGTTAAGTCAGCGATTAACGCAAAGCCAATTTCTCCACGTTTTATCTGCTCCGGCTCGAAGTCGATTAGTGCTGCAACATTATTCTTATCAAGTGAGTTGATTAGAGGTGTTTTATCTGATGCGGGAAAATCCATCACGACATGTGTAGAAGAAAAGTTTGGATGAATGTCAAGACGATTAAGTGCTTTGCTTTCGGTATTTCTGAGCCAATATGCAGCACCGTTTTGCTCCCAAGGCCCATCGACAATATAAAAACTTGGCGTGGCAGAGCGCACAAACGCCGCAAACTGCTGTTCAAGCAGGGGCCAATTGGGGAAGGTCTGTTTTAAGAGTGCATTGGCAGTTGGCAAGGTGTCTTCAGAGTGAGGATTTGCGTCCATTAATTTAGCAATAAAGCGTTTAAAATATTGATAGCGTTCAGGATCGCTCAATAAAAAATGTACGATAAAAAAGTTGAGCCCGCGTTTGAGTGATGGGTCATCGTTGATTGCTTCAAAAGATGGCTGTCCACTTTGGTGATACTGCTGTAAACCTAAGTGCAGATAGTTCATTGGAGCACGGTCAAAAACCATTACAGTTAACTGTTTTTTATTTGGATCATATACGTGGCTTGCAATGGCATCTGCCATCCCCTCAGTGATCCAATTGGGTGCCCAAGTTGAGTGACCGTTCAGAGCCATATGAAACGCATGCATGGTTTCATGGATCACGATGTAGCGCTGGTGATGCTGACGATGACTCGGAAAGTTGTACCCTGCGCGGTTATAAAACATGGTTTCGCCACCAGCCGTTTTATGTACGCCTCGCAAAAAACCGTCGTCCAGCATGGCTTCTTTTGTACGTTGGCGTGAACTGCCATAAACGACAGCAATTCTCTTTTTATCAATCGCTGCGGGCGCCATACCAAACAATTCAACATAGTGAGGGTAAGACATTTCTAATAATTCTAAATAGAGTTTTACTTTGTCCTCAGGAAAGTCACTTTTTAGCGCAAAATGTTTACTCACCCACCAGTCATATCCCCGCGAGTTAGCTATTTTTCCATCGCTATAAGTCAGCGGAATTTGTTTACCAACATGTTGGATATCAATGTGTCTCAACGTGCTGACTCGACCATTAACGCTTATTTCAGAGCGCATATCAGCGGGGCTCGGAATAGCGGCAATATCGCTTCGCGTAGTTTTACATCCGCTGAGTAAGGCAAGTATTGCAATTAGAGGAGTAAACCCTAGCCGCGGCTTTTGCATAGAGGGTATTCGCCAATAAAAGGTATGGAATAGATAAAATAAAGACATGATACTTTTCTCTCGTTATTATTTGTGTATATTGTATGCAATATAAAATAACAAAGATAACAGGTATTGTCATTATGCAAAATCAGCAGCAGTGGTGTGAACCAGATCTCAATGAGGCAAATCGGTCAAAGTCGTCTTCTGGGTTTGGTCGAACTTTTTACATTGCAAATATCATGGAAATATTTGAGCGGCTCGCTTGGTATGGCTTTTTCGCCGTGTCATCAATTTATATGACAACACCGAAGTCGCAAGGTGGTATTGGCTTTACTGATATAGAGCGTGGCGCGGTACAGGGGATTATTCCCTTCTTTTTATATCTTTTGCCTGTTGTAACTGGTGCGCTAGGAGATCGCGTTGGGTATAAAAAGATGTTCTTTTTTGCATTTTTGATCATGACGCCAAGCTATTATTTATTGGGACAGGCACAGAGTTTTTGGCCGTTTTTTGCTGCGCTGAGCTTTGTTGCCCTGGGTGCCGCTTGCTTTAAACCTGTGGTCGTTGGCACCGTAAGCCACAGTACAAACGATGGTAATCGTGGCCTTGGATTTGGGATCTTTTATACCATGGTGAATATTGGTGGATTTTTAGGTCCATTGGTTGCGGGATATATGCGCGCCATTAGTTGGGATGCAGTATTTATGATGTCGGCGATTTGGATTGCCATAAACTTTATTCCCTTGATGTTATTTTACAAAGACCCCCAAACATTACCTAAAACCAAGCAATCTCTTACTCAAGTATTAAAAACTGCACAGTCGGTGCTGGGTAATACACGTTTAGCAGTTACGCTGTTTGTCGCACTGGCGCTATTGATGTCAGCAGGCGTTGGGTTTTCTAACTACAGTCAAGCGTTTACTTGGATTGCAATATGGTTAGTAGCTAACTGGGTGTGGGACAGAGTGCTTATAAATCGAGCGCCGACTAAAGCATGGTGGCAACAACCGATGAAGGTGAGTAACCTGCCGTTTGCGTTATATTTGCTGATCCTTGCAGGCTTTTGGACTGTATATAATCAGCTTTTTTATACTTTACCTGTGTATATCCGTGATTATGCAGATACCCGAGATATATTGGCGTGGTTTGGCGATTCTGGCGTCGCGTTTTTAGCACATGTTGATATTGATAAGTTAACTGCTGCCATTTTTACGCTGTTCAACGAGCTTAAGGAAAGCGGCGCGGTATCCATTGAAACCATTAGGCTTGAATGGGTTCACCTCAAAGTGAATGTCCCGCATGAGCAAATACAGTTGATACTACAAACGCTAAATGCGCTTCACGATAATGGACAGGCACTTTCACAGCTCCAAGCGCAAGCTCTTGCTGAACAACTCGTACAATATCGTCAAATTAATCCTGAGTATCTCATTAATTTAGACTTTGCAGCGATTGTGGTCGCACAAATTTTGGTGAGCTTTCTCTGTCAGCGATTTAGACCATTTTATGTGTTAGTCACGGGCTTACTGGTGATGACGGTTGCGTTTATCGCATTACTTAGCGATAGCGGCTGGTTAAGTGGTCAGCTCATTGTCACTGTCATATTGCTTATCGCGCTTGGTGAAATGCTTGCCTCTCCTAAAAGCCAAGAATATGTCGCGAGTATCGCGCCTCAATCTCAAGCTGCGTTGTATATGGGGTACTACTTTGTTTCTATGGCGTTGGGCTTCTTATTTGCTGGATTTTTATCTGGTTGGAGCTATAAAGTGTTGGTGCAAGAAATGGCGGCACCAGAGTTAATGTGGGGGCTATTTGCCGCTATCGCATTTATAACCGCCATTGCATTATTCTGGTTTAACACAGTGATAATAGACAGAAAAACATAGCACTATTGAAATGGGAACAGTTATTGGTCGCGATCAGTTTGTTTGCAAGCCATATTCTTTCTACACTCAAGCAAAAAATGAGGAAGTAACATGAATAAAAAAATATGGATGAGCACGGCACTCTTTGTTTCAAGTAGCGTGTACGCGCAAACGTATGTTTTAAATGCTGACTCTGCGATTGATGTGGTGTCAGGCAAGCTTATCTCACCTGCAACTGTGGTCGTTGAAGACAATAAAATTATCTCAGTCGGAAAATCAAATCGTAAAGCCTATCCAAAAGGCGCAGAGGTGATAGACCTAAGTGGCCACACATTATTACCCGGTCTATTTGATATGCATGTCCACTTAACTTCAGACGCACATGTTCATGGCTACAAAAGACTGCAACGCACTGCACCGCGTGCGGCAATTACTGGCGTTAGAAACGCCAAGCGCACACTAGATGCGGGCTTTACGTCTGTTCGCAACCTCGGTGCTGCTGGCTATGCTGACATCGCGCTGCGCGATGCCATTATTGATGGTGACGTATCAGGCCCACGTGTAAACGCAGCAGGCCCTTCACTTGGGATCACTGGCGGCCATTGTGACAACAACCTCCTAACCCATGAGCATAAAGTATTTTCAGAAGGGGTGGCTGATGGACCTTGGGCAGTAAGGCAAAAGGTACGTGAAAATATTAAATATGGCGCTAACTTAATCAAGTTCTGTGCAACGGGTGGCGTACTATCTAAAGGCACTAAAGTGGGTGCTCAGCAATATTCCCAAGAGGAAATGACAGCGATTGTGACCGAAGCACACTTACGCGGTTTAACGGTTGCTGCTCACGCGCACGGCACGGATGGTATCAAGTCTGCAATTAAAGCAGGTGTGAACTCAGTAGAGCATGTAAGTTTTGTGGATGATGAAGCCATTCAGCTAGCCAAAGACAAAGGCACGTACTTCTCTATGGATATCTACAATACGGAATATATTCTTGGCGAGGGAGAAAAGGCAGGTATTTTGCCTGAAAGCTTGGATAAAGAACGTAAGGTGGGTGCTACTCAGCGTGCTAGTTTTACAAAAGCGGTAAAAGCAGGCGTGAATATGGTGTTTGGCTCTGACGCTGGTGTTTATCCTCACGGTGACAATGGTAAGCAGTTTAGCCGCATGGTGAAATTTGGTATGACTGAACTACAAGCTTTACAGGCTGCCACTATTAACTCGGCGACGTTACTCAAGCAATATACACAATTAGGCTCGCTTGAGGCGGGGAAACTTGCTGATATTATTGCGGTTAAAGGCAACCCACTAAAAGACATTAGTGTAATGGAAAACGTCACCTTTGTGATGAAAGACGGCCAAATAGAAAAGCAATAATCTAGCGACTAGCGCAGAGCTTGTTCTAAGTTCTGCGCAGACGCTATGAAACTGTTGGAATTCTTTTTTAGCCTCACTCTCGCTTGCTAGGCTGCCTTAGAGGTTATAAGGAGGCTTTCCTGCACTGCCCATAGTTTTACCTTACTTTGTATGTTATTTACATTGACTCGGGGAATAGGGTATTTCTTACTATCTGTAAATTTTTATAACAGCCATTGATGCTGCGATATCCACATTCATTAGGGTATTCACTCCCTGCGTCAAAGCCGCTTGAGCAGTGACATTGTTATTTTGTTGCGCATTGATAGCGTTATGTGCAGCGTTTGACAATGCTTGGCTCACGGCAAGCATGAGCTTACTCGTTGCTAATGCTGGTGAGTCTCCAAGCACTTTGGTGTTTGTTTGAGACACTGAATCGGTAACTTGACTATTCACCGCAGTTGGAAATGCCATGTTTATCTCCTTTAAATAGCTGATACAAAAAGACACATAACCCCGTGGAGTGCAGAGATACTATTCTCGGCTCAGAGTATGCTTACATTCAGTCTAGTCTCTATATTAAAAAGTGCATTCAACCAATATGGTTAGTACAACAATTATCTAGAACTGAATGTAAAATTGACCGGCAGGGGGGTTACCTTAGCCGATATACGAACCGCATTTTTTGGCTCTGAGCGTCCATAGACTTGGGAAAACTGTTGAATAATTTTGACGTTATTCGCTGACAAATGAACTAAAAAGGCGCACAATAGTAGGCGTTGCCAGACAAGGTATTTCATGATGGATTTGAAATACCTAAGTGCTTTTCCAAGACCCTAGAGTACTTAAGTATTATACTTTTAAGGGCAACGTGATGAATACGCAACTTCCTAAAATCGTGATCGTCGGTGGTGGTGCTGGTGGCTTAGAGCTGGCAACACAATTAGGGCATAAACTCGGAAAAAAACGCCAAGCAGAAATCTTATTAATTGATAAAAATCGCAGTCATATTTGGAAACCGTTGCTTCATGAAGTCGCGACAGGGTCTATAGACGCTGACTTAGATGGAGTGGTTTATTCTGCTCATGCAGCAAAGCATTATTATCAGTTTCAGCTCGGCAGTTTTAGCCACGTAGACTCAATCAATAACACCATCACGCTGAGCGAGCTAAAAGACGAACTCGGCCATCGTATTCTCCCAGAGCGACAAGTCAGCTATGACTATTTAGTGCTCGCTATTGGTAGTATTAGCAATGATTTTAATACGCCGGGGGTCAAGGAGCATTGCTTCTTTCTCGATTCAAATCAGCAAGCTGAGCGATTTCAGCATGCACTCCTCGATAACTTTACACGCTTACACCAAGACGATGATCCAAAGCACTCGTTAACTATCGGTATTGTTGGTGGTGGCGCTACTGGCGTTGAGCTGTCTGCCGAGCTGTATCATGTATCAGACATGTTGAAAATGTACGGGCTGAATAAAATGACTGCCAAACGCCTTCGTATTGATTTAATAGAAGCAGGTCCTCGAATATTACCAGCACTACCTGAGCGTATTGCCAATTCAGCTAAACGGGAGCTTGTGAAGCTAGGTGTCACGGTGCGAGAAGGCACCCAAGTAAAGCAGGCAACTGAAGACAGTTTTATTACTAAAGAAGATGAACAGTTAAAGGCAGACATCAAGGTGTGGGCTGCGGGGGTAAAAGCCCCTGACTTTATTAAAGAGATTGGACTGTTCGAGCTTACTCGTAATAATCAAATTAAGGTAAATCAATACTTACAAAGCAGTGTAGATGAGCATATTTATGTCATCGGTGATTGCTGTGCATTTACCCAAGCGGATGGTACTCAAGTGCCGCCGCGTGCTCAGTCCGCCCATCAAATGGCGCAATGTGTAGAGAAAAATCTAATCGCCACACTAAAAAATCAACCTTTACAAGAGTTTACCTATAGTGACCACGGCTCTTTAGTGAATTTATCTCGATATAGCACCGTAGGTAGTTTAATGGGTAACCTAACCAGCAATAGCTTTTTTATTGAAGGCAAGATAGCGCGATTTATGTATATCTCACTTTATAGAATGCATCAGCGCGCAATCCATGGTATCGCAAAAACCTTTGCACTTTGGATAAGCGAAAAAGTGCTTAGAGTGGTGCGGCCAAAAATGAAACTGCACTAAGTTAATCTGACTTCAGATAATTAATGTCTTTCTAGCAGCTAGTTTTAGCGCTAGCTGCGTTGAATTCACGTCCAATAACCAGCTATTGGTGCGTAAATGCGCCTTGCCTAAAGGATGTAGGTACCAGCGTAATAGCAGGGCACGAGAGCAGAGTTTCCCCAAAACTCTCCGGCTAAGTGAAGCAATTTTTTGCATTTCAAAAGCCGATGAAATTCGGCTTTTTGCTTTGTTGGCTTTGCTATTTGAATATCAACTATTAAGTGACTGTCCATGATAACGGCATATGAAATTCGGCTTTTTGCTTTGTTGGCTTCGCTGTTTGAATATCAACTGTTAAGTGACTGTCCACGATAATGGCCTTGTAATCACGTCATAACTTACTCAATTTGTGTGCCTGTCCACGAAAAGGCCAGATAACCAATGAAAGTTTGATGTAGATTAGTGATTAATCATTTCCTCTTTTTTGATTAACGAAAGCTGTCGTGAAGCTTGCACATTTGTCCTAGTATATTAATCAAGTGATTAATGGAGTTGAAACATGACAAATAAGCTAACGGAAGCCGCTGTTACCCCGAGAGAAAAGCTCATCACCGCTGGTAAATGTTTGTTTATTAACCGCGGATATAATCGAGTCACGACCAGGGCAATTGCGGACCTTGCAGAGGTAAACATTGCTTTGATTAAGTACTACTTCGGCGATAAAGCGGGGCTGTTTGAAGCGGTATTTCGCGAAGTTGCAGCACCTCTGCTGAGCTTGCTTGAAGGGATTAAAAAATCACAGTTACGCGAACTCTCACCGCTCATTTTAACTCAGTTTATAGAGCGTTACTTTCAGGTGATGAGCCAATACCCAACGCTACCTAAGATCATTTTTATGGCATTACATGATACGCACTCTAAAGAGCATGAAATCATAAAAAAGATTTTCTTTGAGCATGTAGAGAGCGGTGTCAGTAGCTTAAACTCGACCTTTCAAACGCTTTCGCCTGCAGAGCCCATTCGAGCTGAATGGTTACTTTTAACCTGCCTTGGCTTGTCGGCATTTCCTTTTTTGGTGCCACCTGTGATGCAGCCGCTACTTGGTATCGAAAACTCGGATACTGAGCAGTGGCGCTCCCTTGGCAAACATCAGCAAGCTATTTTTAACGTGTTTCTATCCCAGCATATTGAACGGAAAACATCATGAAAACACCGTTTTACATCATTAGTTTTGTGTTACTGACGCTTTTGGTTGGTTGCTCTAAACCCGAGCGTAAAATCTTCGGCATTATCGAACGACCGCAGGTGCAGATCAGCAGCCCAACCGGAGAGTTATTAGTTGAGTTGCTGGTCGAGCGCGGCGATAAAGTGGTAAAAGGACAGCCACTGGCGAAAATCGATGACGTGGTGCAGCAACAACAGGTTAATGCTATTGAACAGCAAATCGCGCGCTTGCAAGCGCAATATAGATTGTTACTCTCTGGCACCCGAGTTGAACAAGTCAAACAAGCCAAAGCAAGGGTGCATGCAGCACAGGCCGCTTGGGAAGAAGCTCAGCGGCAACTTGTTCGGCAGAGGCAGTTAATCAAAGACAAGTTGACCTCTCAAGATAGGGTCGATGCCGCCTCAGCCAATGTCGAGTCGACACTTGGTATTTTGCAAGAGGCCCAAGCGCGTTTGAAAGAGCTTGAAAATGGCACGAGAGAGGAGACAATCGAACAAGCAAAAATCGCAATTGCAGAAGCACAAACACAGCTAATTATCGCCAATAAACAGCTCGCTGATCTTACCCTTAAAGCACCCACTTCCGGCGTTGTCGAGGATTTACCTTGGCGTGTTGGTGAGCGTCCCATTAAAGGTGCACCGATTATTTTGCTGGCTGCTGACGACAAAACATTCGCACGGCTTTATCTGCCGCAAACCCAGCTTGCTAAAGTCTCTTTGGGAAGTGTGCTAAATGTGCATTTCGATGGCAGTGATACAAGTCTACAAGGCACCGTCAACTACATTAGCCAAAGCGCGAGCTTCACACCTTATTTTGCACTTTCACAAGAGGAAAGAGCACGTTTAATGTATGTGGTGGAAGTGCTGCTCACTGATAAAGTGACTGTCCCGTCAGGCACGCCGGTATGGGTGGAGCTGCAAGAATGACCAAGGAAATCGTGATCCAAAGTGAAGGGTTGGGTAAGCAGTTTAACGACTATTGGGCGGTTTCAGACCTAGACCTTACCGTAAAACAGGGCGAAATTTATGGCTTTCTAGGGCCAAATGGCTGCGGAAAATCAACCACAATCCGAATGTTGACTGGACTGTTAACACCAACCACAGGTCATATCAGTATTATGGGAAAGGATGTGCAGGCACATGGTGAAAGCTTGCGTAATCGATTAGGCTACATGACGCAAAAATTCTCCCTATACGAGTCGCTAAGTGTGCTGGAGAATCTCGAGTTTGTGGCGAAAATTTATGGTTTATCACGCAATGATGTTAAGCGTAGAGTGGCTGAGCTGCTACAGGAATACCAATTAGAAGATAAAAAATCGGTGCAGTCCGGTGCATTGAGTGGTGGACAAAAACAACGCCTCGCGCTTGCCGCCGCTGTTATTCATAAACCAGAGTTGCTCTTTTTAGATGAGCCGACGTCAGCGGTTGACCCGGAAAATCGTCGTGCATTTTGGGAGCAGTTATTTAGTTTAAGTGCGCAGGGCACGACCATTTTAGTGTCTACCCATTATATGGACGAGGCAGAGCGTTGTCACCGCCTTGCTATCTTAGAGCAAGGTGTAAAGCGTGCGGATGATAGTCCCATCGCGCTGATGGAACAGTTAAAGGTTTCGGTGTGCGAAGTTGTGGGTGACGACGTTGCGGCATTAAAAACACGTTTAGCTTCATTACCGAGTGTGATTTCCGTCTCCCAAATAGGTGCTCGCCTAAGGGTGTTGATAAACAAAAAAGAATCACAACCTCTGGCATTATTGCGAGCTGAATCTGGAGGTGGTTACGAAGTGGATTTCACTCGCGCTAACCTCGAGGATGTGTTTGTAACGAGCACAGGGAGGGGCTATGCTGAGCTTGCGTAGGTTAAATGCCATCGTCAGTAAAGAGTTTATGCAGCTGGCACGCGACCGTATTACCTTTGCGATGATTGTGATGTTGCCATTGGCGCAGCTGTTGCTATTTGGTTATGCAATTAATACTGATGTGAGACATGTTTCCGCAGGTATTGTAGATTTTAGTCAGACTTATCAATCCAGACAGTTGATCCAAACCGCAGCCAACACTCAAGTTGTTGACTTTATCGGCTATTACGATTCAATTGCGGCGGCTGAGCAGGCCATTACCAGAGGAAAGGTGAATACCGTGTTGGTTATTCCTGCTGATTTTGTGCGTCGGCAGCTCAATCGTGATTATCAACTAAGTGGCTATAAAGTGGGTAATAGTACGGCGCAACATAGCGTTGCACAGTGGTTGATTGATGGTTCCGATCCGCTATTGAGTGGTGCCGTGGCAGGACTCAGCAAGTTGCCAATTAGCATCAAAAGGTTACCTATGCCTGCACTGCCAGACCCAGCTTTTGCGCTGCAAAATTACTTTAACCCAGAGAAACGTTCGTCGGTTAATATTATTCCCGGTTTGATTGCTATTATATTAACGATGACGATGATCCTATTTACCTCATCAGCGCTGGTTAGAGAGCGTGAGCAGGGTAATATGGAATTTCTTATCACCACACCGGTTCGGCCAACCGAACTAATGTTAGGTAAAATTCTACCTTACATTCTTGTTGGCTTTATTCAAATGGCGATAATACTATTTTTAGGACATTGGCTATTTGATGTACCGCTCAATTTTGATATGCCAAGTTTACTTATCGTGACGTTGTTGTTTATCACCGCGAGCCTTACCTTAGGACTGTTGATCTCCACCAAAGCCAAGAACCAATTACAAGCAATGCAAATGACGGTTTTTGTGTTACTGCCTGCGATATTGCTATCAGGATTTATGTTCCCATTTGCCGCGATGCCAAGAGCGGCGCAATACCTTGCAGAGATCTTACCTGCCACACATTATGTACGGTCGATCCGAGCTGTGGTACTTCGAGGCGCGCATTTCAGCGATTTGTATTTTGATTTACTCTGTTTAGTCGCCTTTAGTGTGATTGGCTTTATGATTGCGACGATGCGCTTTAAAAAGCGATTAGATTAGTTGTGTAAATATTGAATAGCAAAGGATGGGCATTAGTCTTTATTATGTTTACGCTTTTTAGTGAGCAAGTAAATGATACCTTCGGCGCGTTGGGCAATTTAATTCTGGTGTTATGGCTTGCGATACTCAACATTTCGGTGCATTTGGTGTGGATTAAAGCTGGCGACTTGTTGGCTCGAGTGTCGAATAACCCAAATTATAATAAATGGTTGAATCGGTTTTACGGCGGCTGTTTGTATCTGGTCGCGGTTTGGTTAATTTTCGATAATGAAATTTGGCGCGAAGGTTTGATCTGAGCAAAAATAAAGGCTTCTAAATTGAAGCCTTTATTTGTATACAAGTAATAGGGTGATTACATCACTCGCATGCCAGGCTGTGAGCCCTCGTCTGGATTTAAGATGTAAATTTCTTTACCACCTGGGCCTGCAGCCAACACCATGCCTTCTGACATACCAAAACGCATCTTGCGAGGTTTTAGGTTTGCAACCATTACTGTTAACTTGCCGATAAGATCTTCAGGTGAATAAGCAGACTTAATGCCAGCAAACACCTGGCGCGTTTCACCACCTAAATCAAGCGTAAGTTTAAGCAGTTTGTCTGCACCCTCAACATGCTCTGCGTTAGCAATTTTTGCGACACGCAGATCAACTTTGGCAAAATCATCGAATTCGATTTCCGCAGCGATTGGCTCTTTGGCAAGTGGGCTATTCGGATCTGCTGCTACAGATTGACCGCCCACTTTCTTTTCAAGGCTTTCTTTAGACGACTCGATCATCGCATTCACTTTATCAAGTTCAACACGCTGCATAAGTGCCTTAAACTTATTGATTTCATGATCAACAAGGGCGTTGTCAACGCTTTCCCAACTTAGCTCAGTGTTTAAGAAAGCTTCTACATTTTTCGCCATACCTGGAAGGATAGGTTTTAAATAAGTAAGTAGTACGCGGAATAGGTTAAGACCCATAGAGCACACTTGATGTGCACGCTCAAGTGTCTCTTCATTCTTTGCAAGCACCCAAGGCGCTTCGGCATCAATAAACTGGTTTGCTTTGTCAGCAAGGGTCATGATTTCACGCACTGCGCGGCTGTATTCGCGGTTTTCAAAATGTGTCGCGATTGAATCCTTTGCAGCAACAAAGCTAGTTAGTAGCGCTTCGTCCATAATAGAGCCGCTTAGCTTGCCGTCAAATTTCTTAGTAATAAAGCCTGCGCAGCGACTCGCGATGTTTACCACTTTGCCCACTAAGTCTGAGTTTACGCGTGCCGCGAAATCTTCTAAGTTGAGGTCTAAATCCGTAACGCCGCTGTTTAATTTAGCCGCGTAGTAATAACGTAAATATTCAGGGTCTAAGTGTTCAAGGTAGGTACGAGCCTTTACAAAAGTGCCTTTTGACTTAGACATCTTAGCGCCATTCACGGTGACAAAACCGTGAGCGAATACGTTATTTGGTTTACGGAAATTAGCGCCATCAAGCATTGCAGGCCAAAATAGGCTGTGGAAGTAGATGATGTCTTTACCGATAAAGTGATAAAGCTCGGCGTCAGAGCCTTCGCCCCAAAACTCGTCAAAGTTTAGGCCTTGTTTCTCGCAAAGGTTTTTGAAGCTTGCCATGTAACCGATTGGTGCATCCAACCAAACATAGAAATATTTGCCAGGCGCGCCTGGGATTTCAAAACCAAAATAGGGGGCGTCACGGCTGATATCCCACTGCTGCAAGCCGTCTGCAAACCATTCGTCTAGCTTGTTCGCCATTTCAGATTGCAGACTACCTGAGCGTAGCCATGTTTTTAGCATGTCTTCGAATGCAGGTAAGTCAAAGAAGTAATGCTCTGAATCTTTCAAGATGGGTGTCGCACCAGACATCACCGATTTTGGCTCAATCAACTCTGTTGGGCTGTAGGTTGCACCGCAGGCATCACAGCTATCGCCATTTTGATCTTCAGACTTACAAGTCGGGCAAGTACCAGTAACAAAACGATCTGGTAGGAAAATGCCTTTCTCTGGGTCAAATAACTGTGAAATCGTGCGCTTTTTGATATAGCCTTTTTCGTCTAAACGAGTGTAGATAAGCTCGCTTAGTTCACGGTTTTCGTCACTGTGTGTGCTGTGATAGTTATCAAACTCGATATTGAAGTCTGCAAAGTCACGCTGACGCTCAATACTTACCTGCTTAACCATTTCTTCAGGTGTGATACCTTGCTTCTGTGCATTTAGCATGATTGGCGTGCCGTGCGCATCGTCTGCACATACATAATAGGCTTCATGGCCTTGTAACTTTTGGAAGCGAGCCCAAATATCGGTTTGAATATATTCCAGCAAGTGGCCTAAGTGAGTGGGGCCATTTGCGTATGGTAATGCACTGGTAATGAGAATTTTTCTCTTCGTCATAACGATTCCATGAATTTAGCGCGATCTTTCTAATTGATGGTGTTGAATTGGTTGATTATTCACCGAGTTAACACTTGAATGGACAAGTGTGCTTAGTGACTCACCTTCGTTCAGACCATGAACCGCGAATTGACTGGTTTTAATGAGTTGAATGTTACATAATTCCGTGGCTATTTTCATCACCCAGAGGAGTTTAATTTGTATGTTTGGACTGGAAAAATGGTTTGCCAAGGGGAAAAACACCAAACAGGCAATCATTGAGCTTTTAAATGGCTATCGTAGTGCGGCATTACCAGTAGGTATTGATGCCAATTGGGTCATCAAAACGCAAGAGTCAAAAACGCAAATCCAAGTACATATTAATTTCCCGTTTGCTATTCAATGTGATCAAGAAATTGCCAGTTATCTGCAGCAACACTTAGGTAAGCCAATTGAGGTGACATCGAAAGTCGTCGTAGTCGGCAGACCAAAATTTAAAGCCATTAAACATATTATTCTTGTTGCCTCGGGTAAGGGCGGGGTTGGTAAGTCTACCACTGCGATTAATTTGGCGTATGCGCTACGTGCTCAAGGCGCGAAAGTCGGTGTGCTAGATGCTGATATTTATGGCCCTTCGCTACCTAGTTTACTGGCTCTTGAGGATGAAAAACCTCAGGCGAAAGATGATAAAACCTTACTACCAATTGAAAAGTCGGGTATTAAAGCCATGTCTATCGGCTTTTTGGTCCCAGCAGAGGACGCCACTGTTTGGCGAGGACCAATGGCTTCTCAAGCGCTTACTCAATTGTTAAATGAAACGGATTGGGGTGAGCTGGATTATCTGATTGTTGATATGCCGCCAGGCACAGGAGATATCCAACTGACCATGACGCAAAAAGTGCCAGCCAGTGGTGCGGTGATTGTCACTACACCGCAGACCTTGGCGCTAGCAGATGCACAGAAGGGCATCGCGATGTTTGAAAAAGTGCAGCTCCCCATTTTAGGTTTGGTCGAAAATATGAGTTACTTCAATTGTGAGCAATGTGGTAGTCGCAACCACATTTTTGGTCACTCTGGTGGCACCACGCTGGCGAGTCGCTATGGTGTGCCTTTGCTTGCGGAAGTACCGCTTAACGAACAGATCAGAACAGCAACGGAGCAGGGCGAAGATATCATTGCCACAGTCCGTGAGCCTAATTCAGAAAGCAAGACTGACAATCATGGTATAGCAGATCACTATGTTGATTGTGCCCAACTGATTGCCAGTATGTTATATTACCAATCAGACTCAACATCGGGTGTTGAGATTGTGATGACGGAAGACTAAGAATGAGATTATCGGATACCCATATTCGAGAAGCGATTGAACAACAACGTATAATCATCGAACCTACACCTAAGCCAGATATGATTTCAGGCGTTACCGTGGATTTAAGACTGGGTAACAAGTTTAGAGTGTTTCAGGACCATGCCGCGCCTTACGTTGATCTCAGTGGTCCTAAAGATCAGATCAATGCCGCGATGGAATCCATCATGAGTGACGAAATTGTGTTAGAAGATGGCCAAGCGTTTTTCTTGCACCCTGGTGAGCTGGCGCTGGCAATGACGTATGAAAAGGTAACCCTACCTGCCGACCTTGTTGGTTGGTTAGATGGCCGCTCGTCGCTGGCAAGGCTAGGTTTAATGGTTCATGTTACTG
Organism: Pseudoalteromonas sp. L23; assembly: GCF_021728455.1. NCBI lineage: Bacteria > Pseudomonadati > Pseudomonadota > Gammaproteobacteria > Alteromonadales > Pseudoalteromonadaceae > Pseudoalteromonas > Pseudoalteromonas sp. L23. The sequence goes on along the minus strand of NZ_JAKKCW010000002.1, from coordinate 539,916 downwards.
CGCATCGTATTGATCCCGGTTGGTCTGGAAACATCGTATTAGAATTCTATAACTCAGGTAAGTTGCCTTTGGCACTTAGGCCAAACATGAAAATAGGTGCGATGAGCTTTGAAACGATGACAAGTGCTGCGCAATTCCCTTATAACGAGCGTAAAGACGCCAAATATAAGGATCAAAATAGTGCGGTTGCTTCGCGTATTAGTGACGACAGTTAATTGAATAGGTAGGCGAGAGGATTTGTGTGTAAATAGTTGGCCTATTACAAACAAATCTGACGCTTAGTTTTGGAATAACAGCGGCTGGAGAACAAGTTGTTGTTCCAATCTTATAATTAAATATTTAACCCCCTATAACGGCATGCCATCTTTACATTTTTGATCCCCCATCAAATAACCATAACGATTTAAATTCAATAATATTTTTGCATTTGCTTTGATCCAAACCATACTTATTGTAATGCGTTTTTTATGTTGTCGGCGAAAGCGTCATGCGAATGACTGCAGTAGACAAAGTGAAATAGGTATTAGTGCGCGAATGGCGTTGCCTACTGATTTGCAAAGAGAAGCTCATAGCGAATGTTTTCAGGTTGGTGTTTTTCTTGAACGTTAACGCTTGGTTCTTTGCATAACGAATAGGCTGATAAATCACCGTCAAAGTGACTCAAGGAGAATGGGTATGTGGCTTAGCGCTGCTAGGTATGCCACACTGATGTTTACGATAATTGTGTGTTGCATCTTTGCGATGTTGGCTACTGTTGAAACGCAGCTGGCCGCAGAAACTATAGAAGCAAGACCTTTAATTTCAGTAGGCTATGGTGACTTTTCCGAGGCCCAGTTTAATGTATCGCAAGAAACGGTAATTATTCCAAAGGGTGTTGCGGTTTGGCTTCGAATCACAAACCTCGTTCGCGATGATCTGTCAGACCAAGTGCTAACAGTCGCACGTCCATCCATGGGCAGTGTTGAGTTTTTTACCACGGACCCTATTGGAAAATTAACTCAAATCCCCGCAAGTAATAATCATACATCGTTATCCCACTTTTCCCCCCATTTGGTAATTGATGCAAATAGCCATATTGAGCCGATCGTTGTTAAAGTTCAATCACCCTATGTTTCCTTGTCCAGAGTGAGTATTGATCCTTATGAAGTTTATATAGAAGATACCAATGCTCATCTATTTTTAACTGGATTGTTTCTGGGGGTAATGTTTTTATTGAGTATTTTCATGCTCAGTACCGGTATTATTTCGAAACGCGCAAGCCTGCTTTCGGTTGGTGGCTATTTGCTGTCATTAGCCTGCCTTTACGTCACCCATAAAGGACTCGCTGATATCTTTTTCAGCTACCAAAATAGCATTCATTTTTTACATTACAGTGGCAGCTTTGTGTGTTTTGCACTCGGCTTCAGCCTTTTGTTTTTTCATCATTTCCTTACTAAAAATAGGCTTGATAGAAAGATAAAGCTAACCATCAAGACGACCGCATATATCTACTTACTAAGCGGTGTGATTGTGGCGTTTGCTAAAGTGGATTTACCGTTTGCACTTCAGTCCATAATGGTTATTGGTGCGATTGTATTAAGTACGATGATTTTGGTAAGCCAAGATAAAGACAGTCGTAAAGAAGTCTATTTTTGCTGCGCAATTTGGTCTCCCATGGTGGCGGTATTAATTGGTTTTGCTGGGAGTCAATTAATACAACCAAGTGAGCAAATATCAATCGTAAACCATGTGCTGATCAACCTACATTTAATGCTCTTACTACTGTTTGTGGTTTGGCATGATGCGGAAAAGCGGCGTATGTATATTCATTATGCTGAGTTTGATAAAGAGACTGCACTTCCCAATAAATTCGCCCTGTTTGGTTCGCTCGCTAAGCTTGAGGAGCAAAATAAAGCGCATACATTGTTGCTTTTTAAACCACTGATCCTGCCATCAATAAGACTGAGTTTTGGCTTAACCTTTGCAAATCAGCACATCAATAAGTTATTCAAAGAGGTCTCTGAGCAAATCAATACTTATGGTAGCGCTGCCGTTGCAAATAAAGGAAACACACCTATTTACCGCCTAGAAGACCAAGTGTTTGCCATCGTGCTTGATGGTAAAATAGAGGTCAGTCAAGTTGAGCAATATGTATGTATTTTATCTGCTGTATTCGAAGAAGGGGTTGGCTATAAAGACACGCAGATTGTCGATAGTCTAGAGGTTGGGGTAGCGAATTATCCAATGCATGCAAAATCCACTGAGAAGCTTATCCAGCGCGCGCTGCAGGCTCTTAATACTAAGTCACACAATGGTCAACGTTGGCATCTATTTGATGTTGAAAGCTCTATTTCGACTGAGCGACAATTAAAGCTCACCTCGTTTCTTAAAAGTGCGATAGAACATGAACAGTTCAGTTTATTCTTTCAGCCGCAGGTAGACCTCAGGACTGGCAGGGTATTTGGCTCGGAAGTGCTACTGCGCTGGCTTCACCCTGAACTTGGTTACATACCACCTGACGAATTTATTCCGATTGCGGAGTCTTCAGGGCAAATTTATGAGATCACCGAATGGGTGATTGAGCATGCGCTTCATTATCAAGCTGAGATAACCAAGTTATTGCCTGAGCACGTTATTTCAATCAACGTATCTGGTCGTGACTTGAGTAGAAGAGAGTTGTCGGTACAGCTTATTACGCTTATCAATGAATTATCACTCGCACCTTCTCAAATAATGATAGAGATCACGGAATCTGTAACGATAGGAAAAGAAGCAGAGCTTAAAGGGGTGTTAGATGATTATCGTTCAATCGGCGTAAAGGTGGCGATAGACGATTTTGGTACTGGATATTCCTCACTTGCATATTTGAGTAAACTTGGATTTGATGAACTTAAAATTGATAAAAGTTTTGTGATGGATATTGAGACATCTAAGAGCAACCAAACAATTTGTAAAGCGACGTGTGATATGGCGCACAGTTTAGGATCAAGGGTGGTGGCAGAAGGGGTTGAGGATATCAATAGCTACATTCGTTTGCAGGCCTATGGCTGCGACTTTGCACAGGGCTATTTTATTTCACGTCCGTTGCCGTTCACGGAATTTAAGAGTTGGCTAAGTAAAGTCACCTATGCTGGTGATATAAAATCTTTCCTAGTTCGCTGAAGTAGTGAAAAATGAGCTCAGCGCATCGTTTTCTATGTTTATGCTTTGGGTAAATCCCCAGTTTTTCTTGTTCTGAACCTTTAATTCCCGCGGCCAAAAATGAATTTGATATATCGCTGTGGTAGGCAATAATGGCCTCGAACATCCGAGCTGTTAACTCCTCGGGCAGTGCGTAATAAATCTGTTTGTTTGCGCTATCAGCAATCTTGGCGGTATGAAAATACCGATTTGCTTGTTGATGTTGTTCATCTAAAAAGGTATGCGCAAAAAACGTTGCTAAAGCATTGTTCAGTGGGTGTGATACGGTTTCGGTAGAAAGTAACCAAGCTGATGATGCAAAAGGCTTTTTTGGCTGTGTTATTAAATGCTGGCAAATATAGTGATCAAATGCATGCCACCATTCGTGGGCAAGTGCGCCACCACCGGCATTTTTTGCTAACGCGAGTGTTCTCGTATTTGCTGCATAATGCGCTTGAACACCTTGTTGACCGCCTGTGCCAAAATCAAAATTAAGTGTTCCCCGAAGGCCAATGACTTCTGGTGGTACTTGTAGTATTTGGGCTAGATCTGCGAGGGCATCATAAATTAAATTGGCGGATAAACGGGTTTCTTCGGGCGTAACCCAATGACCAATGGTCATGGTTTTAAAGCCAAAGGTCTGTTTGATTTCACTGAAATCAACTTGATCGCCGAATCGATAATCGGGTCCTCGACGAGTGTATCCGCGCTGTAGTCTCGAGCTTGGCATTTTCTTCCTTTAATATCGAGCCTTAACATCATCAGGCATTCGCTTCATCTGCTCTTTCACCATACCAGCTTGAAGTTTGTAGAGAACCGAAGTTTCGCATCGATCTACAATCTCGAGAAATTGAGCTGCCGCTTCAAGTGTTGATAAACTGTATTCATGTTTAGATTTACGAATAGTATATTCACTTGCATTGACCGAATCGAACTGGAAACTGGGCAACTGGCTTAGCCACGGGTTGAGCTTATAAAGCTTAGTGGCTTTCTTCCAAGTACCATCCAATAAGATGATGGCATCAAGCTTTTGAGCGTGATTATGTTCTGTAGTTAAGGTCTTAGCGTGGCTGTTTGGGTAGAGCAGTGCAACATAGTTTAGGTTGCAGAAGTTAATCAACTCTTCAAAGTCAGTGGTATTTTCTCCAACATACAGCGCAAAACTGCCTAACTGCAAGGCGAGGAGCTTTGCGGTATTCTTGGCGACTTTTACTTCGCTTGGGTGCTGCATGATAATAACTTGAGTCGCATTTGGTATCACGTTACCAATATAGGAGCATACGCAAGTTTTTGTGGGAAACTGGCAGACTGGACAGGTATTACGTTTCATGTTTAACGAGGTGTTTCTTAATATAAGTCATATTTTATCATATCTTGCCCGCATTTACTTTGCACAAGAAACCAGATTTGGCTAGCATAAGTAATAGAATATTAAATTTAAGGAAAATTATGAGCATCGTAATAGATGAAGGTGCCCTAGAAAACATGCAAATGTTGCTGGGCGAGCAATTCGAAGATACGGTTCATTTTTGTTGTTCTGAATTCGAGCGGTTAGAATCGGAGTTGATGCTGAATTTGAATCAGGATCAAGAAGCTGCCATTCGTCATGCTCACAGTTTGAAATCTAACGCTGCTCAGTTTGGGGCCGCTAGTTTGAGCGATTTAGCAAAGACGATAGAACATGCCCTTATTCAAGGGGAGCAGGATATTGTTGATGACTCTATTGAGAAGCTTGCAGCACAAGTTGCAGGTTCAAAAGCGCAACTGCAGCAGTGGGTGAGTGCACAGTCTTAAATCCAGCACAGGCCAAAGAGCGGAAATAAGGTCGTTTATATGGCCTTTTTTATTTAATATTGCTCTTATTTATTCCACCCTAATCACTTCATTTTATAAGTTGCTTTTTTGAAGCATAAAAAGTTATCACAAGCATAGAATTTAGACGGCATTGTGATATATGCTTGAGCAAAATGAGGGGGTTATAGATGCTACAAATAACAAAAAGTAATAAGCTCAATGGTGTGAGTTACGATATTCGTGGTCCAGTATTGGATCAAGCAAGAAAAATGGAAGACGAGGGCATGAAAGTCCTCAAATTAAATATTGGTAATCCGGCGGCATTTGGCTTTGATATGCCAGAAGATATGCACCGAGATATCATAAAAAACTTATATTCTGCACAGGGCTATTGCGACTCAAAAGGATTGTATTCTGCCCGAGTTGCCGTGTATCAATATTATCAGCAAAAAAGCTTTCCCAATATTAGTGTCGATAACATCTTCATTGGCAATGGCGTCAGTGAATTGATCCAAATGACCGCACAAGCCTTACTCAATGACGGTGACGAAGTGTTGATCCCCGCACCGGATTATCCGTTATGGACTGCCGCAGTTAAATTATCAGGCGGTAACCCAGTGCATTATCTTTGTGATGAAGAGCAAGACTGGTTTCCAGATATCGAAGATATCAAGCGTAAAATCACGAGTCGTACAAAGGCATTGGTGCTGATCAACCCAAATAATCCGACCGGTGCTGTATATGACAAAGCATTGCTTGAGGCATTAATTGACGTTGCCAGAGAACACAAGCTATTAATACTGAGTGATGAGATCTACGAAAAGATTTTATATGATGATGCGGAGCATTTTTCAATTGCGAGTCTTTGTGATGATATCCCAGTTATCACTTTCAACGGCTTAGCAAAAACCTATCGTGCGGCCGGGATCCGCATGGGCTGGATGGTGATCAGTGGTAAGCATTCAGTGATGCGGGACTTGATCACAGGCTTAGAAATGCTCGCGTCTATGCGATTATGCGCCAATGTTCCTGCACAGTTTGCCATTCAACAAGCGCTCGGAGGCATACAATCCATCGACCAACTCATTGAACCGGGTGGGCGTTTGTATGAGCAGCGTGATATTGCGTTTAAAGGTTTAAACGATATCGAAGGGATAAGCTGTGTAAAGCCAAAGGGCGCGCTTTATGCGTTTCCAAAAGTCGACGTGAAGCGGTTTAATATTAAGAATGATGAGCGTATGGTGCTGGACTTGCTCAAAGAAGAAAAAATTCTACTTGTCCACGGACGCGCTTTTAACTGGCCTAGTGCGGATCATTTTAGATTAGTGTTTTTACCACATAAAGATGATTTACAGCCTGCGATGGATAGAGTAAAGCGCTTTTTTGCGCATTACAGTCAGTAATACCTTGTAATACCAATTAGCCTTAATACTTGCTCAATTTGAAGGAGCAAATCTGACACTAACTGCGTTAAAAATTTCTCATTTAGAATAACTAAATAGCAAAATTTTCGCCTGGTTATCGACAAGATTTTCTCGCCTCAAAATAGATCACTTAATTAAGCGAATTGGTATAAAAAAGCTCGGAAATTTCCGAGCTTTTTTGTGGGCTAGTAATTTGTTACTTAGGGAGTATTAGAATTTAGCTCCGGTGTCGTTTGTTGGCTATCAGCCGAGCTTTTACCTTTAAACCATTTGCGGCCAACGCGCTTAACATCTTCAAGTGCCACATATTGACAAGGGATAAGTACTAGGGTGATCACTGTGGCAAACAACACACCAAATGCAAGCGAAACCGCCATTGGAATAACAATTTTAGCTTGTAGGCTCGTTTCCATAATGATTGGTACAAGTCCGATAAAGGTGGTCAACGAAGTGAGCAAGATTGCTCTAAAGCGTTTACATCCGGCCTCGACGGCTGCGGCTTTTAAATCGATACCTTCTTCGCGTGCTTTATTGACAAAATCAACCATAACCAAAGAGTCGTTCACCACAACCCCAGCTACGGCAATAATACCAAAGAAAGACAAGCTACTCATTGTCATTCCCAATACCATATGACCGAATACCGCGCCGACCACACCAAATGGGATCACAGACATGATGATGACAGGCTGAGAATAAGAACGTAGTGGAATTGCCAGTAGTGCGAAAATAATCATTAATGATAGGGCAAAGTCACGAATTTGCTCAGCAACACTCTCCATTTCTTCTTGTACGCGACCTGCCACTGCACTTTGAACGCTAGGATAATTCTTTAATAGACTAGGAAGATATTCGTCACGAACTTGCTTTGCTATCTCAAAAGGTTGTGCGATTTCTGTATCAACTGATGCCCAAACATTAATAGTGCGTTTGGCGTTTTCTCGGCGAATTCGGTTAACACCGTCTACCAATTTCACGTCAGCCACTTCTACCAACGGCACTTCTGCACCTTGAGGCGTTAAGATACGCACGTCCTGAATGTCACTAATGGCATCACGGTGTTCTTTAGGATAACGGATCATTACTTTGATCTCTTCACCATCACGTAAAATACGCTGTGCTTCAAGGCCGTAATAACTGAAGTTTACTTGGGATGCAACATCCGCCAACGTGAGTCCAAGGCTGTACGCTAATGGTTTAAGCTCAAGCTGCACTTCATCGGTTGCTGATTGCATAGAGTCATTGATATCTCCAACACCTTCAATAGTTGCTAGCTTGTCTTTTAGTTTCTGTGCGACTTCACGAAGCTCTTCTTTGTGTTTACCTTCTAACCTAAAGCTAATGTCTCCGTCATCACGGCCACCATTCATAATGCTATCTTGAATGTTTAGCGATTTAACACCAGGCAGTGCAGGCATTGTATCACGCCAGCGGGCGCTGAGTGCAAAGGTATCGATTGGGCGTGCATCTGGTTCAACCAAGATCACCATAATATTTGCGCTTGTGCGGCCGTTCATATTCACCATGTAATCACGGATCATTTTCTTGCCATACTCAGCCTCAATTTCTTTGTCGACATTCAGTACCATTTGCTCAATTTTTTGAATTGACTCAAGCGTCGCGTTTTCTGACGAAGATAAGTTCATATCAATCGAGATACGTGGAAAATCATGTGGGATTTTTGGGTTAGCAACAAACTTCACTAAGCCACCAGCAAACATCCCGGCGCTAACAATTAAAATGGTTAAAAATCCAACAATGACGGTATAGCGGTAGTGAATACAGCGGACAATGAATGGGCGGTACGTGTTTTCAATGAAAGATTGAAGGCCGCTATCCATTTTTTCTCTGAGGCGGTGGAACGGATTTTTAGGGTTGCTTGGTTTTTCTTTCATCGCTGCTAAATGCGCAGGTAAAACCAGCTTAGATTCAACCAAAGAGAATAGTAAGCAAAGAATTATTACGCCACCAATTGCTTTAGAAAATGCTGCAGTTGGGCCAGTTGCTAATGTTTGCGGCAAGAAAGCAGCAACAGTAGTAAGCACACCAAAAGTGGCTGGGATAGCAACACGTTTTACACCACGGACGACATTATCGAGGCTATGACCATGTTTTTCTATTTCAGCATGGGCGGATTCACCGACGACTATCGCGTCATCAACGACAATCCCCAACACCAAAATAAAGGCAAAGAGTGAGGCTAAGTTAATCGTTACGTCTAAATAACCCATTGGCATCATTAAAAATGCACCTAAGAAGCTAACTGGCAACCCCATCATTACCCAAAATGCTAAACGCACACGTAAAAATAGAGCAAGCATTAGCATAACTAATACGCCACCTAACGCCATATTTTCTAGCATCATGTTAAGGCGGCCATTGAGGTAATAGGTCAAGTCAATAAAAGGTTCAAGTTCTACGCCTTGTGGCAGTGAGCCTTTCTTTGCCTCAAGATAGTTCTTAATGATATCTGCAACTTTGGTGATGTCTTGGTCTTTTGACGCGCTAACTTCATACACCAGTGAGTTCTTACCATTGTATTTAGAGTATTGCAGTCCTTCTTCAAAGCCATCGTTAATGGTGGCGACATCGCCTAAGCTAACCTGTGCGCCGTCTGGTAGTGTTAGTAAGGGGAGTTTTCTAAACTCGTCACCGCGATAGGCTTGGTTTTCAACTCGCATTGAAATATAGCCATTTTCGGAGCGAATTTGGCCAGCAGACATGTTCGCTGAGAAGCTCTTTACTGCATCCGAAATTGCTCTAAAACTTAGGCCGTATTCGCGCATTTTATCAGGGCTTATCTCAATAGAGATTTCGTAGTTCAGGCCACCATCAAAGCGTACAAGGTTAACGCCAGGTAACGACAGCATTTCTTCATGAATGCGATTACCAAGCTCTTTAAGATCATGGGGACTCAAGTCGCCATTGAGTGACAACCACATCACTTCTTGGGTTGCTTTGTCGTGACGTACAATAGGGCGTTCCATTCCTGATGGGAAAGTTGAGACGGAGTCTACTTGCATCTTGACTTCGTCGAGTACCTCTTTGGTGTTGTACTGCTCGTCTACTTCTATCCAAGTTTGCGAGTAACCGCGATTAGAGTAGGTGATCAAGCGTTTGATCCCTTCGAGACCTTCCATGGATTCCTCGATCTTAATCGTGATCCCTTCCTCGACCTCTTGAGGTGCCGCGCCCGGATACACAGCTTGAACACTTATCCAGTTACTATCGTATTGTGGAAACATTTGCTTGCGGATCGAAAACGCGGTAAGCAAGCCGCCCACAATAATAAATATCATCAATAAGTTTGCTGCGACTGGGTTACGTGCAAACCAAGCAATTAAGCCTTTTTCTGTACTTTGACTATGCATAAACCTTACTCCTCTTTGAGCGCCAATTGGGTGTTTGCGCTTTGCGAAGGAGTATCGTCTGTACGTAGTTGCATCCCTTCAGACGGATAGTCCAGCGCTGAAGTAATGATCTGTTGGCCTGACTCAACGCCGTTATCAACGACGACCATGCCATTGTACTCTCTAATAATATTGACCTTTTTGTAACTGAGCTTGTTATCGTCATCCAATGTTGCAACGCGACCTTCTTTCACTAAGTGATGAGGAAGCATAGTGGCATTTTGCACTAACAAACCTTGAATATCAGCGTTGATATAAGCGCCAAAACGTAGTGGTTTTACGTTGTTGTGATAAGGCTGTTCGACTTGAGCAACAAGGTAGGTCATGCGACTTTTGTTATCGATAACGCCTTCACTGCGGACTATTTCACCTTTCCAACTCATCGGTTGACCAGCGACTTCTGCTGTGATCACGACATCGGTGCCAACACCTTGTTGCGGTAGGTATTTCAATTCATTATCGGCAACAGGGAGGCGTACTTCCGCAACAGATGTCGCATTGAGTTTACCAAAGCCATTACCGGGATTGACTACACTACCAAGGCTTACGGTGCGAGATTCTATAATCGCATCGTAAGGCGCTTTGATATAAGTACGCTCTAAATTTCGGTTCGCTCTTTTCACCGCTGCCTGCGCAGCTTTAAAGCTTGCTAACTTTTCAGCGAGCTGAGGTTTTCTTAAATAAAGTTCGGAAGGTATTTTTTCGTTAGCGTTTGCTTTAATCCTTTGCCATTCTGCTTTTGCTACTTGCACCTGAGCTTGCTCTATTTCTAGCGCTGAGCTGGCTTGTGCTAAAGCCGCTTCGGCTTCAATCAGCGACGCTTCATAGTCATTCGGGTCGATGCGAGCAAGCACGTCGCCTTCTTTGACAAAGCCACCTTTGACAAACTTGTCAGACAATGAAATGACTTGACCGCTGACCTGAGCAACAAGCTCAGTACTGTATTTTGGCATCACGATACCGTATGACGATACGTTCAGCCTAATTTGGTCAATATGAATAGGTTGAACCTGTACGAGAGGATGTACTATTTCTTCTTTCTTCTCTTCTGGAGGTTGTTTCATTGCAGACATGGCAACAGCCGCTGCAATTCCCACCGCAAGAACGGCAATTGGTAGAATTATTTGTTTTTTACTAGCCACGTTAAAATCCTTCCTGTTGAATGATTCTTGATGACCCAGATTAACGGCTCTAGATCATCGATAAGCTTAAGAATACGCGAATAGTTATGTCGAGGTGTTTAAATCCAGACTGAATATGTAACAAAGCTTTGCGTACCTAAATTTATCGTTACATTCTTAAAAGCGATTGATGCTTTTACGTGTAGTCGATTTTTCGATAAAATGCACCACTTATTGTCAAAATTGCGAGAAACAGAATGGATTGTAGGCTTGGTTGTGGCGCTTGTTGTATAGCACCAAGTATTTCAACACCCATTCCCGGTATGCCAAATGGTAAACCTGCGGGGAAGCGGTGTATTCAACTAGATGAAAATAATCTGTGTAAACTGTTTAACCAGCCAGAGCGCCCACAAGTGTGTTTGCAATTTAAGGCCATGGAAGATGTGTGCGGTGACAGTAATGAAGCAGCGATGCAGATCATCACAGAACTCGAAATGTTGACCTAACTAGCCTCTGGTTAACTGATAAAAAAACGCCCAGAAACTTACCTGCTAAGTTCTGGGCCTAGGGAAAGGCTCAAGATTGAGCCGTGCGCTAACTAAAAACACCTTCTAAGACTGTAGGGAGAAGTAGAAAGTACTGTTAAGTTTAGTTAACCTTTCATTCTTTTTACAAATAAATGAATCATTTATTAAGTTTATATAAAACAAAGAGTTGTTCTTTATATTCATAATCGGTCTTAAAAATATCAAAAGGGTATATTCAGGTTATACCCAAGTTATCAACAGGCCGTCTTTAATTAAATCCCGAGGCAAACTGTTTTTAACTTTGTTTTTTTGCCATTTCCCTAACCCGATGGCACTGCCACATAGCGTGAGGATCACCTCTCCCGTTAGTTTTGTCACCTCATCTAGGCGTATATCCTTGCCATTAAAGTAATCTTTAGCTTGCTCTTTTGTTAGCCCTAAAGTGTTTTTAGACGCTAAGTGGCCGAAAGTAGTGGCAAACTCATGCTCTAGTCTTACCCCATTTTTATGGGTAGTACCGATTAAAATCCCTATGCGAGAATATTTGATCTTATCTTGGATTGCTTCAAAGTTGTCAGGAAATAGCCATACCTCTTTATCGCGCTGCATCAACTTACCGTCAAGTTGGGCAATACCAAACTGTTTGTTTAGTACAGATAACAATAGTTGAGTGGTTTTCTTGTCCAGCGCTTCAAAAGGGAAAGTGCCTTTTTTCCGCTTTGGATTTTTAACGGCAACAGAGTGTAACTTCTTAAATCGAGCAATGAAAAACCCTTCGCTATCATATAGCTGAGGCCACACATGCAAGTATCCTTCGGACGTTGTTGCTTTTTCAGCACCCTCAAATAAAGTTGATAGGTTTTCGACTGCTACTGCTTGAGGGTAATTATCAATGAGGTGTTGGCATACTTGCTGATTTTCCAATGGTGTTAATGTGCAAGTTGAATACACTAAGGTACCACCTGGCTTTAAGGCTTGAAATGCACTGTCTATCAGTTGCTTCTGCACTTGTGCTATTTCAACATTAGACTCAATGGACCAGTTTTTAAGGGCATTTGGATCCTTTCTAACAGTGCCTTCTCCAGAGCATGGTGCATCAAGCAAGATGTTATCAAAACATTCATGCATATAATCGCCAAAGATACAGCCGTCAAAATGAGATAACGCAACATTTCGTATGCCCATACGTTTCATATTTGCCGCAAGCGCTTTGAGTCGAGATGAAGATAGCTCATTAGCGATTAGTACGCCGCGTCCATCCATGTAAGCTGCGAGTTGCGAGGTTTTCGAACCCGGTGCTGACGCCATATCCAAATTAATATCATCACTGCAGATAGTCGACTTCAATGCTGTTGGCGGCAACATAGAACTTGCTTCTTGGACATAGATGCAGCCACCTAAATGGATATCTGTGTTGCCGATAGCAAGATTAGCTTCTTCTTGTTCACTTCTTGATATCCAAAACCCTTCCTCACACCAAGGGATCGGTTCTGCCTGCCAATCACTTTTTTCGCAGTAGGCTAAGAATTCAGTGATAGACATTTTTAGGGTGTTGACTCTGACTGCTCGGCGTAAAGGAGACTGGCACTTATCTATAAAGTCTTCGATGCTAAGGTGATCTGGTAAGTAGGTTTTTATGTCGTCTAGAAACGCGCTGGGAATATAAGTTGATTTGTCCACGCAGTTACTCAATTTGAAAGCTTTATCACATTTTACACTTTCATGAGTGAAAAATGCATATTTGTTGTGACGATGCTGATTATTCAACCTGAACTCGGGATAACAACTTGTTCTCTAGCAGTTGTTATTCCTTACTACTGCGTTAAATTTGCTTGCAATAGGCCAGCTATTGACGCACAAATTTGCCTTGTATTAAGAAATAACTTCTGGCTAGAGTGATATTACACTTTTGAACTTGGATATTTTAGTGGATTAACTCACTTCTTATCCCGGGTTCAGGTTATTAAGCAAAACTCATGGCTGACAGTAAAAGACTATAGTTATATAATGCTCGCGAAATATCGCGAGGATTGCTATGTCTATTATCAAACACTTTTTGGCGGACCCTAAATTATTATTGAATGCGGTTGGAGAGGGGATCTATGGTTTTGACCTTTCTGGTAACGCTGTTTTTGTAAACCCGGCCGCAGAGCGTATGACTGGGTGGCAAAGTGATGAGCTTTTGGGGAAAAAAATACATCAGTACCATCATCATAGTCATGCTGATGGGAGTGATTACCCTGCTGATGAATGTAACATCTACAAAACAATGTTTGATGGTAAAACACGACAGGTAACCAATGAGGTGTTCTGGCGGAAGGATGGGAGTTGTTTTCCTGTGGAATATACCTCAACCCCAATCTTTAAAGATCAGCAAATTATCGGTGCAGTCGCGATATTTCGCGATGTGTCGCAACAGCACAAAACTGAAAATGCCCTAAGAGAGGCGCTGAATAAAGTTCAAGTACTGACTGAGCAACTTAAAGATGAAAATGCCTATCTGCTAGAGACATTAAATGAAAATTGGCAAGACTCGGGTTTGGTGGGTAGTAGCGCAATATTTCAGGCTATGTTGGCGCAGCTAGAACTGGTTAGTCAGACTGACAGTACGGTATTGGTTTTAGGAGAAAACGGCACCGGTAAAGAGCTTGTTGCTAGAAATCTGCATCGTCTTAGTGAGCGCTCATCGCAACCTTTCGTTAAAGTAAATTGCGCTGCTTTTTCACCAACCTTGATTGAATCTGAATTGTTTGGACATGAAAAAGGAGCATTTACTGGAGCGAATGAAAGACGTAAAGGACGTTTTGAGTTGGCGGATAAAGGGACCATATTTTTAGATGAAATTGGTGAGTTACCGCTAGAAGCGCAAAGCAAGTTATTACGTGTATTACAAGAGCGAGAGTTTGAGCGTGTAGGGGGAAGTAAGTCGATTCAAGTAGATATACGGATAGTCGCAGCGACCAACAGAGATTTATGGAAAATGGTCGAGGGTGGGGAGTTTAGAATGGATTTATATTATCGTTTAAACGTTTTTCCTATTCGAGTGCCTGCACTAAGGGAGCGTATAGAGGATATACCCGTATTGGCCAACAATCTCATCGTGCAGCTCAACAAAAAGCTGGGCAAGCAACTACGCGGGATCTCTAAAAAGGCTATTCATGCGTTACAGCGTTATGATTGGCCAGGCAATATTCGAGAACTCCAAAACGTGTTGGAGCGCGAAGCGATATTATCTAAAGGTCGTTTAATTGATTTATCTCAAGCACTTAACGCTACTGAGCAGCATAAATCTGAAAACGGTGAACTGACTTTAGCGCAGGCGGAAGCTGAACACATATTAAGAGTGCTAGAAATAAGTAACTGGAAGATCGCTGGCAGCAACGGGGCGGCTGATAAGTTAGGACTACCCGAAAGTACGCTAAGGTCGAAAATGAAAAAACTAAAAATTACTAAGCTTTCGTGATATTTCGCGCCTATTCGTGATATTTCGCGAAAATGAAAATGTCATAAAGATAAACACACTAAAAATCAAAGCTTTATAAACTTTCAGATTGGTCTGAAAGTTGCAATATCAAACTCGTGTATTACCAATGTAGCAAATAACATGAAGTTTGATATCAAAGAAGAAGACATGATCATTAAGCCCTATAAACAAGAAGGGCCTATTTACGTCAGAGAGCAAAAAGGTTTTTTCCAAAAAATAAGGAGAAACCTTGGCTGGTTTTTAATGTTAACTTTCGTTCTCATTCCTTGGATCCCGTACAATGAGCAGCAGGCCATCTTGCTTGATTTTGGTAAGCAGCAATTTAGGATATTTGGTGCCACCTTTCTCCCTCAAGACTTTATGATTCTAGCCTGGATTTTCATGGTGGGTGCCTTTGCTTTATTCTTTGTCACGACTTGGCTGGGTCGCGTGTGGTGTGGTTATACTTGCCCACAAACAATTTGGATGCTGATGTTCACTTGGGTTGAGCACCGAGTGGAGGGGACTCGCAACCAAAGAATAAAGTTGGACAAATCAAACTGGGATAGCAAAAAAGTCGCGAAGAAAACGGCCAAACACGCTATTTGGTTGATAATTTCGGTGTTTACTGCCACTTCATTTATGGCCTATTTTATACCTGCAAAAGAGCTGTATCTAGACATGTTTACGCTTGAGTGGACTGGCCTTACTTCCTTCTGGGTATTTTTGTTCGCACTTTGTACCTATGGAAACGCGGGCTTTCTACGAGAGAAAATGTGTACTGTGGCATGTCCATATTCTCGTTTCCAATCGGTGATGTTTGACAAAGATACGTTAGTCGTCACTTATGATAGCGAACGTGGTGAAAATAGGGGTCGTCGTAAACGCAAAGAAGACCCAAAACAGCTGGGGCTCGGCGACTGTGTAGACTGTAATTTATGTGTTGAAGTGTGCCCCGCTGGTATTGATATTCGTAATGGCTTGCAATACGAATGCATTAACTGTGGTTTATGTATTGATGCGTGCAACGAAACGATGAATAAATTCGGCTATCAGCCAGATTTGATTAAGTATCAAAGTGAGCATCAGCAAGCGGGTAAAAAATCCAATCCGTTTAGGTTAAAAATAGTAGGCTATGGTGCTATTACCGTATTGATAGTAGTCACTATGGTGATTTGGGCATTCAATCGAACACCAATAGAAGCTTCTGTCATTCGCGACCGTAATGCGCTTTATCGTGTTAATTATGAGGGGTTGGTCGAGAACCCATACACCTTAAGTGTAATAAACAAAACACAGCACGATTTAACTTACACCGTGAGCTTAAAGGGACTGCCAGATGCGAAACTTACAGCTCCAATCACAACGCATATCGCTGGCGGCGACATGGCGTTAATCCCAGTAACAGTGACCGCTGATGGCTATGAGCTTAAAGGTAAGCGCACTCCAATCCAATTCACTATAGAGTCGCAACAAGATGCCAATATTAGCATAACGAAGGACAGCTACTTCTATAAAAATTAGTTTACACTCCCCCCGACTCAAGGCGCTTGTATTATGAAGCGCCTTTTTTTGTGTGCATATATGCACAATCTGACGCTAAATTTATGGCTTTCTCTCTGAACTTTTAGCGTATAAGCTTACTCTTATTGAGAATGAGTTTTATTAGCTGAATATTATGTTTAAAAATACATCACAACACTATGGTTTGTTAGCCATCATCTTTCACTGGGTTAGCGCGCTTGCGGTATTTGGCATGTTTGGTCTCGGGTTGTACATGGTTGAACTCAGTTATTACGATCCTTTCTACCGTGATGGCTTACATATTCACAAAAGCATAGGAATACTGCTAGCAGCTTTGATAGTACTTAGACTGATTTGGAAGGTTACCAACCCTAGCGTGAAACCCGAAAGCGAAGCCACTCCCATGGACAAATTGCAAAACACAATAGCACATGTCGTTCACGTCGTTTTGTATTTAGGTTTGTTTGGGCTGTTTGTCACAGGTTACTTAATTTCTACCTCAGATGGTAGAGCAATAGAGGTGTTCAACTGGTTTTCTGTTCCAGGTATTGGGGAGCTGTTTGATGAACAAAGTGATATTGCAGGCACTGTGCATTTATATATTGCTTGGGGGCTCATTGGATTAGTGGCGCTGCACATTGTGGGAGCGCTAAAACACCACTTTATTAATAAAGATTGTACCTTAGTTCGAATGCTCAAGGTACCAAACGCTACAAAAGTTGAGGATTAAAACATGAAAAAAACAATCATTGCATTAAGCATGGCAGCTATGACCTTATCGGCCGGAGTAAATGCCGCGGATTATGTAATTGATACTAAAGGTGCACATGCCTTTGTAAACTTTAAAATTAAACATTTAGGATACAGCTGGTTGCATGGTCGATTTAATAGCTTCGAAGGCGACTTCAGCTATGATGCAAAAAACCCAAATGCGTCAAAAATCAATGTAGTGATCGATACTGCTTCTGTTGATTCGAACCATGCAGAGCGTGATAAGCATTTGCGCGGTAATGATTTTTTAAACGTAAAAGCAAACCCTAAGGCGACTTTTAAGAGTAACTCGATTACTTTTAGCGATGATACAAATGCGAAGGTGAAAGGAAGCTTCACACTCAATGGGGTAACAAAGCATATCGAGTTTGATATTAAAAAAGTGGGTGAAGGTAAAGATCCATGGGGCGGCTACCGAGTTGGCTTTGAAGGTGAAACTCAGTTAAAACTTGCTGATTATGACATCGACTATGATCTAGGCCCAGCATCAACACACGTTACCATCGGTTTGCACTTAGAAGGTATTCGTAAATAATCTCTACTAGCACCACGTGTTTCTACATACGTGGTGCTGCGCTTTATATTCTAAGAGGAGCCCACTTTTCAAGCGCAATATCAGTTTTAGAAAGTTAGTTTTTAAAAATACTAGCTAGCTGTGGCTGAAACTGCTCTGGTAACCAACGAGACATAGCCAGTCTAAACTGTTCGTTTTTATGGGCTTGTTTTAACGCTTCGCTAATTGCAGCTATTTGTTCCTTACCAATCGCATTGTTATTACAGCCTGCATATCCAGCAGTTATCTGCGAGGCGATACTCAATCTGACTTGTGTCAATTCATCTTGCTTATCAACATGCAATTTGTGGTAGTGGTGTTCGCTTGGGTATCCAAGTATCACGTCGACTCTTTTTTTGAGCAGCATGATAGTCAAACTCTCTAATGTATCTCTTCCTGGTCTTACAAGCACTTGCTTGGAAGGCAAACCCGCCAATAACGCATCAATTTCATGGCCAAACGATCGATTTGCCGCGACACCTACAGTTAGTCCATGCTCAGTTACGAGTTTTTCCAAATCAATTGCGCTGTTGGTAATGCCAAGTGACTGTGCAACATCTTTCCTTAGTGCGGCAGAGGTTGATAATCCGATAGTGGAATACTCTTCACTAAAAGCGATATGTCTTTGCCGCTCGACTGTTTTATAGAGGGAGATCATACAATATTGGTTGTTGAAATTAGAGAGCTCATGTATGGCCCTAGATGCGGGGAATACTTTATAATTAAAAGTGTAATCGGGCATCTGTTGTTGAATGAGTTTTATCAATAACTCGTCTCGTCCTTGCCCTTCCAAATCGTCAGCAAGGATATAATAAGGCGCGAAATCTATCGCAATCCAAGTTATTTGTTTTGCAAATACAAAACTGGATTGAAAGGCAATGAAGAGGAGTAAGATGATTTTGATCAAATTGGGTCACTCTTGCTGAACTTACAATAAGCTTAGCATTGTTTGCGATGTTGATGATTAAATTAATGTTTATTTAATTTGTATTTAATGTTTACAGAGGTTGGCGGTATGCTAGCTTTAAAAGAAGTTTTAGTTTTGGGTAAAAGCATGCTAGCAAAGCTCAGTTAAGCGATTGAATATAGAGTTTGATTGCAGTGCGTTAATCCAAATATAAGTAGATAAGGCCACATGGCAAGGAAAGTCATAAAAGCCAATAACGATAAATTATTAATAAGGAAAACCTATGGCTATATTAATCGTTACCGATATTTTCGGTCATACGGATCATATTGATCGTTTTGCTAAATCGCTTGGAAGTGACGTGCAGGTGCTTTCACCATTTATAGAAGAACCAAATAGTGTCTCAGAGTCGGATTGTTATGAGCTGTTTTTGGCTCAGTGTGGTCATCGTTTATATGCTGATAAAATATCAGCAGCGATTTCTGAATACAAACCAAAACTTATTATTGGCTTTAGTGCAGGCGGGGCTGCTGCGTGGGTTGCATTGTCTGAACAAGGTGCATCTCACTCTGTCGAGCAACTTATTGCATTTTATCCCAGCCAAATACGTAACCATCTAAATATTAAGCCCAGCTGCGATGTGTCTATCTTCTTTGCTCAAGTTGAATCTCATTTTGACGTTGAGCCCGTCATTGAGCAGTTAAAAGATAAAAAAGGGTTGAATTGTATCCGAACGCGGTATTTACACGGTTTTATGAACAAGCTTTCGGGTAACTATGACGAGTACGCATAC
The DNA here is from genome assembly GCF_021728455.1 of Pseudoalteromonas sp. L23. Taxonomy (NCBI): domain Bacteria; kingdom Pseudomonadati; phylum Pseudomonadota; class Gammaproteobacteria; order Alteromonadales; family Pseudoalteromonadaceae; genus Pseudoalteromonas; species Pseudoalteromonas sp. L23. The sequence continues at coordinate 520,470 of NZ_JAKKCW010000002.1, read as the reverse complement.
TCGCATTATCAGTATTTTTGCCAGCGAGAAGCGCGTAACTATTTTGAGGTTGTGCAACAAGAAGCGGAGTTTTCATAACAACATACGCAAAAGCGGCTTGAGCGAACTACACTAAACACTAACTTATCATACTTTAAGGAGTGAAAGATGTATCCCGAGTTGCCTGATTATCAACATTTTTATAGTAATCCGATCGCCAAACCTCCATGCAGAATGCTAAATGCACAAATGTATGGCTTTTTTGTCAAAGGAAAAAAATCAACAATCCAAACCTATGTTGATAAAACGCTTAATTCGGTTTCTAGTAGTGAATTTGTATTCAGGGCCCTAACCGATTGGTGCTTATTGACATTTACAGATATTGAAAATATCGCGTCAAAAGTGCCGCCATTTAGTAACTATGGATATATGCAAGAAACCGATGTCATCATCTGGTTGCCAATTCTGCAAGTCAATCTCGAAACGTTAAAGGCAGAACATCTATATTGGTATCCAGCATTTATCTCGGTCAATAACATTAACGCGCTGATAAATGGTCGAGAAATATGGGGCTACAACAAATATTTATGTCGCTACGAAATGCCTGATAACTTTGGCGACCCACTGAACTTTTCCCTCTCTCTGGAGACCTTTAAGGAATTTGATCCCAACGTCAAAATGGCATGGCATGAATTGTTATCCATTGAACCTGAGGATGACGGGGAGTCGTGGTTAAAAGAAGTGTTGGAAGTGGGTGAAGAAATTGCTGAGCTTTTCAAAGATTCAGTGTCTGATTTAAACGTCGATAGCCAATTTCTTAAGCAGTTCTTATCGGGTTTTACCCACCCGCAAATGGATCAAATATTATTTAAGCAGTTCCCAGATGGCCATGCCGAGAAGTCTGTATATTCGGCAGTGGTGCATTCCCCTTCAGAGGTGAAGAAAATCCACAAAATTGGCTTTATCAAAGATGACTTAAGCCTGAATCTACAACGAATGGATGCGTTTCCACTGGATAAAATGTTTGGCATTCCAATAGGCAAAAGCGAGGTCAAGCTACCTTACTTTGTGAAAATGGACTTCGATCAGGCAGGAGTGGAAGAAATTGTTTCCAGTGCTCAGAGTATCGCTAGCCTCCATCGTTAGTGTACTGGTGGCATAAAAAACACGATTTTTTACTAAAGCGATATTTGCATGTTTAGTTGTCTTCCTATGTGGCTTTAGATGTTGCTCGTCAACAGGTTAGAAAAAGGAAGGTTTATGAGTAAACAAAAAGTAGCAATACTTGGCGGCGGTGTTTCGGCAATGACTGCTGCGGTATACATGACTGAACAAGACGATTGGCAAGAGCGCTATGATATTACCGTTTATCAGCAAGGTTGGCGCTTGGGGGGCAAAGGGGCGAGTGGTCGTAATGCTGAATACGGCGAACGTATAGAGGAGCACGGTCTTCACGTTTGGTTTGGTGCCTATGTCAATTCTTTTAGGGCAATTGAGACCGTTTATAATAAGCTTGAGCGCTCAAGTGATATCCCCATTCACACTTGGCAACAAGCGCTAAAACCACATAGTTTGGTGGTGTTGCAAGAATATATTGATCAGCAATGGCAAACTTGGTCAGTAGATTTCCCTGAGATCCCAGGTAATCCAGCAGATGGCACACTCGATTTACATTTTTGGCAGATTTTAAAATTACTTGCGGCTTGGCTACACAAGTGGGTTGATGATTTGGAATGCGAAGTTGAGAAAACCCACAAATCCACACAACTCAAAACTAAAAAAGAAAGAGACAAAACGCTGCTTGCTCACTTGGGACAGGAAGTTAAAAGCTTTTTTGATAGTGTAGAAGAAAAGGCTAGAGCTCTATTTGATGACGCAGAAAATCAAGCCCAAGAGGTCGTATCCACACCAAAGCTGTTAATAACGCAACTTAGTAATTTTCTAACGGTACGTGAAGCTGATCATCGTTTAGAAAATAAGAAAGATCACTTAGTTGTTTGGTATATGGTTCGAAAAATTAGGCGCTGGTTGCAGTCTGAAGTAAATGACTTAATTGATGACAACCCTGTCATTAGACGTCTATATATATGCATAGATTTAGGTGTTGCGATGACCATTGGCATGCTCCGAGACAAAGTCTATTCACGAGGGTTTGGTTATCTTGATCAATACGATTTTAAACAGTGGCTCAAGCGCAATGGCGCAAATGAATTGCTGTCTGTGGAGTCTGCACCAGTCCGCGGCTTTTATGATCTCGTTTTTGGCTATGAGAACGGTGATTTTAAAAAGCCGAATGTTGAAGCGGGAGTTGCGGCTTTGGCCATGCTTCGGATTATGCTGTGTTATCGCGGTGGTGTGATGTGGAAAATGCAAGCGGGAATGGGAGATATTATTTTCTCTCCTATTTATGAGCTGCTCAAACATCGAGGCGTTAAGTTTGCGTTTTTTCATCAGGTTGAATCGTTACACTGTACACAGGATGATGATGGTCATTATGTTGATAGCATTCAATTAATTCAACAGGTTAAACTAAAAGAGACGCAAAGTTACGAGCCTCTGGAATTAGTCAAAGACTTGCCATGTTGGCCAAGCTCGCCTCTGTGGCAACAAATTGACCCGCAGCAAGTGGCACTACTTAAAGAACATGAGATTAACCTAGAGTCTTACTGGTCTAATTGGGAGGCGGTTTACCAACAAGCATTTGGACAGAGGTTACCGAGAAAAACACTAAATAAAGGTACTGATTTCGATTTAGTGATTTTTGGGATCTCAGTGGCAAGTCTTGAGCCACTTTGTCAGCAATTATTGGCTAAAGATAACGGCTTAAAGTTGCAAGCTGAAAAGGTCAAAACTGTTGCGACTCAAGCATTACAGTTGTGGCTTACTAAAACTGACAGTGAACTGGGTTTTCACGATCCTTCTGGTAGTAATGAGCCACCAATATTAAGCGCATTTTCTCAACCTTTTGACACTTGGGCCGCGATGTCTAATTTAATTGAGGTTGAAGATTGGCCAAATACACAGCCAAATAACATTGCCTACTTTTGTAGTGCTTTTACCTGCGCAGATTATCCACCTCCGAGCGATCATGAGTTTCCTGAGCGCATGAAAGCTCAGGTAAAAGAAAACGCATTGCAAAAACTTAGATTACAGATGCAGCCACTGTGGCCAGAGGCTTATCATGGTAACGACTTCGACTGGAACGTATTGTTTGATGTTGATAATAACGAAGGTGAAGTTAGGTTCAACACTCAGTATTGGAGGGTGAATGTCGACCCCAGTGAGCGTTATGTCTTAAGTGTTGTTGATAGCAGTCAATTTCGACTGCCTACGGACGGCTGCATATTCAATAACCTCTACATTACTGGAGATTGGATTAAAACCGGTGTCAATGCAGGTTGTGTTGAAGCTGCTGTGATGGCTGGCATGCAAACGAGTAGAGCCATCACCGGATATCCTCAAAACATTAGTGGAGAATCAGGGTTTGAGCCGTTTAAATAACCGAGCTATTACTCTTTAGGCGCTAAACGAACGTTTGGTTTTTGAACCGTTAGTTGTACAACTGTATTAGCTTAACCTATATTCTACGCCCTGCAATTTGCAGGGCTCAAATTCCACCTTGGTATAATTTGTATGTATTATGAACGATAACTTGAACCTTAAAAAGGTAATCGGGTTCATTTGTTTGGGGGTCTTTTTAATTCAGCTATACTGATAGTGCAATTGCATGATATAGCTCGGGATTCAAACTATGCCACATCCAAATGTGCTGTTAAATACGATAACACTAACATTACTCTTAGCAGTCTCGATGGAAGCATCAGCACAAGTCGAAGAAGAAATCGAAGTCATTGAGGTATACGCCCAAAAAAGAAAGCAATCTATCAATGATGTTGCTATCGCTGTTAAACCCATATCCGGACAAGTCATCACTGACGCCGCGCTGAAAGATACGACCGAACTAGGTAGTTTAGTTGCGAATGTAAAAATCAGTCAAAATGCAGCTGAGGGTACGCCCCCAGCGGTCAGCATTCGAGGTGTCGGACTTGTCGATTATAACACGGCTAACACTTCTCCGGTTGGGGTGTATTTAGATGGTATATCTGTTGGGTCTGCGAATAATCAAATCATTAACTTGTTTGATGTTGAACAAGTTGAAGTGTTGAAAGGTCCACAAGGTACACTTTTTGGTAGAAATACCACTGGGGGGGCAATTTTAGTGCGCACGGCGCGCCCAACAGATGGTGATTTTGCTTCTGTCAGTGTAGGGGTCGGTTCTGACTCTTTATCAAGAGCTCGTGCGACGCTCAATTATAGCCTAGATCAAAATAGCGCGGTGCGACTTGCAGCTAGCCACAATAACTATGAGTACACAACGTATAACTTACAGCCTGACGCTCCTGAGGCGTATATGGAACAAAATGATGTTCGACTAAGTTATTTTGGCGAGTTTGATAAGTTCAGTGTTTTTGTGAAATTAGATTATGGTCATTGGAATGGACTGGTTCAGCCGGTCGGGAATATCGGATTATTCTCAAACCCTTTGGATGGTTCATTATGTTCTCCAGCCCAAGCGGGCACTAGCAACTGCGTTGATGCGCTTGGCTTTAATATTGGCAGTGACGATTTTTGGGCTGTACGGGTAAATAATTATCAAAAACATCACAGTATAAGCAAAGGCGTTACAACAGAGGTCGCGTATGCACTGGATGACCGGTCTCAACTTATTTATCTTGGGGCTTTCAATCGCTTAGATAGGATACATGGATTTAATTGTGATGGAAGTCCATTTTCATTGTGTGAAGGCGAGTTAGGACTTAAAAATGAAAAGCTGGTGAATGAGCTTAGGTTTGAGCAAAGTATGGAGACCGGCTTTCTAACGGTAGGTTTATTTCAACTAGAAGAGCGTATTTATCAAGATAATTTTAATGACTTATTACGTGATTTTAGGGGAACCCCTAATGGTGCAAGTGCGGCGACCTTTTTCTATGATAATGATATTAAAGTAAAATCAATGGCCTTATTTGGTCAATATGAATATGAAGTTAGTGAGCATACAGATGTACTCGTAGGAGTAAGATATAGCGATGAAGATGTGAAGTATGACTCTTTTTCCTATTTAAACGTGCCTTTTGGAGGTAATCTCGCTGGCATTTTAGTTCCTGCCTACGACATTGAGGGAAAAGAGTCCGATAGTAATTTGTCTGGAAAATTGTCGGTTATCCATAAAGTTAAATCGGATAAAAGTGTTTATTATAGTTTATCTAATGGTGTAAAAAGCGGCGGCTATAACGGTGGCTTCCTTATTTCGAAGGATGCCGCGATACAGGCAAGTTATGGCCCTGAAGAACTAATCGCTCATGAAGTAGGCGCTAAGCTGTTATTTAATGACCTTAAACTTCGTACAAATTTGGCTGCTTTTTACTATGATTATAAAGATCAACAGGTATTTATGAATCAGGCTTCAGAAGTACCTGGAGCGCCGCCTTATCAGTTACTTGAAAACGTAGGTAAGTCCAAAATCTATGGTGCTGAGATAGAAAATACTTGGTATCTATCGGAGCAAACTCAGATAGGCTTAGATGTAGGGTATATACCTGAAGCTAACTTTGAGGAGTTTATCGATCCAGTTGGCGTTGTATTGACCGACAATCGTTTACCGTTTACATCCGAATGGAATATCTCTGGGCAAATAAATTATGCATTTAATTGGGATGAAGTTAGTATAAAAAGTAGAATAGCATTTGATTATCAAAGCGAATATTACTTTGACCAAAACGAATCTCCGTATGCTAAGCAACCCAGTTATATGCTTTGGAATGCTAATCTACAGCTGGAGTATAGAGACTGGCAGTTAGGTATTTGGGGTAAAAATCTTCTAGATAAAGAGTATAGCCACCTTAAATTTGACCTGAGTAGTTTTTTGGGAATGTTAGAAGACTTTAAAGGTGAGGGAAGAAGAGTAGGCATGGATGTAACATATCGATTTTGATTTTGCTTAATCACTATACGTATAAGTCACCTGACTTGGGGGTTGAAAACTTGCAGATACAATACCGAATCACAGGTAACTTTACTGAGGTAACAGGCTAGAATGCGTTTACTCCTGATCATTTTCAGCATAATTCTGGTTTCTAGTTTTGCCTATGCAGATCAGGCTGTGTTGAAATTGACGCAGCCTTGGCAATATCAAAATTTACACCATGTTGGAAAGGCTTATGAGGCAAATTCTAGTACAAGATTTCCTCAAAACTGGGCTGAATTGAGTGCGTGGGAATCTATTCATGAACCACTAAAAAACAGAGCGCTGTTTTCTGGTCGTTATTTCTTGGTTACTAAAGTCAGAAATGAAACACCCTTAAATGAATTTGTGCTTTATCCATACAATACGGTATTAAGCAAAGTTGAGTCGAGGATATATACACCGGAAACAGTCTTGCGAGTTTTCTCTGGGGGTAAGGTCGAAAATGAATTTGCATTTCATTATGGTAATCAAGTCAAGTTGGAGCCTAGTCAAGATTATTATATCGTTACTCTCTTCGAGAGTGATTTCTTTTACACCCCGGTAAAGTTGACCATTGAGCCTCTTAGAGACTTTCAGCAGGAAGTGGTCTATGAAAATCTTATTATGACGCTTTGTTTTGGTGTCGGCATTGTTTTGGGGCTGTATAACTTATTAATCTACATCGGCTCTAAAGATATCACTCATTTTTATTACGCATTATTCACTTGTGTGTGGGTATTTGCGTGGAGCCATTTTTTTCATATTCCCGACGAGTTATTTGGGTTTTACTCTGCAAACTTACATTGGTTAGGTTTTGCGCTTGCGCCATTAACTAACGCGTTATTTTATATCCATCTTCTAAAACTCAAGGACGTTCATCCAAACTATGTGTCGATTTCTATTTGGCTTGGTGTGATAGCTGCGCTTGGACTACCGTTTTGTATTCTTTTCCCTGGCTTTGGTTTTATTTGGGCGACTTTAGTAACGGGGTTAGCGCTTTGCTTCGGACTATTTGTTGGTATTACGCGTTGGACTGAAGGATTTAAGCCCGCTCGCTATTTTGTAATGGCATATATTGCAATGGCGATCCCCAATATGGTGGGTAATTTAACGAACTTAAGTTTGCTGCCTGAATCGTCGAGTAACTTATATCTTTACGGTCTAATAGGTACTGCGCTTGATGCATTACTGCTGGCCTTCGCAGTTGCGGACAAGTTTAGAATTACCAGTGAAGAAAATATAGAACTCAATAAAAACCTTGAAGCAAAGGTGTTAAAGCGGACCTATGAGTTAGAGCAGGTGGCCTCAGAACTTAGAGATGCTAGTGAGGCAAAAAGTCGATTTTTGGCAAACATGAGTCATGAAATAAGAACACCAATGACGTCAATTATTGGCTATGCCGATGGCATTATGCTCGGAGATATTAAGCCACATGAGCGTAATCACGCTATCTCCGTTATTTTGCAAAACTCGCGTCATGTACTTGGGCTAATTAATGATATTCTGGATATGTCTAAAATTGAGGCCAATAAACTAGAAGTTGAGTTGGTGGAGTCAAACCTTTTTCAAGCGATTGCGCATGTCGATTCATTATTGGGTAAGCAAATTAGAGATAAAGGACTGGAGTTTGCGCTGAATTATCATTTTCCGCTGCCTGATTTTGTGGTTATTGATCCCACTCGTTTGCGACAGATATTACTAAATCTCACATCTAACGCAATGAAGTTCACGACGGTTGGTAAAATCTCGATTGATGTGGCGTGTCAAAACGAGCGTCTCATGATTACAGTGCGAGATACCGGGATAGGAATGACAGCGGACGAGCAAAAAGAATTATTTAGCGCGTTTTATCAAGCTGACTCTTCCACATCAAGGAAATATGGTGGGACAGGGCTTGGACTAAATATCTCCAAAAGCTTAGCGAGAAAGTTAGATGGTGATATTTCGGTAGAAAGTGAGGTAGGCTCAGGTACTGCCTTTACTCTTACTGTTGGCCTATATACCACCGAGAAAACAAAGTGGGTGCAAAGTCTCGCTCAAATTGGTGATGTTCGTGAACAAGGCACAATACCTGATGAAATAAATCAAGAGCTTAAAGGTGAGGTGTTATTAGCTGAAGATAACACAGACAATAGTAAGCTTATTAAGCGTATTTTAGAGCGTATGGGTTTATCTGTGACGGCGGTTGAAAATGGTCAGCTAGCGGTACAGGCGGTACTAGATGGTGATTTCGATTTGATATTAATGGATATCCAAATGCCTGTAATGGATGGTGAGCAGGCGTTTAGCTTTATTCAGGCAACAGGGTGTAGCACGCCTGTGATTGCATTAACTGCCAACACCATGCAGCATGAAATTGAGCGTTACTTAAAACTTGGATTTAGTGATCATCTTGCAAAACCTATTGATAGAGTCGTGTTCAGTCAAAAGGTAGCCTATTATTTGGATATCCAAGTCGACGAGGAAGTTGATCTTCCTGAAGCCGAATTTTATCAGTTAAAACAACAGTATATTTCTGGGCTGCATGAGCAAATCATTCAGATAAAGAATCAAGCTAAGTATCAGGACTACGATGCGTTAGCAAGAACAGTTCATGCGATTAAAGGTACTGCTGCGATGTTTGATTGTATTGATATTCATAAAATTGCAAACGAGTTGGATGTTAAGCTGAAGAATAAACAACTAGAGTGTGTTGAAGTGCAGCTAACTGAGTTACTTGGTGCGATGACAACCGCTATTGAGTCAGAAAAGCAGCAAACCAAACAAGCTTAGGATTCTACGCCTTTTAATATTTATAGCGGATAGGCATGATAATGAAAGGATTTTATACAACACCTTATCTTAATGGCTGCAGACTGTAGATTTGAGCCTTACTTAGGTCAGGGAAGTCCTTCCGCTGTTTATAGTTGGCATATAGATTGGAAAATATGGTGGTTTTGGATAGTTTATCTAGACTCGCAATAAATAAACGTCCACTGTTACGGTCTCCCGATATTACACTGCCTTTACAACACTGCTGAAATGAGGAGATAAGCGCTCTGATTGTGTTCTTATTGCCCGTATCCTGCAGTGCAATTTCTGCTTCTATAAAGAATGCAGCCCCACTCCAATAGACTCTTTGTTGTGCGTTTAATGACCACATTTGTTCGCTCACTGTTTTAAGTGCTCCTTTATTCATTCGCGTATTTTTTGCGCCTCGGCTGAGCCCTGAGATTAATCTTGTACGAAACTCTGCAACATTAAAAATATCGTTCTCTAGCATAATGACATTTTGTAAATAGGTAGCAAGCCCCTCTGCAAGCCAGAAATCTGAGTGGTCAAGCAACGGGTGATAAAGGTGAGCAATTTCATGGTACAAGGTCCAATCTTTAATCAACACTCGGCTTGAGGTAAATCGTTTGATTTGGAGTAGAACAGCGTCGGGTTTGCCACGTTGAACCGTGGCCCATGGCACAGGCTCAGATGCGAATAAGCTCGGTTCAATGATAAATGGAAGTGTATATTGTTGTAATATTCCCAAGGAACGCTCTGTTGCTTTAACACCGTGTTTTAGCCAAGTTTCCACATGTTGTCTATCACTGCCACTGATCCAGCTCTTATATTCGATTTCAATTTCGGTTGCCTGAGTGGATGCAATTAAGCCAAACAACAGTATAAACATTAATAATTTCATTATTTTCTCTACAATGGTTACTATTGTAAATAGACCTGAGAACGCATTATTTCATTCTTGATGTTGAGATTATCTCAACTGACCTGGTTGGGTGATTGTGTAAAACTGAATAAAACAACGTTAAAGGGAAATAAGATGAAAGTCACCGCACTTAGTTTATTGTTATTGAGTCCAATTGCTTTGGCAAACCCACTTTTAGGTACTTGGGAATTTGTTGAGGGAAAATATGCCACCACAGATGGCATTGTCTCAGCGCAAGCGCCTAGCTTGACGTCGATAAAGTTAATTACTGAGGCTCACCACAGCTACATTACGCAAAGTGAAGGAAAGTTTAAATACGCTGGTGGAGGGAGTTACAAAATAGAGGGAGATAGATTTATCGAAACCTATGAATATGGAAATGTTACTTCCTTACTTGGTCGAACGATGTCATTCAGCTACAAGATTGATGGTAATTTATGGCATCATGAACTGTATGAAGATGGTAAGTTCGTCGAGAAGGAAGTATGGAAAAAAGTTCAGTGATCCCAAAGAAGATGCGTTATATCAGTCACGCATCTTCTCAGCTTCAAATCCAGTACACTGAAACACCAACATTGAGTGCAAAGCAAGTGCTAATCAAAGTGCATGCGTTTGGGGTTAATAGAGCAGACATTTTGCAAAAACAAGGGAAATACCCTGCGCCTGAAGGCGATAGTGAGATATTGGGTCTGGAAGTGTCTGGAACGATAGTTCAAGTGGCATCTCCTGAGTTTGAACATTTACTTGGTGATCAAGTGTTTTGTTTAACCTCTGGAGGCGGCTATGCTGAGTACGTGGTTGCACAAAGTGAATTACTCATGCCGTTAACCAAAGGCTTGTCATTGAGCTATGCGGCAGGCTTAGCTGAAGTATATCTTACGGCCTATGATGCGATTGTGCGAACTGGGCAGCTAAATTCTAATGGGATTTTACTGTGCCATGGCGGGGCTTCGGGTGTTGGCAGTGCTGCCATACGGATTGCAAAAAGGCTTGGTGCAATGGTCATTACGACCCAAAGTAGCAAGGAAAAGGCCAAGTACGCAAAGGCTCTGGGGGCGGATTACACTATTAATTATTTAGACTGTGATTTTGCTGAAGAAATGAAAAAGCTTGGTTTGAAAGCAAATGTCATTCTTGATCCAGTCGGTGGTGAATACCTCAGAGCGAACCTAAGAGTTGCAGCAATGGATTGTCACTGTGTGATGCTCGCTATGCTAGGCGGAAGATATACAGAACTAGACTTTGCCAAGTTACTCGCGAAAAGGTTTAACTTGCACGGAAGTACGTTGAGAAACCGCTCATTGGACTATAAAACGGAATTAGTGAAAGATTTTCTGAATGAGTTTGGCTCGGACCTGCCGGATCAGACAATGAAGATACCAATATATAAGGAGTTATATTGGGATGAAATTGAGCAAGCTCACGATATTCTCGAACACAACCAGAACCTTGGGAAGGTGATAGTTAGAGTTAGTTGACTGTTTATTTATACAGTTGTTATGCTATCACTCTTAGTGATTAGAGGAGTGATTATTTTGACGTTCAAAATTGAAGAGAAAGTACCTTGCCCAGAGGAATATTGTGATTTGCGAATAGCCGCTGGATTATCTGCAAAATCTCTAGAAGCAGCCACAAGGGGACTACCTAACTCATTATATGGGGTTGCAATTCGACATAACGAACAACTTGTGGCAATGGGCCGGGTGGTTGGAGACGGAGGTTGCAATTTTGAAATTGTCGATGTTGCCGTCAATCCGCTTTATCAAGGGCAGGGATTAGGGCGTACAGTAATGGAATATATTGATGGTTACTTAGCATCAAATGTTTTGCCGGGCTCATATGTTTCAATGATCGCAGACGAGCCAGCCTTTTACGAGAAACTGGGTTATCGCTTAGTAGCTCCAGCGAGTCAAGGAATGACAAAGAAGTTCACAGTAGGCTCCATTAAAAGCTCTAAAGTTTGAATTTTCAACTTTTTTCTTGGTAGATTAAGAAATAGCGATAGATATAGATAACTTTTGAAGGGTTGCAACTGAGTGGATCCGAATTATCGACCCTTGGGGTGGGTTATAGAGAGTAGGTAGTGCTTTTTCTTTATTTGAATTAGATCTAAGGTTGGTACAATCGAATGGATTCTTATTAGATAAGACTGAATATTTAGGATTGGTACAACCGAGTGGATCCGAATTACCGAGCTTTGGCACGGGTTATAGAGAGTAGGTAGTGCTTTTTCTTTATTTGAATTAGATCTAAGGTTGGTACAATCGAATGGATTCTTATTAGATAAGACTGAATATTTAGGAGTGGTACAACTGAGTGGATCCGAATTATCGACCCTTGGCACGGGTTATAGAGAGTAGGTAGTGCTTTTCTTTATTTGGATTAGATCTAAGGTTGGTACAATCGAATGGATTCTTATTAGATAAGACTGAATATTTAGGAGTGGTACAACTGAGTGGATCCGAATTATCGACCCTTGGCACGGGTTATAGAGAGTAGGTAGTGCTT